>DASWRZ010000303.1:0-11665 GCA_036402935.1 Actinoplanes sp.
AGAACCGGCCGCAGTTCCTGGTCGCCATGGACACCGGGAACGAGGAAGCGCGCCGCATCGTCGACGGCGTCGAGTCGGTCGAGCTGGCGGGTCGCCGGTAACGACCCGCCAGGCGTCGGCTCAGGCCTTGGGGTCGAGCCGGATGGACAGGCTGTTCACGCAGTGCCGGGTGTTCTTCGCGGTCATGTGCTCACCGCGGAAGACGTGACCCAGGTGTGAGTCGCAACCGGCGCAACGGATCTCGGTGCGGGCCATGCCGTGGCTGCGGTCCTCGATCTCCCGGATCGCGCCGGGGATGGCGTCGTCGAAGGACGGCCACCCGCAGTGCGAGTCGAACTTGTCGTCACTCGGGTAGAGGGCGGCGCCGCACGCGCGGCAGTTGTACATGCCCTCGGCCTTGGTGTCGACGTACTCACCGGACCAGGCCGGCTCGGTGCCGGCCTGGCGGAGCACCCGGAACTCGGCCGGGGAAAGGCGGACCCGCCACTCGTCCTCGGTGGTGGGCACCGTGATGTCAGCGGGCACCGAGATGTCAGCAGGCACAGTGGTATTAGCTCGCGCAGTGGCCTCGTTTGCCATACCACAACCGTACTTCGATGAGCGCTGACGGACGACGAGTGCGGCGAACGACACAGCCGGGTCCGTTGGGACGGTTATGGAAGACGCATCGCCCGCAACGTTCCACCCCACCTGGCAGCAGGCACTGGCCCGCGGCCTCTACCTCGGCGCGCTGATCGCGCTGGTCGGCATCGTCTCGCTGGCCCTGGCCACGGCGGCCGCGGTGACCTGGACCGAGGTGACGGCACCACCGTCCTGGGTGTGGACGGTTCTGGTGGTCGCGCCGCCACTGGCCGGCGCGATGCTCGGGCCGCCGGTCGGGCGGCGTACCGGCACCGAGATCTGTGCCGGGGGCATCCGCATCCATTCGGTGTTCGCCGACGGGATCGCGCCCTGGAACCGGGTCGTCGACGTGCGGGCCGAGCGGCGCGGCGCGCGGACCGTGGTTTCGGTCTACCTGGATTCCGGGGCGAGCCTGCAGCTTCAGGCTCCCTACAGCGGCGAGTTGTTCGCGGTCGACCCGCATTTCGAGAGCAAAATGTTCGCTTTGTCCCATCTGTGGCGTAGTCACCGTTTCGGTGGTCTTCCGGGATGATGACCCGCCGCGGGATGCTAACGGGTAAATCGGGCAATCCACGCTAAGCTCGCCTCTCGGACCTGGAACCGACGCAACAGAACGGATACTCCTCATGACCCTGACTCGCCGGATGATCGCCGCCGGAATGCCCGCGGCCGGCGTGACCGTCCTCGCCGCGCTGGCCCTCTCCGGGGCCCCGGCCACAGCCGCTCCGGCCGGCGTCGCGGGCCTCCGCCCGGTCGCCATGGCCACGCCGTGCACCGGCGGCTACCGGGCGAACTGCGCCCAGGGCTACGGCACCGTGACGCCGGCCGGCACGCTTCCGACCACGACGCGGCCGGCGCCGGTCGGCACCCGGACCGGGACGCCGACCACGACCACCACGGCCACCACGCACACCCGCGGGCACGGCGGCTACGGCAGCGCGCCGACCACGCCGGCCACCACGCCGGCCACCACAACGCCGACCGGCCACGCCAACACGGTCCCGCCGGGCGGGGTCAGCCCGACCTCGGCCACCCCGGCGCCGGCCGTCACCAAGCCCGGCGGCGGCGTCAGCGCGGGCAGTGCCCTGCCGGTGACCGGTGCGCCGACCGGCGCTCTGGCCTCGCTCGGCGGCCTGATGCTCCTCGCGGGTGCGGCCTCGGTCTGGTACACGCGCCGGCGGCGCAACGCCTGATCACGTACGCCTCGGAAGGCCGCCCGGAACCCTCCGGGCGGCCTTTTTGTCGGTCGGGTGGCCTAGGGTTCGCATCATGCCGAAAGCCGCAGCCGAGGAAATCGAGATCGCCGGGCACACGGTCCGGCTGACCAGTCCCGACAAGGTCGTCTTCCCGAGCCCGGGCTACACCAAGCGCGACGTCTTCGACTACTACCGGTCGGTCGGCGACGGCATCATGCGCGCGCTGTGCCGCCGGCCGACCACCCTGCAGCGCTTCCCGGACGGCATCGAGGGCGAGATGTTCTTCCAGAAGCGCATCCCGACGCGCGGCGTCCCCGACTGGATCCAGACCGCGACGATCAAGTTCCCGAGCATGCGTACGGCCCAGGAGCTGTGCCCGGCCGACCTCGCCCACGTCGCCTGGGCGGCCCAGATGGGCACGATCGTCTTCCACCCGTGGCCGGTCCGCGGCGACGCCCCCGACAACCCCGACGAGCTGCGCATCGACCTCGACCCGCAGCCCGGCACCCACTTCGGTGACGTGGTCAGCACCGCCCAGGTGGTGCGCGAGGTGCTGGCCGACCTGGGCTGGGCGGGCTATCCGAAGACCTCCGGCGGCCGGGGCGCCCACGTCTACATCCGCATCGCCGCGCAGTGGTCGTTCGTCGAGGTGCGGCGGGCGGCGATCGCGCTGGCCCGCGAGGTCGAGCGGCGCCGGCCCGACCACATCACCACCGCGTGGTGGAAGGAGGAGCGCGGCGAGAAGGTGTTCCTCGACTACAACCAGACCGCCCGCGACCGCACGATCGCCTGCGCCTATTCGCTGCGGGCCAACGCCCGGGCGACGGTGTCGGCCCCGGTCACCTGGGACGAGCTGCCCGACGTCGAGCCGGACGACTTCGACCTGCGCACGATGCCGCCCCGCTTCGCCAAGATCGGTGACCCGCACGCGTCGATCGACGACGTCGCCCACGACATCACCCCGCTGCTTCAGTGGTCGGAGCGCGACGAGAAGGCGGGGCTGGGCGACATGCCCTATCCGCCCGACCACCCGAAGATGCCGGGCGAGCCGCCGCGCGTGCAGCCGAGCAAGATGAACCACGCCAACTGGGAAGGCAAGAGCTAGGCCCTGCTTCAACGGCTTGCAACGCCACGGTTCGGCCGTCCCGTCGCCTCGGCGAGTGTCAGAGGGACAGCTTCATGCCCTCGTGGCTGGCGACGAAGCCGAGCGACTCGTAGAAGCGGTGCGCGTCGGCCCGGCGCTTGTCGGTGGTGAGCTGGGCGACGGCGCAGCCGCGCGCCCGGGCTCGCTGAAGTGCGTACGCCATCATGCGCCGGCCGATGCCGGCGCCGCGGCGATCGGAGCGCACCCGGACCGCCTCGATGGTCATGCGTTCCGCGCCGCCCCGGCTGAGGCCGGGGATGAAGGTCAGCTGGCAGGTGCCGACGATGGTGCCGGACTCGTCGGCGACCAGCAGTTCGTTGCGCGGGTCGGCGTCGATCTGCGCGAAAGCGGCCTCGGGCAGCGCGTCGTAGCCGCCGCGGGCGCGGGCGATGTCGTCGTCGGCGAGCAGCGCCATGATGGCCGGCAGGTCGTCGCGAGTGGCCGGCCGGAAGGTCACTTCGGCGGGCATCGGAGGCCCTCCTGCGGGACGGCCAGGTTGAGCAGGTATTTGTCGACCGCCGAGACGATGCAGGTGGTGCTCGGGTAGGCGGTGTGGCCCTCGCCCTCCCAGGTGAGCACGTGCCCGACGCCGAGCATGCGGGCCAGGTCGGCGGTGTTCTCGTACGGCGTCGCCGGGTCGCCGGTGGTGCCGACCACCACGATCGGCGGGGCACCCGTGGCCGCGCCGGCCGGGTAGGGGTCGCGCTTGCCCGGCCAGAACGTGCAGGGCAGCATCCCGACCGCGAGCGAGCCGCCGAAGAGCGGGTACTTCTGGCGCCACTCGCCCTGCAGCTTGCGCACCTCGTCGACCGACGGCGGGTTGTCGGCGTCGGCGCAGTTGACGGCGAGGTTGGCGTCGAACAGGTTGCTGTAGTGGCCGCTGGAGTCGCGCTCGGCGTACTGATCGGCCAGCTGGAAGATGCCCTTGGCGTCGCCCTGCTGCAGGTCGGCGACCGCGTTGGCGAGCGTCTGCCAGCCCGACTGGGTGTAGAGCGACGAGATCACCGCGACGAAGATCCAGCCCGGGGTGGCCTTGCGGCCGTCGCCACCCGGGACCGGGTTTTTCGCGGCCTTGCTCAGCGCGTCGGTGACCGCCTTGTGGGCGTCGGGGGCGATCGGGCAGTCGGTCGGCGTCTGCTTGCACCAGGCCGCGAAGTTGGAGAACGCCCGCTCGAAGCCCTTGGCCTGCACCTCGGAGCTGGTGATGTAGCTCTGCTTGGGGTCGACCGCGCCGTCCAGCACCATCGCCCGGATCTTGGTCGGGAACAGCTGGGCGTAGGTCGCGCCGAGCAGCGTGCCGTAGGAGAACCCGAGGTAGCTCAGCTTGGGGTCACCGACCGCGGCCCGCAGCGAGTCGATGTCCTTGGCCGCCTGCTCGGTCGAGAAGAGCGGCAGCTCGGAGCCGTATTTCTGGCCGCACTCGTCGGCGATCTTCTTGTTGAGCGCCACGTAGGCGTCGAAGTCGGCCTGGCTGACCGGGTCGGGCACGGCCGCGAAGCTGGCGTCCTGGTCGGCGTTACTGATGCACTTGATCGGGTCGGAGCGGCCGACGCCGCGCGGGTCGAAGCCGATGATGTCGAACCGGTCGGTGATCTCGGTCGGCAGGCCGCCCAGCGTCTGACCGAACGACAGGTAGACCGCGGTGTCGATGCCGGAGCCGCCCGGGCCGCCCGGGTTGATCAGCAGCGAGCCGAGCCGGTCGTGCTGTTGCGCCGACCGCACCCGGATCATCGCGATGTCGAACTTCTGCCCTGAATTCGGGTTGTTCCAGTCCTCGGGGACGGGCACCGACGCGCAGTCGTATTCCATGCCGGACGCGCCGCGGCCCACGAGATTCTGGGGGATGTCGGGGCAGGGCGTCCACTTCGTGGTGCTTTGCCGTTGCTGGGCGGCCGGCGTCGAGCCTCCGGAAGGCGCGAACGACGGAACGGTGCAACCGGCCAGCGCGACCACCATCGCGACGGGAAGAGCTACGACCAGGCGGGCGAGACGCGGCACGGGCGGAGCCTTTCGACGACATTGACTCGGCACGAGGCTAGCCGGTCCGCCTGAGTGCCGCCCTCAGCGGCTGGTGAGAACCTCGGCCAGATTGAACTGGACCGGACGTTCCAGCTGGTCGTAGGTGCAGGAGTGCGGGTCGCGGTCGGTCCGCCACCGCTCGAACTGGGCGGTGTGCCGGAACCGGACGCCCTCCATGTAGTCGTAGCGCACCTCGACCACCCGCTCCGGCCGCAGCGGCACGAACGACAGGTCCTTCCCGTTGTTCCAGCGGCTCATCTCGTTCTTGCGGGGCGTACGTTCGCCACCCTCGTGCGCGGCCCAGTTCCACGGGTGCCCGTCGAACGAAGTCACGAGCGCCTGCATTTCCTGGAACAGCTCCGCGCGTACCGCCATCGAGAACGACCCGATCACCCCGACCGAGACCAGCACGTCGCGCTCGTCGTACAGCCCCAGCAGCAGCGACCCGATCCGGTCGTCGCCCGACTTGTGCAGCCGGTAACCGGCGACCACGCAGTCCGCCGTCCGTTTGTGCTTGATCTTCGACATCACCCGCTTGTCGGGCTGGTAGGTCAGGTCACGGCCCTTGGCGATCAACCCGTCCAGCCCCGCGCCCTCGAACTCGGCGAACCACCTCCGGGCCGTCGAAAGGTCCTCGGTCGCCGGCGTGACATAGATCGGCGGCTTCGCATCGGCCAGCGCCTCGATCAGCCGCGCGCGGCGCTCGGAGAACGGCCGCTCGGTCAGATCCTCGTCGCCCAGCGCCAGCAGGTCGAACGCCACGAAGCCGGCCGGCGTCTGCTCACTGAGCAGCTTGACCCGGCTGGCCGCCGGATGGATGCGCTGCTGCAACGCCTCGAAGTCGAGCATGTTGCGCTCGGTGTCGGCCACGATGACCTCGCCGTCGATCACCGCCCGGGCGGGAAAGTTGGCCCGGATGGCCTCGACGACCTCGGGAAAATACCGGGTCATCGGCTTCTCGTTGCGGCTGCCGATCTCGACCTCGTCACCGTCCCGGAAGACGATCGACCGGAACCCGTCCCACTTCGGCTCATAGACCTGCCCGGGCGGGATCTCGGCGACGGGCTTCGCGAGCATCGGCTTGACCGGCGGATTCAGCGGCAATTCCATCCGCCCAGTCTGCCGGTTTCGCCGCCGTTCGGAAGCCCCGGCCGCAATCAAGATCAAGATCAAGAGCCAGAGGTCGTGAGCCGGTAGACCTTGGAGTCGCGCATCTGGAACCCCAACCGTTCGTAGAGCCGGTTGGCCGCCTCGCGGGACGGGCGGGAGGTCAGGTCGACCGTACGGGCTCCGGCCTCGTGGGCGAGCCGCACCGCCTCCTGCGTCAGCGCCGCCCCGACACCGCGGCCACGGGCGGCCTCATCGACGACGACGTCTTCGATCCAGGCGCGTAAGCCGGTCGGAATGGGGAAGGTGACCAGCGTCAGCGTGCCGAGGATCTCGCCGTCCACCCGGGCCGCCAGAAGACAATTTCCGGGCCAGGTCGCCAGTCTTTCCAGCGTCGCCGCGTCGGCCGTCCATTCGAGGCCCAGCGGCCAGGGGGCGCGACTCAGTGGACGAGCAGGGCGACCAGCCGGTCCAGCTCGGCGGACGGGTCGGCGGCCAGGCCCATGTGCACCGGGCCGGCTCGCAGGACGGTGCTGCGGGGTGCGACCAGCCAGCGGAAGCGCTCACCCGGGCGCATGTCGGCCGCCGCGCCCGCCCCGGTGCAGGTGGCCTCCCACGACGACAGGGCGGTGCGCAGGGCGTCGGCGTCGGCGTCCGGGTCGAGGGCGCGCAGCCGGTCCTCGTGCAGGTGGGTGCGGGCGGCCAGGAAGTCGCGGGCCTGCGAATAGAGCAGGACGCCGACGTTGATCAGCTCGCCGCGCTCGATGCGGGGGACGGCCTGGATCACCGCGTACTCGTAGGGGACCCTCACGGCAGCCACGCTCCCGGCTCGGCCGCGCGGGCGGTCAGATGGGCCAGGTAGGCGTCGCGGTCACCGTCGTCGAGCCATTCGGCCGGGACGAGGTCGATGACCTCGGCCAGGAGGCCGGGGGTCAGGCGGGCGGCGAGCTGCGGGCCCTCGGTGGGCAGGGCTTTCGCGTACGGCCGGAGCACGTGGTCGTCCCACTTGTAGGCCCGGTGCACGACGGCGGCGGCCCGGGGCCAGTTGTGGTGGAAATACAGCGTCGCGCCGTGGTCGATCATCCAGAGCCGGCCGTGCCACATCAGCAGGTTGGGGTTACGCCAGCTGCGGTCGACGTTTTCCACGAACGCGTCGAACGCGATGATGCGGGACGCCAGCCCGGCGTCGACCGGGTGCGCGACCGGATCGGAGCCGAGCGCGCCGGGCAGGAAGTCCATGCCCAGGTTGGAGCCCGCGCTCGCCTTGATCAGCTCCTGGACCTCCTCGTCGGGCTCGGCGCGGGCGACGATCGGGTCGAGGTGGATCTCGGTGAGGTCGGGAACCGGCAGCCCGAGCCGCCGGCCCAACTCTCCCGAGATCACCTCGGCGACCAGGGCTTTGGGGCCCTGGCCGGCCCCGCGGAACTTCACCACGTACGTCCCCTCGTCGTCGGCCTCGACGACGCCGGGCAGCGACCCGCCCTCACGCAGAGGGGTGACGTAGCGGATGGCGGTGACCTGACGCAGCACGGTTAGACAGTATTCGGTCCCTGACGGCGCAGTTCGTCGACCTTGGTCATCGCGTTGCGCAGGTCGCCCAGCCACTCCTCGGTGTGCTCCCCGACCAGCCGGACGCACCAGGCCAGCGCCTCCGAGCGCGACCGGGCCACACCGGCGTCGACCAGCGTGTCGAGGATCTGCCGCTCCGGCTGTCGCAGCCGGGTCATCACCGGCGCGGCGAGGTGGGTGAACAGTTCGTTGGTGTCGCCGCAGCGCAGCCCCCACGCGACCTTGCGCTGGTAGCGGTGCTCGATCTGGCGGGCGACCCGGATCCGGTCGTCCCGGGTGTCTTCCCGGAACTGGTTGATCCGTCCGGCCTGGGCCGCGGCCCGGTCGGCCTCGGTGGCGTCGTCGCCGAGCGCGGGCTCGGGCAGCCGGCCCCAGATGATGATCTCGTCGCGGTCGATCACGACTTCGGGCCGCTCGCTGAACCAGCCATCGGGGATGGCCCCGGTGACCCAGGCGGGTGCGTCGTCGGCGGTCGGCGGCTCGGTGCGGGCGCCGGGCGGAGTAGGACGGTAGCGCATCATGACCTCCCGAGAGGATTACTTGATTACATGATTACGCCGTTGCACCTGCATTGCCTACCGTGTTCGCCGCCAGAGGAACCCAGCAAGGAGAAAAGAGCCCCGCACCAACCGGTGCCGGGCTCGGATCAGTTCCGGACTCCGGGTCGGTGACCAACAGCCCCGGCGAATCCGGACGCGGAACGTCCGGAACGGCCCCTAGCATCACGCCATGGCTATCGCTCGATACCCCGCCTTCGTCATGGACTGCCCCGACGCGAGCGCGCTCGCGAACTTCTACGGCACGGTGCTCGACTGGAAGGTCGAGACCTCCGACGGCTGGGCCGACATTCGCGCCGAGAACGGCAACTGCATCTCGTTCCAGCAGGTCGACGACTTCCGGCCGCCGGAGTGGCCGGGCCAGGAACACCCCCAGCAGATGCACCTCGACGTGAACGTCGACGACCTCGACGAGGGCGAGAAGGCGGTGCTCGGGCTCGGCGCGACGAAGCACCCGCATCAGCCCGGCACGACCTTCCGCGTGTTCCTCGACCCGGCCGGCCACCCCTTCTGCCTCTGCGTCAACTGATCGGCGCGGCCAGCCCTGGGGAACAGCGGTCCGTATCCACCACCCGCTGCGACATCCTGATCTTCAGGCGATCTGTTGCCACCAGCCGTCGACCGCCGGCGGGTTGTCGACGTCCACGCGTTCGCCGGGGCGGGGGACGGCCAGGTTGACGTCGCGGGCCTTGGCTTCGTGCCAGGTGCGGTCGGCCGGTTCGGACCAGTCGTGCAGGGCCAGGTTGAAGGTGGCCCAGTGGACCGGGATCATGAGGCCGCCGCGGACGTCCACGTGGGTCGCCACGCCGTCTTCCGGGACCATGTGGATGTCGGGCCAGGCGTCGCCGTAGGCGCCGACCTGGATCAGGGTGACGTCGAAGGGGCCGTGGCGCTCGCCGATCTCGGCGAAGCCGGGGAAATAGCCGGTGTCGCCGGAGTAGAAGACCTTGCGGGTCGGGCCGTTGATCACCCAGCTGGTCCAGAGGGTCTCGTCGCGGGTGAAGCCGCGGCCGGAGAAGTGCCGGGCCGGGGTGGCGATGAAGTCGAGGCCCGCGATGTGGTGGGTCTCGTCCCAGTCGAGTTCGACGATGCGGGTCGCGGGGACACCCCAGCGCTGAAGGTGCGCGCCGACGCCGAGCGGGACCAGGAACGGGGCCGCCTGCAGGTCGACCAGGTTTTGGATGGTCTCCATGTCGAGGTGGTCGTAGTGGTCGTGGGAGATCAGGACGGCGTCGAGGGGCGGGAGTTCGCGCAGGGGCACCGGAGGCTCGTGCAGGCGCTTGGGGCCGCCGAGTCGGGAGGGGGAGCAGCGCTCGCTCCACACCGGATCGAGCAGCACGCGCTTGCCCTCGATCTCGACCATCGCCGACGAGTGGCCGAACCAGGTGACGTGCAGGCCCTCGGCGTCGGCGCCGACCGGCGGGGTGGCCAGCGGGATCGGCTGGTGCGGGTGACGGGCGTCGCGGCCCCTCATCGCGGCCATCGCCAGGGACGGGATCGAGGCGGCGGGGATCTCGGTCGCGGGAACGGTGTTGCGGAACTTGCCGGCTGAATACTGGGGGGACGCCTGCATCCGCGCCAGCCGTGCGCCGGTCGCCTTGGCGCCCATCTGGCGGGGGATGTCCCGGCCGATCCACACCGCCGCCGCGCCCAGCGCCAGCGCGATCAGAGATCCCTTACGTCCTCGCTTCGCCATTCCGCCATTGTTCCGGGCGTGGCCACCTCTCGCCACAGAGGTGCTGAGGATCTCCACAGATTCGCGCGGTTGTGACACACTGCCAGGCCGTGACGGTCACAACATTGCAGACCCAGCAGCAACTCATCATGCGCCAGCGAGTGCGCCTGATGGTCAACCAATACGAAGTGCACGCGGTCAGCCCCGAGGGCAACGAGGCGGGCCTGCTCGCTTTCGCCCAGCAGAAGCGGCTGGCGTTCAAGGAACAGGTCACCCTCTACACCGACGACACCAAGCAGACCCCGGTTCTCGGCTTCAAGGCGCGCCAGGTGCTCGACCTGGGCGCGACCTATGACGTCTTCGACGCGGCCGGCACGCCGGTCGGGCTGTTCCGGAAGAACTTCGGCAAGTCCCTGATCCGCTCGACGTGGCACGTGGAGCAGCCGGGCTACGGCGAGATGGTCGGGCAGGAGCGCAGCCTGCTGGTCGCGTTGCTGCGCCGGTTCGTCGACTGGCTGTCGTGGCTGCCCTACCACTTCGAGTTCGTGATCGGGGACCGGCCGGCGTTCTCGGTGGTCAAGAAGTGGGGGCTGCGGGACCGGTACGTGGTGACGATCCACGATCCGCAGCTGGATCGGCGGCTCGTCGTGGCGATGGCCGTCGGGTTGGACGCGCTGCAGTCCCGGTAACGTCTGGGGGATGGACGATCCGCGTGCTCATCGGCTCTTCGGCGATCGGCTGTTCGCCCCCGGCGATCTGGCCGCCAGCCCGTTTCGCGTCGACCGGGACCGGATCGTCAGTTCTCCGTTCTTCGCACGGTTGGCCGGCGTCACCCAGGTGATCAGCCCGGGTGGCGCCGGTCTTCTCGTGCACAACCGGATGACCCATTCGTTGAAGGTGGCGCAGGTTGCGCGGGCTCTCGCGGAGCGGGTCGCCGCCAGTAACTCCGACATAACCGATAAATTGGGCGGCTGCGACCCCGATGTGGTCGAGGCCGCGGCCCTCGCGCACGACCTCGGACACCCGCCCTTCGGACACCTCGGCGAGCGCGTGCTCGATCATCTCGCCCGCAACCGGCTGCGGCTCCGGGACGGCTTCGAGGGGAACGCCCAGTCGTACCGCATCGTCACCAGCACCGAGATCCGCGGGCCGGCCACGATCGGGCTCAACCTGACCAACGCGGTCCGCGCGGCGATCCTCAAATACCCGTGGACTCGCCGCGGCTACCCGGAACCGCACCCCCGCTTCATGGATCCGGCCCCGCGAGGCGCCGCCGCCTCGCCCGACGACCCGGACGGCGGCTCGGTCAAATTCGGCGCCTACTCCACCGAGGTCGACGACCTGATCGCGGCCCGCGCCCCCTTCGCCGGGCGGGTCGCCGACTGGCAGCAGACCGTCGAGGCCTCGATCATGGACACGGCCGACGACATCGCGTACGCCATCCACGACCTCGAGGACGTGCACCGCGTCGGCGTCCTGCAGCAGGGCGCCGTGGCCGCCGAGCTGATGGCCTGGCAGCGCTGGGGCTCCGACACCGACCTCGGCCGGTCGGGCGGCGCCATCGAGTCCCTGCGCCGTCAGCTGCACCGCAAGGACGCCTGGATGGTCAACGACGAGGCCTTCGCGGCCGCCGTCGAACTCGTCCGGGCCGAACTGGTCGACGGCCTGCTGGCCCGGCCGTTCGACGGTTCACTCGAATCGGAGTCCCGGGTGGCCGCCTTCTCGGCCACGTGGACCCAGCGCCTCGTCGAGTCGATCGAGGTGGTCGGCCAGCCCG
>DASWRZ010000304.1:0-4258 GCA_036402935.1 Actinoplanes sp.
ACCGTTCCTGAGCGACACCGTTCCTGAGCGACACCGCTCCTGAACGACACCGCTCCTGAGCGACGCGACGCCCATCGACCGCCGGTCGCTGTCAGGCCGGGCAGGCGGGGGCCACGAAGAACTGGTGGGTGCCGTCGGTGAAGCGGCAACCGAAGGCCGGCGACGCCACCGCGCGCCGGTCGAGGATGGCGTCGCCGGCCGGGCGGTTGCCGGTGTCGACCCAGTGGACCAGGTCGTCGAAGCCCTGCGTCAGCTCGGCCGGGGTGAAGTCGCAGTGGCCGACGCCGCGGATCGCGCGGGACACGAACAGGCCCGCACGGCCGTTGGCGGCCACGCGCTGGGCGTAGATCTGCTCCATCGAGAAGGGTACGAACAGGTCGCCCACGTCGTGCATGGACAGCACCGGGATCGTCGGGCGGCCGTAGACGTGCGGGACGCCGGAGAGGTCCTTCGACGGCGGAACGGTGGGGCGCACCCGCAGGACCGAGGCGTTCAGCTTCCACTCGGCGGCCGTAGGCCAGAAACCGTCGGTCGAGCGGTAGAGCGTGAACCGGTTGCCGGCCACGTTGCCCGCGGCGATGTTCTCGGTGCCGCCGCTCAGGCCCGGATAGAGGCCGAACAGGAACGGCAGGTCGGACAGCGGGTCGAGGGAGCGGGCGGCGTTCCAGTACGCGAAGGCGCCGTCGAAACCGGGCCGTACGCCGCCGGTACGCCGCTCGACGACCGCCGACCAGGTCCTGCCGGTCGCGGTCAGGGCCGGCGGGGCGCCCGCGGTCACCCCGAGGGCCGGCAGCATCCGGGCTACCTGGGCCCGCCACTGGTCCTGGTAGGTGTCGCCGGGGTGCAGCGGGTAGCTGATCGGTACGCCGGTCAGCGCGGCGGCGGTCGCGTCGGCGTCCAGGAAGTAGTCGAACAGGCTGATGTCGCCGAGCACGCCGCACATCGGCATCGCGCCGGTGAACGAGCGGGGATGCTTCTCGATCATCACGGCGGTGACCTGGCCGCCCATCGAGGCGCCGCTCATCAGCGCCGAGCGGGCCGGCGTGCCGGTCACACGACCGAACTGGTCGATCAGCGAGTACGAGTCGGCGACGCCCTGCCCGACGTCGTACCCGTTGGTGGCATAGCTGGAAGCGGCCCAAGCGAAGCCGTCGGCGACGTAGTGGGCGCGCAGCGGCGGATTGTCGACGTACACCGTCGTGCCGGCACCCCGGTAGCCGTGCGCCCAGACGACCAGCCGGCCGTTCCAGTGCTGCGGCACCTCGATGCGGTAGGCCGCGCCGGCCCGGACGCCGGTGTAGACGCGAGCGCCGGCCAGGGCGGCGAACGGGGTCCCGTCGATCTCGCAGTCGGGGTCGGCGACCAGGTAGCCGGGCTGGGTCGAACTGGGGGCCGGCGCCGCGCACGCCGGTGGCGCGGCCTGGGCCGGCGGGCCGAAGAGAGCAAGCGGAACGGCCAGGACGAGCGCGAACATCCCCGTGATCATGGCGTTACCTCCCGGTAACATCCAACGGCGGCGCTCGATGGCTTGTCAAGGTGCCCGTCCGAACATCGTGCCGAATCTGTTATCGATAACAACGGGAGCCGGCCCGGGGCGCCCGGCCGGCGGGCCGGCCTGCGGAAAAGCAGAGCGCAGGCCGTTTCAACGATGTGTCCACAAGGTTGCCGGAACCCGTTGACAGGGCAAGTGTGAGCGTTCACACTCGACGCCACCGCAGCGCCCCGACTCACCGCGGTCGATGGGCGTCCGCACCCCCGTGAATTGGAGTTCCACCGCGATGAGACTTGCCAGACTGGGGGCCGTGGCCTCCGCCGCCCTCCTGACCGTCGCGCTGGCCGCCTGCGGCTCGAGCGAGAAGACCGTCGACAAGCAGGCCGGCGCGTCCGGCAACCAGGGCGCCCTGATCGGCGTCACGATGCCCACCCGCTCGAGCGAGCGGTGGATCAGCGACGGCGACAACCTGAAGAAGCAGCTCGAGGCGCTCGGCTACAAGGTCGACCTGCAATATGCCGAAAATGACATCCCGACCCAGACCCAGCAGCTCGACAACCAGATCACCAAGGGCGCCAAGCTGCTGATCATCGCGTCGATCGACGGCACCGCGCTGACCACCCAGCTGGACAACGCCAAGGCCAACAACATCCCGGTCATCGCGTACGACCGGCTCCTGCTCAACACGCCGAACGTCGACTACTACGCGACCTTCGACAACGCGAAGGTCGGCGTGCAGCAGGCCACCTCGCTGCTCACCGGGCTCAAGGTGCTCAACGCCGACGGCTCCAAGGGCACCGCGAAGGGCCCGTTCAACGTCGAGCTGTTCGCCGGTTCGCCGGACGACAACAACGCGACGTTCTTCTTCAACGGCGCGATGACGGTGCTCAAGCCGTTCATCGACGACGGCACCATCGTGGTCAAGAGCAAGCAGACCGACTTCAAGACGATCGCGATCCTGCGGTGGGACCCGGCTACCGCGCAGCGGCGCATGGAGGACCTGCTGACCTCCACGTACAAGAGCGGGGCCAAGGTCGACGGCGTGCTCTCGCCGTACGACGGCCTGTCGATCGGCATCCTGTCCGCGCTCAAGAGCAACGGCTACGGCACCGCCGCCCAGCCCTACCCGGTCGTCACCGGCCAGGACGCCGAGCTCGCCTCGGTCAAGTCGATCATCGCGGGGGAGCAGTACAGCACCATCTACAAGGACACCCGCCAGCTGGCCAAGACCACGGTGACCATGGCCGACGCGATCCTCAAGGGTCAGCAGCCGCAGGTCAACAACACCACCGACTACAACAACGGCAAGAAGGTCGTGCCGTCGATGCTGCTGCAGTCGGTCGTCGTCGACAAGTCGAACTACCAGAAGGAACTGGTCGACACCGGCTACTACACGACGGCTCAGCTCGGTAAATGAGCGAGGCAATCCTGCACATGCGGGGCATCTCGAAGTCCTTTCCCGGCGTCAAGGCGCTGTCGGACGTGGACATCGAGGTGCTCCGCGGCGAGATTCACGCGATCTGCGGGGAGAACGGCGCCGGCAAGTCGACGCTGATGAAGGTGCTCTCCGGCGTCTACCCGCACGGCGACTACGAGGGTGAGATCACCTTCGAGGGGCAGCCGTGCCGGTTCTCCGGCATCCGCGACAGCGAGCACCGCGGCATCGTCATCATCCACCAGGAGCTGGCGCTGGTGCCGATGCTCTCGATCGCCGAGAACATCTTCCTCGGCAACGAGCAGACCTCTCGCGGCATGATCGACTGGAACCGTACGAACGCCGCGGCGGGCGAACTGCTGCGGCGCGTCGGGCTGCACGAGAACCCGGTCACCCCGGTGATCGACCTCGGTGTCGGCAAGCAGCAGCTGGTCGAGATCGCCAAGTCGCTGTCCAAGCGGGTCAAGCTGCTGATCCTCGACGAACCCACCGCCGCGCTCAACGACGAGGACTCGGCGCACCTGCTCGACCTGCTGCGCGGCCTTCGCGACGAGGGCATCACGTGCGTGATCATCTCGCACAAGCTGAACGAGGTGCTGGCGATCGCCGACCGGGTGACCATCCTGCGCGACGGCCGCACGATCACCACGCTGCCGTCCGAGGGCCTGACCGAGGACCGGATCATCTCCGGCATGGTCGGTCGCGATCTGGACCATCGGTTCCCGCCGCACGAGCCCCGGATCGGCGAGGAGATCCTGCGGATCGAGGACTGGACCGTGCACAGCCCGACCCAGCACGGCCGGGTGCTGGTGCGTAACGCCAACCTCTCGCTGCGGCGGGGGGAGATCGTCGGCCTGGCCGGGCTGATGGGCGCCGGGCGCACCGAACTGGCGATGAGCGTCTTCGGCCGGGCCTTCGGCACCGGTATCAGCGGCCGGATCATCAAGGACGGCCGGGAGATCCGGTTGCGGTCGGTGCGCGAGGCCATCCAGCACGGCATCGCGTACGCGACGGAGGACCGCAAACGGTACGGGCTGAACCTGATCGAGGACATCAAGCGGAACGTCTCCGCGGCCGCCCTCGGCAAGCTGGCCAACCGCGGCTGGGTCGACGACAACGAGGAGTACAAGGTCGCCGACGGGTACCGCCAGTCCATGAACATCAAGGCGCCCAGCGTCCTGAGCGTCACAGGCAAGCTCTCCGGCGGCAACCAGCAGAAGGTCGTGCTGTCCAAATGGATCTTCACCGATCCGGACGTGCTGATCCTCGACGAGCCGACCCGCGGTATCGACGTCGGCGCCAAGTACGAGATCTACACGATCATCAACCGG
>DASWRZ010000305.1:0-16526 GCA_036402935.1 Actinoplanes sp.
AGCCGGCGCATTGCGAGCTCATGCACGGCGGGAAAGAGGCCGGGAGCGGCGAACGAAGGTGAGACGACGGCGACCCGGTCACCGGGCGCAAGCTTGGGCGGAACTGTCGGACTCATGCCCTCATTCAACCCACCCGGCGAGCCGCGCGATAACGAGTTTCAGCCCGCACTCGATCATGCCGGCGCTAGATCATGCCGGCTCGGAGGGCGTAGGCGACGGCGTGGGAGCGGTTGCGGAGCTTGAGTCGGTGGGTGACGCCGTAGATGACGTTCTTGACCGTGCGCTCGGAGTAGCAGAGCTTGCCCGCGATCTCGTTGGTGTCGAAGCCGTCGGCCATCAGGCGGAGGACGTCGATCTCGCGCGGGGTCAGGCCGGACGGGTTGAGGCCGTTCGGGGTGAGCACGTCGCGCTGCATGCGCTCGACGTGTTTGAGCAGCTCGCCGACCAGGTTGGGGGGCATCACGCCGCCGCCGGCGGCCGCCGCCTTCACGCTGTGGGCGAGCCGTTCGGCGGTGACCGCCGCCCGGGGCAGGATCGCCACCACCCGGCATTCCACCGCGGTGAGCAACTCTGCCTCGGCGATTTCCTGAACGACCAGCACGACCGGAATGCCCGACTCGGTGCCGGCCCGGCGCAGCGAGGCGACCACGTCGGAGGAGAGCCGTTCGGCCGCCATCACCAGCACGTCGGCCTCGACCCGCTGCGCCGGGCGCAGCACCGTGACGTCGGTGCGGTACTGCATCAGCGCGGCGAGACCGGCGTGGCTGAGCGGATCGGTCGCCTGCAACGAGACTCGGACCTGTTCCATGACTCCACCTCCCAGTAGCGAAGTGGAGTCAGTCTCGGAGAAGCTCCTTCAGAGAATCTTCATGGAATCTTCATGGCTCCGTGACGACCGACAGCCCAGTTCACCAGAGGTCTGAAGGGCCGGGGAAGCCGGACGAAGCAGGACTGCCCGTACGTCCGGTTTCCGTTATCCATTGACACCCGGCCCGTCTCCGGTGAAGTTGGCAGTCACTGATCCGGGAGGACACGTGCCGAACGCGTTGCGCGTCTGCGTGCTCGGTCCGGTGCGTGCCTGGGTGGACGAGCTCGAGGTCGAGCTGGGTCCCGGGCGGCAGCGGGCCGTCTTCGCCGTGCTCGCTGCCCACGCCGGGCGGCTGGTCGGCCGCGACGAGCTGATCAACGCGATCTGGGGTGACTCGCCGCCGGCTACCGCCGCCGGCAGCGTCTACACGTACGTGTCGGGCCTGCGTCGCGGGCTCGAACCGGGCATGCTCAGCTCGGCCTCGGGCGGATATCTGCTGCGGGTCGCCCCCGACGACCTGGACGCCGGCCGGTTCCAGCGACTGCGGGCGATCGCCAACGAGTTGCTCGCCGCCGGTCGAGGTCGCGAGGCGGCGGATCGGCTCGACGAGGCACTCGAACTCTGGCGCGGCGACGCGTACGCGACCCTGGCCGGACCCTTCCTGGAGCTGGACCGTCAGCGCCTGGCCGAGTTGCGGCTGGCCGCGGCGGAGCAGCGGGCCCGCATCCTGCTCGACGAGGGCGGCGACGACGGCCTGGTCGCCGAGCTGACCGGCCTGGTCCGGGACAACCCGCTGCACGAGCCGCTCCACGAGCTGCTGATGCGCGCGCTGCACCGGGCCGGCCGGCACGCCGAGGCGCTCGAGGTCTTCCGATCGGCCCGGCGCACCCTGGTCGCCGAGCTCGGCATCGAGCCCGGGCCGGCGCTGCGCGACCTGCAACGCCAGGTGCTGGCCGGTTCGGCCGAGCGGCCGGCCGCGATCCCGGTGCCCGAGCCGTCCCGCACGGTGGTGCCGACCGCGATCGCCAAGGCATTGCGGGACGGGCTGGCCGGGCGTGACTCGTTCGGCCGGTCGGCCGAGATCGGCCGGCTGCGGGGCCTGGTCCGCACGGCGGCCGCGGGTGGCGGGTCGGCGGTCTGGATCGAGGGCGAGCCCGGCATCGGCAAGACCGAGCTGCTGACCCTCGCGTTCGCCGACGCGGCCGATGCCGGATGCCGGGTGGCCTGGGGTGCGGCCGATCAGCTGGGCTCGCGCGTACCCCTGCAGGTGCTGTCGCGGGCACTCGGCCTGGAGACCGCGTCGCGGCGGCCGCGCAGCCCGGTCGCCGAGCCCGCCGTGGCCGAGGACCAGGTCGTGGCCGCGGTGCGCGGGGCCTGCGCGGCCACACCTCTGGTGCTGATCGTCGACGACATGCAGTGGGCCGACTCGGCGACCGTACGGGTCTGGGAGCGCCTGTTGGCGCTCACCCCGCGCCTCCCGTTGCTGCTGGTGGCGAGCGCCCGGAGCGAACCGCGGCTGGCGATGCTGCGCCGGGCCGTGCAGGCCCGGCAACCGTGGCCGGTCCGGCTCGGCCCGCTCGCCGCACCCGAGGTCGACCGGCTCGTCGAGTCGCTGGTCGGCGCTCCGCCCGGGCCTCACTTGCGCGCCCTGGCCGCCCGGGCCGGTGGCAACCCGCTGTTCGTCCGCGAGCTGGTCGGCGCGCTCCGGCAGCGCGAGGCGATCCAGGTCGCCGGCGGCCGCGCCGACACCGCCCCCGACGTGACCGTCGACCCGCCGCAGACCCTGCTCGACGCCGTGCACGCCGGCCTCGACCTGCTCTCCCCGGAGACCCGGGAGGTGCTGCGGCTGGCCGCGTTGCTCGGCTTCGAGTTCTCGGTCAGCGAGGTCGTCGCGGTCACCGGGCGCTCGGCGCTGGAGCTGGTGGGTGCGCTGGAGGAGGCGCTGACCGCGAACATGCTGGTCGACAGCGGAACCGACCTGGCCTTCCGGCATCCGTACCTGCGCGAGGTGCTCGTCGAGAGCGTGCCGCCGGCTCTGCGGGCGGGCTTGCACCGGCACGCGGCCGAGGTGCTGGCGGCCGGTGGCAGCCCGGTGACCCGGGTCGCCGAGCAGTTGACCGCGCAGACCCCGGTGGTCGACAGCTGGGTCCTGGGCTGGTTGCTCGACCATCACGTCGAGGTCGTGCGCCGGGCGCCGCAGATCGCCGGGGAGCTGATCCGCCGTACGCTCGCCACCGACCTGCCGTCGGCCGGGCAGCGCGGTGTGCTGCTGGTCGCCCTGGTACGCCTGGAGTTCCGCCGCGAGCGCTACCCGATGACCGAGGCCGAGGAGGCGATGACCCTCGCCACCGACCCGGCCGACAAGGCCGAGATGCGGCAGTTGCTGGCCACCATGCGTTACCGGCGGGGCGAGATCGCCGAGGCGGTGGCGATGCTGCGCGACGCGGTCGACGAGCCGGGCGTGCCGACGATCTGGCGGACCCGGCACCGGGTGCTGCTGGCCAACTTCCGCCGCGGCGACCTCGACGACCTCGACCTGGCCGAGCGGCGGGCCGAGATCGTGCTGTCCGAGGCGATGGCGGCGGGTGAACCCTACGAGAGCGCGTACGCCCTGCAGACGATCTGGATGACGAGCTCGATCCGCCGCGACCACGAGAAGGCGCTGGCCAATGTGGACCGAGCCTTGGAAGTGGTCCGCGGCAACGAGGATCTGGCCGGCACCACGATCGACCTGCTCGACAACCGGCTGTTCTCGCTGCAAAATCTCGACCGTCTCGACGAGGCACAGACCACTTTGGAGACCGCGGTCGCGTTCGCCACCGAGCACCGGCTGCCGGCCAGTCTGCACGTGGCGACCGCGGTGCAGGACTATTGGCTCGGCCGGTGGGACGAGGCGCTGGCCGAGGTGAGCGCGGTGACCGAGGACGCCCCGGGCATCGGCTTCCACGGGCTGCGCGAGCCGGGTGCGGTGACGATGCTGCTGCACGGGGTGGCGGCGCTGATCGCGCTGCACCGCGACGCTCCCGACCTGGCCGCGGCACATCTCGGCGCGGCCGACGCGGTGCCGGCCAGCGAGGCCGAGCGGGAGAATTGCGACTTCCTGCTGGTGGCCCGGTCGCTCGCGGCCCAGCAGCGGGGCCGCAGTGAGGAGGCGCTCGAGCTGCTGGCGCCGTTGCTGCAGCCGGCGTACGCCCCGATGATGCTGCGGCACCAGTGGTTGCCTGACGTCGTGCGTCTCGCCCGCACTCTGTCGCGTTCGGACATTGCCGAACAGGCGGCGGCGATCTGCGCCGCCGAGGCGGCCCGGGAGGTCCGGCCGGCCCGGGCGTACGCGGCCAACCTGCGCTGCCAGGCACTTCTCCTCGGCGACCCGGCTCCGGCACTGGCCGCGGCCGAGCACTACCGCCAGGTGGGCCGGGTGTTCGAGCGGGCGGTCGCCCTCGAGGACGCCGCGTTGCTCAGCGGCGAACGGCCGGAGGAGGCCCGCAGCCTCTACCTGGCCTTGTCCGCTCGGTGGGACATCGCGCGGACCTCGGCCGTCACCATCTGAAGCTCTCCTCACTTCCCATCGATGCCCGTCAGCCGCGTTCGGTTGTGAGTGGTTTTGGTGCTCATGCTTGACAGGAAAAGTTTGATGGTGCGTGAATGTGTTTCCAGGTGGTTACTCCCCGATGTTCAACCCACCAAGGAGCTCAAACATGCGTACATACCCGGGACGATTGCGCCCCGCGGCCGTTACTCTTGGTGCCGCCCTGCTCGTGATCAGTGCGTGCGCCAAGTCCGAGGACAGCGGTTCGACCAGCGATGGTTCCGCTCCGGCGTCGGCCGGCGCCCAGGTCGTCGCCTCCGCCTCGGCGGGCCCGACCTGCTCGATCGACCAGTACGGCGGCAGCAAGATCGACCTCAAGACGGCCAAGGTCGGCTTCTCCCAGTCGGAGAAGGAGGCCAACCCGTTCCGCATCACCGAGACCCAGTCCATCAAGGACGAGGCGGCCAAGCTGGGCGTCACGAACCTGACCGCCACCAACGCGAATTCCGAGTTCAACAAGCAGATCAGCGACGTCGAGCAGATGATCGACTCGGGTGTTCAGGTGCTGATCATCGCACCGCTGAACTCCGACGGCTGGGACTCGGTGTTCGCCAAGGCCTCGGCCAAGCACATCCCGATCATCACGATCGACCGCAAGATCAACGCGACGCCCTGCAAGGACTACCTGACCTTCATCGGGTCGGACTTCGCGGAACAGGGCAAGCGGGCGGCCGACGAGATGGCCAAGGCCCTGGGCAACAAGGGCAAGGTCGCGATCCTGCTCGGCTCGCCCGGCAACAACGTGACCACGCTCCGGACGAGCGGTTTCAAGGACGAGATCGCCAAGGTCGCTCCCGACGTGAAGATCGTCTTTGAACAGACGGGCAACTTCGCCCGTGAGGACGGGCAGAAGGTCACCGAGCAGCTGCTGCAGTCCAATCCCGATATCAACGGCGTCTATGGCGAGAACGACGAGATGGCCCTCGGCGCGGTCACCGCGCTGAAGGGCGCCGGCAAGAAGGCCGGCGACGTCAAGGTGGTCTCGGTCGACGGCACGAAGAGCGCGGTCCAGAACATCGTCAACGGCTGGGCCAGCGCGGTCATCGAGTCCAACCCGCGGTTCGGCCCGCTCGCGTTCGACACCGCCCAGAAGTTCCTGAGCGGCACCCCGGTCGGCGAGGACATCGTCATCCAGGACCGGCAGTACGACCAGAGCAACGCCAAGACCGACGTCAACAGCGCGTACTGAGTCCGTTCGCGGGGGCGCCGCAAGGCGTCCCCGCAAGCTTTGGGGAAAGAGATGCTCGAGGTCACCCGAGTCAGCAAGACCTTCCCCGGCGTACGCGCGCTCGACCAGGTCTCCTTCGCCCTGCAAGCGGGTGAGGTGCACGCCCTGGTCGGCGAGAACGGCGCCGGCAAATCCACTCTGATCAAGGTGCTCACCGGGGTCTATCGACCGGACTCCGGTGAGCTTCGCTATGCCGGCGAGGCCGTGCAGTTCGGCTCGCCGATGGACGCCCAGCGGGCCGGGATATCCACCATCTACCAGGAGGTCAACCTCGTCCCGCTGATGAGCGTCGCCCACAACCTGTTCCTGGGCCGGGAGCCCCGCACGGCGTTCGGCCTGCTCGACGAGCGCCGGATGCGCCGCGAGGCGGCCGAGATCCTGGCCGGTTACGGCGTCACGGCCGACGTCGGCCGTCCATTGGGAACGCTGCCGCTCGGGGCGCAGCAGATGGTCGCGCTGGCCCGGGCGGTGATGGTCGACGCCAAGGTCGTGATCATGGACGAGCCGACCTCGTCGCTCGAGCCGCGCGAGGTGGAGACGCTCTTCGGTGTGATCCGCACGCTGCACGAGCGGGGCATCGGCATCGTCTACGTCAGCCATCGGCTGGACGAGCTCTACCGCATCTGCGACGCGGTGACGATCCTGCGGGACGGCAAGGTCGTGCACACCGGCAAGCTGGCCGACCTGGAACGGATCCGGCTGGTCTCGCTGATGCTGGGCCGGGATATGGCCGAGGTTCGCCGTGCGGGATCAACGGCGTTCAGCGGGGAGACGACCGGCGACGACGATGCCGCTCCCGTGCTCAAGGTGACCGGCCTGACCGACCGGCACAAGCTGCACGAGGTCAGCCTCGAGGTGCGGCCGGGCGAGGTCGTCGGGCTCGGTGGCCTGCTCGGCGCCGGCCGCAGCGAGACGATCAAGGCGATCGGCGGTGCCTATCCGCTGGACGCCGGCACGGTCGAGGTGGACGGCACCGATCTGGGAAAACCGACCACGGTCAAGGCGGTCCGGGCGGGCATCGCGGTGCAACCGGAAGATCGCAAGGCCGAGGGCATCGTCGCGGGACTTTCCGTACGCGAGAACATCGCGCTCGCCGTACTTCCCCGCGTGTCCCGCCTCGGCCTGGTGTCGGACAAGCGGATCGACGAGATCGTCGAGAAGTACATGACCCGCCTGCGGATCAAGGCGTCCAGTCCCGACCAGTTGGTCGGCGACCTCTCCGGCGGCAACCAGCAGAAGGTGCTGCTCGCCCGCCTGCTCGCCACCGGCCCCAAGGTGCTGCTGCTCGACGAGCCGACCCGCGGCATCGACGTCGGCGCCAAGGCCGAGGTGCAGTCGCTGATCGACGAGCTGGCCGCCGAGGGCCTCGGCGTCGTGCTGGTCTCCTCGGACGCCGAGGAACTGATCGAGGGCGCCGACCGGGTGGTGGTGCTGCGCGACGGCGTGGTCGTCGGCACGCTGACCGGCGACGCCGTCACGACCGAGGACCTGCTGGCCAAGATCGCGGGAGACCCTTCATGACCGGCGAAGCCGTCACCGCCCGGCCCACTGTCGACCTGGCCCGTCTGCGGGCGTGGCTCCCGAAGTACGGCGTATACCTGGCCATCGCTCTCCTGGCGCTCTACAACATCTTCTTCACGCCGTACTTCCTGACCTGGAGCAACCTGCGCATCCAGCTGATCCAGGTCGCCCCGGTGGTGATCGTGGCGCTCGGCATGGCGCTGGTGATCGGCACCGAGGGCATCGACCTGTCGGTCGGCTCGGTGATGGCCCTCGCGGCCGCGTTCATCCCGCTCTATCTCGGGTACGGCGTGGTCGCGGCGATCCTCGTTTCGCTGCTCGCGGGCGTGATCGTCGGCCTGATCAACGGCGTGCTGGTGGCGAAGGTCGGGCTGCAACCGATCGTCGCCACGCTCGCACTGTTCGTCGGCGGGCGCGGCCTGGCCGTGGTCATCTCCCGCGGCCGGCTCAAGGACATCCACGACTCGAACCTGCTGTATCTCGGCTCGGGCGACCTGCTCCGCATCCCCGTGCTGGTCTGGATCGCCGCGCTGCTCGTGGCGGTGGTCGCGTTCGTCGTGCGGCGTACGGTCTTCGGCCGCCGGCTGCTCGCGATCGGCGGCAACCGGCCCGCGACCGAACTGGCCGGCGTGCCGGTCAAGCGGGTCCTGATCACCGTCTACGTGGTCTGCTCGGTGCTCGCCTCGATCGCCGGGCTGCTGTCGGTCTCGCGCATCCAGTCGAGCGACGCCTCGTCGGTCGGCCTGCTGATCGAACTGTCCGCGATCACCGCGGTCGTGGTCGGCGGAACCCCGCTCACCGGCGGCAAGGTGCGCGTCGTCGGCACGGTCGCCGGCGCCCTGTTGATGCAGCTGGTCATCGCCACGATGATCAAACACAACCTGCAGCCGTCGACGACCGAGATGGTGCAGGCCGTGATCATCCTGATCGCGGTCTACGTGGCCCGGGAAAGGAAGGCCCGATGATCGTGTCCGATCCGGAGGCCCCGGCGGCGATCGTCGCCGCGGACGTCCGCCGGGCCGAGCGCACCGACCGCATCGTCGGGACCGTGCAGCGCCAGGGCGCGCTCGCCGTGCTCCTGGTCGTGGTCGTGGTGTCGCTGGCCGGCTTCCCCAACTTCCGCAGCTTCGACAACGGGGCGACGATCCTGGTCGCGGCCGCGCCCCCGATGCTGATCGCCCTGGGCATGACCTTCGTGATCATCACCGGCGGCATCGACCTGTCGGTCGGGTCGCTCTATGTGCTCGGCGGCGTGGTCGCGGCCTGGGCCTCCCAGTACGGCTGGGTCGCCGCGTTCGCCGCCCCGCTCGTGGTGTGCGGGGCGATCGGGCTGGTCGACGGGCTGCTCATCGCGTACACGCGGATGGCGCCGTTCATCGTCACCCTGGCCGCTCTGCTCGGCGCCCGCGGCCTCATGCGGGCGATCAGCTCGGAGGGCTCGGAGACCTACCTGGTCAAGAGCAAGCCGTTCGCCCATTTCGGCAGCGGTTCGTTCCTCGGGCTGGGCTATCCGGTCTGGCTGGCCGCGGCGCTGGTGGTGATCGGGATGGTGGTGCTGGCCCGCACCCGGTTCGGCCGGGCGGTCTACGCGCTCGGCGGCAGCGAGGACGCCGCGGCCCTGATGGGCATCGCCGTACGCCGCACCAAGGTGTGGGTCTACGTGATGTCCGGCCTGCTGGCCGGGCTGGCCGGGGCGATCAACGCGGCCAAGCTCGGCTCCGGCGTGACCGTGCTCGGCAGCGGCATGGAACTCGACGCGATCGCCGCGGTGGTGATCGGCGGGACGCTGCTGACCGGCGGCGCCGGCACGATCGCCGGCACCGTCGCCGGTGTGCTGCTGCTCGGCGTGATCCAGAACCTGATCAACCAGGTCGGCAACCTCAACAGCAACTGGCAGCAGGTGATCAGCGGGGCGTTCCTGGCCCTGGTCGTGGTCGCACAGACCTACCTGGTGAAACTGCGCCGGGTGACCTGATCCGCCTCAGTTCACATCGGCCGTTCCGAGCACGTGGCCGTCATGGTCGGCCACCGTGATCGCACTGACGTTGCGCAGCTGGATGGAGCTGGCGCCGATCACCTTGGCATTCCCGGTCGGCGTCGGTCCCCAGGTCGCGGCCTGCTCGACCGCGCCCGCGGCATCGCGCACCTGGCAGCGGAACGGTCCCTCGCCCTGCAACCGGGTCACGTCGAGCGAGACCGAGACGCCCCACGTCTTGGGCGTGAGCGTCGCCTGGCCGGCCATGCCGCTGCCCGCGGCCGGCTCGAACTGGGCCGTGACCAGCTGCGGGCTCGGAAGTGCCTCGGGGGCCTGCTGCTCGTGGCTGCCGCGGACCACACCGAAGCCGATGGCGGCCGCGACCAGGACCACGGCGGCCGCGGCCAGCCAGCGTACGCGTGCCGTGCGACTCTCCCGGGAACGCTCGGCCCGCATCTTGCGCAGCAAGCCCTCGATGTTTTCCGCACTCGGGCGGGCCGCCAGGCTGACCGGCGCTTGCGCGCCGTCGCCCCGGGCCCGCTGGGCTTCCGGCAAACGCTTCAAAAGCTCCGGTACGGGAGCAAGCTCTTCCAGTTCCTCCCGGCAGGCGTCGCAGTCGCGCAGGTGAGCGTCGAGCCGATCGATGTCGGCGTCGTCGAGGCCGCCGAGCAGATAACCGCCGAGGAGCCGGCGCAGCTCGTCGTGTTCGGCGCTCACCGCAGGACCCCCATCTCCTCGAACGCGGTTCGCAGCGCCCGCACGGCGTAGTAGGCCCGCGACTTCACGGTGCCCTCGGGCACCGACAGCTTGCGGGCCGCGTCGGCGACGCTCTGGCCCTCGTAGTACATGGCCCGGACCACCGCCTGGTGTTCGGCCGAGAGCCGCTCCAATGCCTCGGCGACCAGCCAGCCCTCGACCAGCTGGTCGACGTTGTCGGCCGAGGGCACGGCGGCCACCGCGGCCTCGTCGGCGACCAGGTGGGGGCGGCGCTGCTCGGCCCGCCAGGCGTTGGTCACCACGTTGCGGGCGATGGTCAGCAGGTAGGACCGGGTGCGGCCGGAATCGCTGTCCAGGTGGTCGATGTGCTTCCACGCCCGCAGCAGCGTCTCCTGCACCAGGTCTTCGGCCCGGTGCCGGTCGTGCACGTAACGCAGGACGAAGCTGAGCAGGACCGCGTAGTGCTCGGTATAGAGCGCGGTCATCAGCTCCTCGTCGGGGCTACCCCGTCGCCTCATCCGGCCTGCCTCTCGAACTCACGGCCCGTCTTGGGGTATTACACCTCCCACCGGTTTCCGGTTCGATCGTGAGGCAGGGATTTCAGTCCCGGAAGCCCGGGAAACGGACGATGCCCGATCCCCCTCGCCGGGACCGGGCATCGTGTCGTGGGTGACCTATGACGAAGGCTTCGGCGCGCAGGGGTCTCCTCCGAAGCGGAACGTCTTGGCCGTTACCGGGCCCATCCCGTAGAGACTGCTGCTGGACCTCATGAACAGATTCGGCGTCGCCGGGTTGTTCACGTAGGTGATGCTGCCGATCCGGGCCGCCTGGTCCACCTGGGTCTTGATGGTGGGGTCGGCCCCGCTGCCCATCTGGGTGCACGTTTTCGCCGTGGCCGCCGCGACCTCGCCCCACGCCTGGAAGTAGCCGCCCTGGGTGAAGTCGACACCCTGGCTGCTCCAGTCCTTGTCGGGGAAGTAGCCGACCCAGGTCGTGTCGTACGCGACCCACCAGGCACCGTTGGTGTGCTGGATACCGAATTTCTTCAGGGTGTCGGACGGTAGCGTATCGCCGGGGGCCACACCGCCCTTGTAAGGCACGAAGTCACAGGTGTTGTAGCAGGTCGGCACGTTGTTGACCCAGTGGAAGACGAACAGGTGCGGATCGTCGTCGCCGTTGACCGATCGGTCGACGTTCCAGCCCACCTCGACGGTCTGGTGAGTGTCGGCCGACTGCACGGCCAGCTCGGCCAGGGTGTGGAAGTCACCGTCGGCCAGCGTCGGCTTCTTGATGTCCAGCGCCGCGTACATGCCGTCGGCGGTCGTGGCCTCCGAAGCCGTGCTGTAGAACAACAGCGCCTTGCTGTTGTTGTCGGTGCCCCCGGTGACCACCGGCGGCGTGCTGGTGACAGCGGTACTCGGCGTATCGGTCGCGGCGAGCGGCTGCACCGGGCTCGTGTTCGCACTGGTGGTGCTCTGCGTGACGGGAGCCGCGCCGGCCGGAGCCGTCGTGGCCGGGGCCGTGGTGGCGGTCGTCGTGGGCGACGTGGTCGCCGGCGAGGTCGGCGCCGAACTGCTGGCCGAGGCGGCCGGCGTCGGCGGCTTCACGTCGGTGTTCTCGGACTTCAGGAAAGACGACCTGTTGATCCGGCCCTTGGGGGCGAAATCGATGTGGCGCCCGTTGGTGTCGGAGGCGGCCTGCAGGCCCTGCGCGCGAAGTTCGTTGCTGGAGGCGCCGGCCCGGCCACGGTGGGCGCGTTGGGGCTTGTCGCCCCAGGGCAGGGTCACCGGTGGAGTCGACACGTCGGTGGTGGCATCGGCCTGGTCGGCGACGGGGGCCTGCGAGGCCTCCTGGT
Organism: Actinoplanes sp.; assembly: GCA_036402935.1. GTDB lineage: Bacteria > Actinomycetota > Actinomycetes > Mycobacteriales > Micromonosporaceae > Actinoplanes. The sequence continues at coordinate 11,694 of DASWRZ010000305.1, forward strand.
CGCCGGAGACCTGTTCCGCGCCCGCATTCATAGTCGAGGCAACGCCCAAGGCGCCGACCACGGCGACGGCTAGGCCGGCGGCAAGGAGACCGCGGCGTGACTTCAACACGTGTCCGTCCTCGTTCATCGGGGGGATCGGCGGAGGCGGGCGAGGTCCTCCGTGCACCGTTTCGGCGGCGGAGGTCACCATATAGCTTTCTCGATTGCAGTTGAGCGTGCCGAGCTGATTTCCGCCTTAACGGCTGAGTCCCCGCAGCAAGACGGCCGATTCGCAGGTCAATTAGGTTTACGCAGCGTGTTGAGCCGGTTGCACAGGGGCTCTTTTCACGTGTTGTTCGGAAAGAGGCAAACTGCTATGAGCTTCTTTCAGGTCCAGGTTGATCGTATGGCCGCGATCCGAGTCCTGTCGTTCACCGGCGGGACGATCGAGAGCCACTCGGTGGACGAGGTGGCAGCCCTTCTCGAGCGGACGACGCACTGGTGTGGGTGGACGTTCCCGAGTGCGGTGACGAAGCAGTGGCTCTTCTGACCGACGTACTCGAGTGCCATCCGATGGCCGTACGTGACTGTATGCAACGCAATCGCGTGCCAAGAGTCCGGATTTATCCGCATCAGCAACTGCTGATCTTGCACGGACCGGAACGGGGGCCGTCCGGTCATGTCCACTATCTCGAACTCGATCAGATAATCGGGGAAAAGTACGTCGTCACCGTGCACGGTTCGATCAATCCGACGGTTCCGCTCGACGTCGCATTACGCGAAACGGACAGCGTCCGGAAGCGGATGGAAGCGGGCCGGCTACGGCCGGCCGCTGGTCGCCGACGCGACCGATCAGATGAACCGCATCCGCAACCTGGCCGACGGCGAGCGGGAGTACCTCCCGGGCGTGATCGAGTTCTACCGGGCCCGGGCCGGCGCTGCTGCTGGCGGGGGCGAAGCGCCGCGGCTGGTGGTGACCGCGGCTTGCCGAGGTTCATACGGCGGGGTCTACATGGCCGGGTCCACATGGCGGTACGAATTTGACGGACGATCTTCCGCCGAGCCACGATGGCCCTCATGCAGCGGAAGGCCATCCCTCTCATCGCCGATCTGGCGGTCGATCTGGCGCGTTGCGCCAGCGCCTGCTGTCCTAGCTGACCTGCGTTTTCGCGCCGCCGTCGCGGCACCCGCACGAGCTCAGCCAACCGAATCCGCGCGTTCTGCCCGCCCAGGCCGCTCTGCGCCGGTTAACCTATAGGACTGATAGGCAATGTATGCAAAGCGAGGAGTTCCCGTGACCGCCGTCGACGTCCGTCTCGACCATCTCGCCATCGCCGCCCGCTACGCCGCCGCGCCCGAGCAGTGGCCGGTCGCGCCCCGGTTCAACCCGGTCGAGCGGTGGTACCACCGGCTCGCGGTCGCCGACGACCACGAGGTCTGGCTGCTCACCTGGCTGCCCGGGCAGGGCACCGACCTGCACGACCACGGCGGCTCGTCGGGCGCGTTCCTGGTCGTCGGCGGCACGCTGACCGAGGAGACGGTCACCACCGACGAGCGGCCGCGGGCCACCGCCCGCGAACTGGGCGAGGGCGGTGGCCGCCGGTTCGGCCCCCGGCACGTCCACCGCGTCACCAACCGATCGGCCCGGCCTGCGACCAGCATCCACGTCTACGGCCCGGCGCTGACCACGATGACTCGCTACCGCCTGACGGCGGAGGGCCTGGAGGTCCGTACGGTCGAGGCGGCGGGAGCCCAGTGGTGACCGCGACCGTCCTGACCCCGCCGCCGGGCTCGCTCGGCATCGACGATGTGCTGAACGCCGCCCGGGCCCGGCTGGACCGCCTCGGCCCGGCCGCGGTGGCCGCCGCTCTTCGTGACGGCGCGGTGCTGATCGACATCCGCCCGGCCGCGCAGCGGGCCGAGCACGGCGAGATCCCCGGCGCCATCGTGATCGAGCGCAACGTGCTGGAGTGGCGCCTCGACCCCCGCAGCGACGCCCGGCTGCCGTTCGCCGACCGCTACGACCTCGAGGTGATCATCACCTGCCAGGAGGGCTACACGAGCAGCCTGGCCGCGGCGGCCCTGCAGGATCTCGGCCTGCACCGGGCGACCGACCTGGCCGGCGGCTACGCCGCATGGCGCGCCGCCGGTCTGCCGACCACCAGATAGGGCCGACCATTAGACAGGGCTGCCCACTAGATAGGGCCGACCACCGGATCGGGCCGACCACCGGATAGAACAGCGCGCGGCGGCCCGGCCCTCGTCCGGACCGCCGCGACCCCCGCCTGATCAATGGCCTTCCTCGTGCGACCGCGCGTTCCGCGGTAGGAAGAACGACAGGCCGAAGGCCAGCAGGAGCAGCAACACCGTCACCCCGGTGGTGCGGATGGTGGTGTCACGGAAGCCGCCCTGCACCTGCGCCGCCACGTACGCCGAAATCTTTGGATCTTGGCTCTGCGCCGAGCCGGCGCTCTTGCAGCTGGCCGGAACCACGTCGGGGTCGTTCTCGCCGACCCGGTCGGCCAGGCAGGCCCGCAGGCCGGCCGCGACCGCCGGCTGGGCCCCAGCGGGCACCCCGCTCGCCGTGAGCACGGTGCGCAACTCGCTCGCCGAGCTGTCGACGTGGTGGGTGACCGCGCCGGGCAGCAGGGCGAAGAAGATCGTGCCGAGCACCGCGATGCCGAACGCACCACCCAGCTGCTGCACCGAGGTGATCGCCCCGGAGGCCGAGCCGGTCTCGTGGTCGTCGACGCCGGCCAGCACGATGTTGAAGAACGGCGCCATCGCCAGGCCCATGCCGATGCCGAGGAACAGCAGCGACGGGATCATCCGGTACGGACTGATGCCCGGCCCGGCCAGCCACACCGTGTAGGCGAACCCGGCCGTGGCCACCAGCATGACCAGCGTCCCGAGCTGGAGCGCCTTGCGGCCGAGCTTGGTCGTCACCCCGGCCGCGGCGATCCCGAAGCCGACGATCGTGCCGAGCGCCTGCGGCAGGGTCGACAGGCCGGCCTTGAGCGGCGAATAGCCCAGGCCGATCTGCAGGTAGAAGGTGAAGATCAGGCCGGTGCCGATCAGCGCGCCGAAGAACACCATGCCCAGCGCGAGACCGCCGGTGAACGCCCGCTTGCGGAACAGGCTCGGCGTGACCAGCGGGTCGAGCCCCTTGCGCTCGCGCCGGCCCTCGAAGAGCGAGAACAGGCCGAACACGACGAGGCCGGCCGCCAGCATCACGAAGCACCAGACCGGCCAGTCGAGCTCGCGGCCCTGCACCAGCGGGAAGAGCAGCAGGAACGCGCCGCCGGCGGCGAACAGCACGCCGAGCAGGTCAAGCTTGGGCGGCTCGGGCAGGCGCGAGTCGGGCAGGAAGCGCAGCGCCCCGATCACCGCGAAGATGCCGAGCGGCAGGTTGATGAAGAAGATCATCCGCCACCCGGAACCGAAGTAGTCGGCGTCGACCAGCCAGCCGGCCAGGATCGGGCCGGCGACCGCACCCAGGCCCATGACCGGGCCGAACGCGCCGAACGCCTTCGCCATCTCCTTGGGGTCGGTGAACATCTGCCGGATCATGCCGAGGCCCTGGGGCAGCATGATCGCGCCGAACAGCCCCTGGACGGTCCGGGCGGCGATCAGCTCACCCGGGGCCTGGGAGAGGGCGCAGGCGAGCGAGGCCAGCGTGAAGCCGGCCGCGCCGAGCAGGAACATCCGCCGCCGCCCGAAGATGTCGCCGAGCCGCCCGCCGGTCAGCAGGCCGATCGCCATGGCCAGCGTGTACGCCGCGCCGAGCCACTGGATCAACGCGTACGACCCGCCGAGCTCGGCCCGGATCGACGGCCCGGCGATGGTGGTGACCAGCGAGTCGAGCAGGTCCATTACCTCGACCGCGAGGATCACGAAGAGCGCGATCCACCGATATCGGAAAGGCGTGTCGGCCTTCGTCTCCTCGATTACGGCCTGCATGGAAGTCCCCCCGGTGTTCCGAACGCTGTTCGTCAGTACGAACACTGTTTTGCTTACGAACACCGTTCTAATGGCGAACAGCGTTCGCGTCAAGTAGATTCGGCGACGATGAACGAGTTCCCCTGGCGACCCGGCAGCGCACGCCGGTCGCAACCCGAGCGTTCGGCCAAGATTCCGCTCACCCGATCCCAGATCGTCCAGGCGGCGCTGCGCATCGTGAAGGCCGAGGGCATCGACGCGGTCAGCATGCGCCGCGTCGCCTCCGAGTTCGGCACCGGCCCGTCCAGCCTCTACGCCCACGTGGCCAACAAGGACGAGTTGCTCCAGCTGATGTTCGACGAGATGTGCGGCACGATCCCCATCCCGAAACCTGCGCCGGGGCAGTGGCGCGAGCAGGTCAAGGAGCTCAGCCGTTCGGCACACCGGGCCATGCTCGACCACTACGACCTGGCCCGGGCGGCGCTGGCCACGGTGCCGACCGGCCCCCACGCGATGCGGATCTCCGACGTCATGCTCGGCCTGATGCTCAGTGGTGGCATCCCGCCCAAGGTAGCGTCGTTCGCGCTCGACCGGATCTTTCTCTACATCACCGCCGACGCCTACGAGATGTCGATCTGGCGGACCGAGATCACCACGGTCGGCGCCGACACGACGACCTTCCTCGACCAGCTCTTCACCGATCTCAAGGACTACTACGCCGAGCTTCCCGCCGACACCTATCCGTACCTCCAGAAACACGCGGAGGACCTGGTCACCGGGGACGGGAGCGACCGCTTCGAATTCGGGCTCAACCTGCTCGTGGACGGCCTCGAACGGTACATCCCGACCGCCCGGTAACCCGACATGTCGGGAAACCGTCAGCCCCAGCAGCAAGATTGCCGGTAATGCCCTGCC
>DASWRZ010000306.1:0-9580 GCA_036402935.1 Actinoplanes sp.
GTTCCAGAACGGGTTCGCGATGCAGGCGTACATGCTGGGCATCGACAACTACCGGTGCTGCCCGCACAACTACGGGATGGGCTGGCCCTACTACGTCGAGGAGATGTGGGTGGCCACACCGGACGGTGGGCTGGCGGCGACCCTGCACGGGCCGTCGACGGTGACGGCCCGCGTCGGCGACGGGACCACGGTGACGATCAAGGCGGATACGAACTACCCGTTCTCCGACACCGTCACCTACACGGTCACGACCCCGAAGGCGCTGGCCTTCCCGCTGTACTTCCGCATACCCGGGTGGTGCGCGAATCCGAGCGTGGCCGTGAACGGGGCCGGTGTTTCTGTGGGAGGCGGACCCTCGTACGGGAAAATCGCACGGACCTGGACCACCGGTGACCGCGTCGTTCTCCGTCTGCCGATGCAGGCGAAGGCCCGCACCTGGGCCGCCGGCCATAATGCGGTCTCGGTCAATTTCGGGGCCCTGACGTTCTCGCTGGCGATCAGCGAGAACTGGACGCAGACCGGCGGCAGTACGACCTGGCCGACCCGTGAGGTGCGTCCCGGATCGGCCTGGAATTATGGCCTGGACGGCGCGACCGCGTTTTCGGTGACCACCGGTCTGGGAAATGTCAACGATCCGTTCACGGCGGCGAACGCTCCTATTCGCATCACCACGCCGGCCCGGAAGATTCCGAATTGGAAAGCCGACGTCGACCAGATCGTAACGACGCTGCAGAACAGTCCGACGCCGTCCTCGTCGCCGGCCGAAACCGTAACGCTGATTCCGATGGGCGCGGCCCGGCTGCGCATCACGGCTTTCCCGGCGATCGGCGCCGGCACCCCGTGGCAGGACACCAGCCTGGCCTACAAGATCCAGAACCAGAACAGCGGCAAACTGCTCGGCGTCGACACGATGTCACTGGCGAACAGTGCCCGGGTCGTGCAGTTCTCCGACAACGGTACGGCCGACCACCTGTGGCGCCTCCTCGACAACGGCGACGGCTGGCTGAAGATTCAGAACGTCAACTCGGGCAAGCTGCTGGGCGTCGACCAGATGTCGACCGCCGATTCGGCGCAGGTGGTGCAGTTCGAGGACAACGGAACGGCCGACCACCTCTGGCAGCTGGTCGACAACGGCGACGGCTGGGTCCGGATCCGCAACAAGAACTCGGGCAAGCTGCTCGGCGTCGACCGGATGTCGACCGCCGATTCGGCCAACGTGGTGCAGTTCAGTGACAACGGGACGGCTGATCACAACTGGCGCCTGACTGCCGATAGTTGATGGTGGTGCCAATGGTTTGTGCCGGCTTCCGGAAAAGGTGAGTCAGCGAAAACTGTCTTCCGCGCCGACTACGGCGCTGGCCACTTCGGCGCCGACTACGACTCCGGCCACGACCTCGCCCACTGCCGTGCCCTCGGCCTCGCCCAGCGCATCGAGCGCGGCACCCGGCGCCCCGACCGGGGTCACGGCGACCAGCGGCTATTCCTCGATCAGGGTGTCGTGGTCGGCGCCCGCATCGAACGAGGTGGCGATCACCGGCTACCGGGCCAGCGCGTCGCCCGGGCCGGCCGCCCGCACCGCCGGGCGCGCTGACACCAGCTGTGTGATCGGAGCGGAGGCCGGCACGGCGTACACCGTAAGCGTTGTCGCCCTCTCCGCCGGCGGCTCGTCGCCGGCCTGCCGGCCGGCAATCACTCGTTCGTGGCGGCCGGTGTGGACAAGGACGGCAATGTGCGGGCGCTGCGATTGGACGTCACGGTGGCGGCGTCCGGCGGCAGCGGCTCGTTGCCGATCACCGGACCGGGCGTGCTCTGGCTGATCGTCGGCGGCTACGCGCTGACCCTCGGTGGTGTCGCGATGCGGCTGGTCAAGCGTCAGTAGACGACTGCTTGGGCGCCGTCGCCCATGATCTCCTCGACGAAGACGGCGGCGCCGGCGATCCGGATGCCGTCGAGCACGTCGCCGGGGCCGATGTCGCGCCGGGCCGCGCACTGCGTGCAGGCGGTGACCCGGCCGTTGGAGATCAGCAGGTCGAGCAGGTCGGGGAGCGGAGCCGCGTGCGGCAGTTCAAATGCGGCCGCCCGCCCCGGCAGCGCGAACCAGGTCGACTCGCCGGTCAGCCAGAACGAGACGTCCACCCCGGACGCGACGGCCGTGCTCGCCACCGTGAACGCCTGCGAGCAGCGCTCCGGGGCGTCCGCGCCGGCGGTTGCCTTGACGACCAGCAAACGTGCCATGGGCGCCAGCATAGGATGGGCCGGTCATGGTTACGGAGATCGGGTTCGTGAGCCTGCTGGTCGCCGGTTTGGGCGGCATGGCGGGCGGTTTGGGCTACCTGGCGGTGCGCATTTCTAGGGGGCGTTGGTGACCGACGAAAATCCGCTGGGCCCGCCGCCCTGGCTCAACGCGCCGCCGGTCGAGCGTTTCCCCTACGAGGACACGCATGACCTGCGCACCGGCCCCGACCTGCATCCGGCGTTGCTCGGGCTGCTGCCGTTCGTCGGGCTGTGGCGCGGTCGCGGGCAGGGCGGGTTCCCGGCCGACGACGACTACGACTTCGCCCAGGAGATCCGGATCAGTCACGACGGCCGGCCGTTCCTGCGGTTCGAGTCGCGGTCCTGGCTGCTCGACGGCGACTCCAAGTCGATCGGCAACTGGCAGGCCGAGCAGGGCTACTGGCGTCCGGTGCTGACCGATGACGGCCGGGCCACCGACGAGATGGAAGCCACGATGATCAGCCCCGAGGGCGTGGCCGAGATCTATGTCGGCAAGGCCATCGGCCCGACCCGGCTCGAGATGGAGGCCGACGCCATCGCCTATACGCCGAGCGGCCTGCACGTGACCGGTGGGCACCGGCTCTTCGGCATCGTCGAGGGCGCGCTGCTCTATGCGTACGAGCAGGCGGTCGACGACAGCGGCCTGCGTCCGCACATGTCGGCCCGCCTGCTGCGCATCGGCGGCTGAGCCCGAGGCGCACGTTATCCACAGGCACCCCCCACGATCTTCATTTTTTCGAGAGAATCGAAATCGGGGGGCCCCGGCGGGCGGCAAGAAGCGGCGAAAGAGGATCTAAAAACCGAGCAGCGCTTGAAGACGTCCGGTCCAGGGCGAACGGGCTCGCGCCACGCCGTCGAGCGACACCGCCTCGGCCAAGCCGCGCAACGACGACGCCAGCCAGATCGCGTCGGCCGAAGCGAGCTCGGTCAGCGTGATCATGCGCTCGGCGGCCTGAAGACCGACCGACCCGGCCACCGAGAGCAGATGAGCCGCGGTGATGCCGGGCAGGATCGGCGCCCGCGACGGCGGCACGGTGCACAACGTGTCGCCGGTCAACCAGACCACCGAGGCGGTCGGGGCTTCCAGGACGTACCCCTCGCGGGAAAGCCAGACCACGTCGTCGGCGTGGTGCCGCGTCGCCCAGCGCCGCGCCGCGAAATTGCTCGCGTAGGACAGTGACTTGGCCGCCGCGAGTGACCACGGCGGTTGCCGATCGGCGGCGACGCCGAGATCGGCGCTGAGCAGCCGGATGCCCGCACGCCGTTCCCGCTGCACCGCCGGACTGATCGACGAGACCGCGACGTGCAACGACTCCCGGGTCAGCATGATCCGGAGCGCCCCCTCCGGATCGGCGGTCGGAGCGCCCACGGAAAGGGCCGGAACCGGGATGTCGAGCAGCGCGGCCGAGCGGGCCAGCCGATCGAGATGGGCGTCGAGCAGCCAGGGCCCGGACGGCCGCAGGTGCACCGTCTCGAACACGCCGTCCCCGAACAGTTCGGCGGCCGACACGAGGAAGCGGTCGGGCACGGCCGCAGCGTAACCTTTCAGTGTGTCCGCCACTTCACTAGCTGCCATGCTCCGGGAGCGCGGCCTGCGGCTGACCCCGCAGCGCCAGCTGATTCTCGAAGCCGTGCACGAGCTGGGTCACGCCACGCCCGAGCAGGTGCACACGGCCGTACGTGAGAGGGTCGCGGGCGTCAACATCACGACGGTCTATCGCACCCTTGAGCTGCTCGAAGAGCTGGGCCTGGTCAATCACACCCACCTGTCGCACGGGTCGCCGACCTACCACACCGTTGGTGAGGATCAGCACGTTCACCTGGTCTGCCGTGGATGTGGGTCGATCAGTGAGGTAGACCCGAGTGTGATGGAGCCGGTGACCGACCGGTTGCTGACCGAGCGGGGCTTCCGGGTCGACGTCGGCCACGTGTCGCTGTTCGGTGTGTGCGGGGACTGTAAGGAGCTTTAGATGACCGTGGTCATGGTCGAGGACCTCGACCCCACGTCGGCCGATGCCGGTGTGCCCGCCCACTACGGCGACCCGATGCGCGAGCAACGTACCCTCGCCACCGCGGTCGGCCTGGTCGACCGCTCCCATCGCGACGTGATCGCGGTTCCGGGTGACGAGCGCGCGAGCTGGCTGCACACCCTGACCAGCCAGCACCTGTCGGATCTGGGCCCCAATCAGGGCAGCGAACTGCTCGTCCTCTCGCCGCACGGCCACGTCGAGCAGCACGCCTTCGTCACCGAGGACGGCACCACGGCCTGGCTCGACACCGAGCCCGGGGCCGGCGCGGGCCTCTTGAAATACCTCGAGATGATGCGCTTCTTCACCCGGGTCGAGCCGCGCGACGCGACCGCCGAGATCGCGGTGCTTTCGCTGGTCGGCCCCGGTGCGGCCGACCTTTTTCCCGGCCTCGCCGCGCCGCGGCTCGCCGAGGTGCCGGGCCCGAAATTCGCTTCCGGCACGGTGCCCGCGCACTCCACGAGCCTGTACGCGGTGGAGCCGTTCGAGGGCGGCCTGGCCCGTCGGGTGCCTCTCGGGGTCGATCTGCTCGTCCCGCGGGAGGCCAGGACCTCGGTGATCGAAAAGCTCGGTGTCCCGCTCGCCGGCCTGCTGGCCTACGAGGCGATCCGGGTCGAGCACCGCGTCCCGCGGCTGGGCTGGGAGACCGATCACCGCACGATCCCGGCCGAGGCCGAGCTGGTCGCCGCCGCCGTGCATCTCGACAAGGGCTGCTACCGCGGCCAGGAGACGGTCGCCCGGGTGCACCACCTGGGCCGGCCGCCCCGCCGCCTGGTGCTGCTGCACTTCGACGGCATCGCCAGCGACCTGCCCCCCGCGCAGGGCACCCCGGTCTTGTCGGGCGAGCGCGAGGTCGGCTTCATCGGCACCGCCGTGCGGCACCACGAGCTGGGCCTGGTCGCCCTGGCCGTGCTCAAGCGCAACCTGGCCGACGACGCGTTGCTCACGGTGGGGGACTCGGTCGCCGCGATCGACCCGGCCTGAACTAACGTTCACGCCATGACCGGGACCGTGATCACCGTTGCTCCGACCGGCGCCGAGAGCAGTAAGCGGGACGTGCCCGTCCTGCCCGTTACCCTCGACGAGCTGGTGTCGACCGCCAAGGAGTGCGCGGCCCTGGGTGCCGCGATCATCCACGTGCACATCCGCGACGGCGCCGCCGAGCCGACCCTCGACCAGGGCCGGCTGCGGGCCACCGTGGCGGCGTTGCGCGAGAGCGCCGACCTGATCGTGCAGCTCTCCTCGGGCGGCGCGGTGACCGATCCGGAGTCCGACCGGCTGGCCGTGCTCGACTGCGGCCCCGAGATGGCGTCCTGCACGATGGGCACGGTCAACTTCGGCGACGGCGTGTTCATGAACCGCTGGGAGTTCATCGTCGACCTGCACACCCGCATGCAGGAGCGCGGCGTGGTCCCGGAATACGAGATCTTCGACCTGGGCCAGCTGGCGACGCTGCAGCGGCTGCTCGGCAAGTACGGCCTGCCGGCCGGCGGCCACGTGCACCTCGACCTGGTGATGGGGGTGCCGGGCGGGATGCCAGGCACCGCGGCCGCCCTGGTCGCGTGCGAGCAGGCGATCCGCGACCTCCCCGCGGGCACCACGTTCTCGGCGACCGGCATCGGACGCACCACGATCCCGGTCATGCTCGCCTCGCTCTCGGCCGGCGGTCACCTGCGGGTCGGGATGGAGGACACGATCACGTACGCGAAGGGGCGTCCGGTGGAGTCCAACATGCAACTGGTGGCCCGGGCGGTCGGCTTCGCCCAGCTGGCCCAGCGCCCGCCGCTGACCGCCGGCGAAGCCCGCGAGCTGCTGGGGGTTCCCGCGCGATGATCGTCGCCGAGGTGGTCCGGTCCGGTTTCGTCGAGAGCGTGCACCACGGCGCCGTCGCGATCCTGGGCGGCAGCAGCCGCGGGGACGTGACGCGTCCGGTCTTTCCCCGCTCGTCCAACAAGCCGCTGCAGACCGTCGGCATGCTGCGGGCCGGTCTGGTCCCGCGCGAAGCCGCCGACCTGGCCCTGATCAGCGGCAGCCACTTCGGCGAGCCGATGCACATCCAGCGGGTACACGAGATCCTGGCCGCGGCCGGCCTCGACGAGAACGCACTGCGGTGCGCGGTCGGCCTGCCGCTGTCCGAGGCGGCCCGCAACGACTGGCTGCGCTCCGGCGGCGGCCCCGAGCGCATCCTGATGAACTGCTCGGGCAAGCACGCCGGCATGCTCGCGACCTGCGTGGCCAACGACTGGCCGCTGGAGTCGTACCTCGACCCGAAGCACCCGCTCCAGATCGCGATCGCCGAGGCGGTGACCGACCTGGTCGGCGAGCCGATCGCGGCGGTCGGGGTGGACGGCTGCGGCGCGCCGGTCTTCGGGTTCTCGCTGACCGCGCTGGCCCGCTCGTTCCAGCGGCTGGTCGACGCCGCGCCGGGCACCCCGGAGCGCCTGGTCGCCGATCAGATGCGGGCCCACCCCGAGCTGGTCGCGGGTACCGGCGTGGACGACACCGTGTTGATGAACGGCGTGCCCGGCCTGCTGGTCAAGGGCGGGGCCGAGGGCGTCGTGGCGGCCGCGCTGCCCGGCGTCGGCGCCATCGCTATCAAGATCGACGACGGAGCGGCCCGGGCGCGTACTCCGGTTCTGCTCGACGCGTTGCGCGAGCTCGGGGTCGAGCCACCGGCCCTGAAAGTGGCCGTGATCGGGGGCGACGAAGAGGTCGGCGAGGTCCGTACCCTGAGTCGTCCCTGACGTCTCTCCGGGTGACGGGCTTCACGCTAGCTACAGTTAGCATTCCGCTTGCAGGAGCTAGCAGGCCGCGTTAGGTTCGTTGTATGGCCACGCCCAAAGACCTGCCACAGGACATCGGCGGTTTCATCCGAGACCTGCGGCAGACCGCGAAGATCTCGCTCCGGCAGCTCGCCGACCGGGCGGGCGTGAGCAATCCGTACCTCAGCCAGATCGAGCGTGGCCTGCGCAAGCCGAGCGCTGAGGTGCTGCAGCAGATCGCCAGTGCGCTGCGGGTGTCGACGCCCGCGATGTACCTGCGGGCCGGTCTGCTCGACAGCGAGGGCCAGCAGGGGGTGCTGGCCGCGATCGCGGTCGACCCGGATCTCACGATCGGCCAGAAGCAGTCGCTGTCGCAGATCTACGAGACGTTCCGCAATGAGAACCGGCGCACGGCCGCCGAAACCGTGCCCGAGACCACTGACAATCCCGAGGAGTCGAAATGACCGAGCAGACCAAGACCCGTTTCCCCGCCCCGCTCTACGCCGCCGCCGGCGCCGGCGACCTGGCCTACCGGCAGCTGCGCAAGCTGCCCGCCGTGGTCAACCAGCTCAGCGAGCGGGCCGCCGCCTCGCTGCGCACCGCCAACGAGCAGGCCGGCACCAAGGCCTCCGAGCTGCGTGAGCGGGCCGCGACCACCGACTTCGACGCGCTCCGGGGCAACGCGGCCAGCGTGGCCACCACCTTCGCCCAGATCGCCCAGGACCGCGCGGTCTCCATCTACACCGCCCTGGTCGAGCGCGGCGAGCGCGTGGTCGGCACCGGCGTGGTGGAGGCGGCCGACGTGGTCAACGCCGACCTGACCGCCACCGAGGCGCCGAAGGCGGTCGAGGCGGCCCAGGCCGCTCCGAAGCCCCGCAAGAAGGCCGCCAAGCCGGCCGCGGAGTAATTCCCGCCCAGCTCAACCAGCGCGTGACTTGCGGGCCCCGGCATTTGCCGGGGCCCGCAGCATAGACTTTCTCTCATGGCCTACTCCGCGCCGATCTTCTATCTGCATGTCTATGACTACATCAACCTGGTGCTCCTGCTGGTCTCCTTGATCGTGCAGGCGGTGGCCCTGGTGCATTGCCTGACCCAGCGCGGTGACGGCTTCCAGGCCATCGGCACGCTGCCCAAGGGCGCGTGGGCGGCGGTCCTCGGCATCTGCCTTCTCTTCACGCTGATCATCAGCCGCAGTGCGGTCGGCCTGTTCGGTCTCATCGGCATCGCCGCCGCGCTGATTTATCTGCTCGACGTCCGGCCCGGTCTCAAGGACGCGTCGGACGGCCGCGGTTCCTGGTGAACGGGTGAGCAGGTGAACGGGTGAACGGGTGAGCAGATGAACGGGTGAACGGGTGAGCGCGACCTTCGGGCAGCCGCCGACCGTCCTGGTCGACGGGCTGGAACAACTGGTGACCGGCTCCGGCGAGCCGGTCACCGTGTTTGCGCACGGGTTCGCGGCCGATATCGCGGGCACCCGGCCACTCGGCAGCGGGGTCGCCGGCCGCCGGGTGTTCTTCCACTTCCGCGGGCACGGCCGCTCGGCGGCGCCGCCCGGGCCGTGGACCTTCGGTGATCTCGCCGCCGACCTGCGTACCGTCGCCGACCGGTCCGGGGCGACCCGGGCGGTCGGGGTCAGCATGGGTTCCGGAGCGCTGTGCCGCCTGCTGAGCGAGGCACCCGACCGGTTCGAGCGGGTTGTCTGCTATCTCCCGGCGCCGCTGGACGGCGTACGCCCGGAGGCCGCGGTGTCGCGGACCGCAGGATTGCTGGCCGCCGCCGAGGCGGGTGACGCGGCGGCGATCGCCGCCGCGATCGAAACCGAGTTGCCCACCGACGTCCGCGGCACGCCGGCCGGCGACGCTTATGTACGCCGGCGGGTCGCGCAGGTCCGCGAGCATCCGCCGGCTCCGCAGATCGGCACGCTGTGGCGGGAGCCCGCGGTTCCCGACGTGACGGCGCTGGCCGGGTTCACCGGGCGGGCCCTCGTGCTCGGCTGCCTCGGCGACGAGGTACACCCCGTGGCCTGGGCCGAGCGGTTGGCCGGGCTGCTGCCCAAGGCCGAGCTTTTTGTGTACGACGATCCGGCCGTCATCTGGCACAACCGCCGTGACCTGCGCGAACGCATCTCGGCCTTCCTCAACGACTGAGGTCTTTCTGCCCACCTGCCCGTAACCTCGGCCGCCCCTCGCCCGGTTCTCTTACGTGCGGTTATCCCCCAAATCCATTTTTTTCGGACTTGTGGCCCTCGGGCTACCGGTGGCAGTGACAATCGGCTGGCAGCTGGCGACCCCGGCTACCCGCTCGGCCGCCGTCGACGCGCCCGGAGGCGCCGGTGGCATGGGCGACGCGCCCGCCCGGCACACCAAACCGGCAGCAGCGGTGGTGTCATCGTCCACGGTCGCCCCGGCCCCGTCGGTGACGCCGTCGCTCCCCCCGTCGCCGGTGGTATCGACCCCGGTGGCGTCCGGCCCGATCACCGTCGCCCCGAGCGGCACACCGTCGGCGCCCCCGACCGAG
>DASWRZ010000307.1:0-21547 GCA_036402935.1 Actinoplanes sp.
AAGGTATGCGGAACGCAAACGTCGGGGAGGGCTCCCATCAGGTCGGGATCGAAGAGTTCCCGGACGTCGTCCCACAGCAGGTCGGTAGCCACGCCGTCATCATGCCGAGCGCACCAGGCAAGCGGCATCCGGATTTGCCGCTGACTGCGAGCGGCGGTCCCGAGCGGGGTGAGCCGTCACGCGGTGTGGCGGAGGACCGGCCGGCCGGACGCACGCTCGTGCCGAAGTGCGGATGCGTAGGAGCTGCCGCCTCCAGCGTCATGAGCTTGCAGCCCGGTGCCGAAGCCAACAGCTACAGAGCGCTTCCCATTCGCGCCCGTGGATGATGACGGTATGGCCGACGTGAGACTTAGAGCAATCCGCGAGAGTGACCTGCCCGCCATCGTGATGGCAGTAGCAGATCCTGAGTTGCGTCGGTGGATGCCCTTGCTGCCCGACCCGTACACCTTCGAGATGGCGCGAGCGGATCTGGCTCGGCAAACGGATGCCGGTCGGCAGTGGGCCGTAGCCGAGTCTGGGACTGACCGTCTGTTGGGGGGTATCCAGATTTCCGCGGAGGGAGAGATCGACTACTGGACAGCACCATGGGGCCGGGGGCGCGGCGTGGCCAGTAACGTGTTGTCAACCGTCGCAGACTGGGCGTTCAGCCATGGATATCCCCGCCTCTACCTCACGATCCATCCCGG
Organism: Actinoplanes sp.; assembly: GCA_036402935.1. Taxonomy (GTDB): domain Bacteria; phylum Actinomycetota; class Actinomycetes; order Mycobacteriales; family Micromonosporaceae; genus Actinoplanes. The sequence goes on from DASWRZ010000307.1 coordinate 687, forward strand.
GAACACGGCGAGCCAGCGGGTGGCGTTACGAGCTGGTTTTAGAAGTGAGGGTGTGGTTCCTTCGGCCCGGCCGGCCATCGGTGATGACTCGGGTGACCGACTCCGGTACGTGAGGGAGAAAGGCCAGATCGATCATTGAGGGCGCCATACCGCCATCCGGATCTGCCGCATGGCGCGCTTCTCCAGCAGCCCGCCGCGCCACCGTCCAGCAGCCCGCCGCGCCACCGTCCAACAGCCAGGAACCTACCGGGTACCAGTGACGTCGCTTTCAGGAACGCGAAAGACACTCCGGCCGCGTTGGTCCTGGATATGGAAGTGCAGCCGTACGAGGACGGACGTGCAGCCGGCAGCGTCCTGGTCTCGTTCCAGCACGTCGCACGGAATATCGATCTGGGAGGGGATCTCCGGCTCGGTAGCTGGTCGCTCATCTGAGAGAAGAACGGGCACCTTCTCGATGATGGCGGTCGTGGTCCCGTCCGCCTCGCGGAGATGCACCTCGATCCAGCCGGGCCATTCGGCGTCTACCCAACGCACGACCTCGACTTTGACGTAGTTCACGCTGTATATGGTCAACCGCGCCGCGTCGCGCGGCAACATCGTCAAGCCCGCACTCAACTGCCGCAATGCGGGTGCTACGCAGCGTCACGCGTTGGTCGGGCCGGCGTTCCGAACTGCCGAGATCCGGTAACTCGGATCATGAGGACGAGGGGCAGTCGAAGGTCGAAGCGGCCGACGGGACGCCCTTGAGATGCGGTCAAACTTGTGGAATCGGCCGGGAGCGCAATACAGACACCGCATCCCGGGCCGAATCTCTCGGCCGAGGCTCAGCCCAACGACTTCAATGCCTTGTCCAAGGTGGCGAAGACGGTGTCGGAGCCGCCCTCCCAGGACGGCACCGGATCCGCCTGACCGGGCGCCGGCTGGTAGAGCCACCAGATGTTCTGCCAGGGGTCGAGCATCCGGGCGAGCGTGGTGTCGCCGTAGAACGGGGTCGGTTCGGTCACCGTCGTGGCGCCCCGGGCACCAGCCCGCTCGAGCACCGCCGCCGCGTCGGTCACCCACACCTGCAGCAAGCCGGGCCGCGCCGGCCACCCGTCCAGCCGGTCGGCGACCATCAGGTCGACGGTGCCGAGCCGCAGCTGGGCGTGGATGAGCTTGCCGTCCGCCATCGGCGTCCGCGCCTCGACGGTCTCGCCCGCACCGAACACCTCAGCCACGAAGTCCACGAACCGCGCGGCATCGTCCACGATCACGAACGGATTGAGGACGGCACCGCCGTAGGGGACAGCTTTCGGAGAGAACAGAATGTCACTGGTCATGCTGAGGATCATGCCGTCAAATGCGGTCAGTTCCTGACCTAGGCTAGATGGCCTCGACGAGATGCCGGCGGGCGGGCGGAAGCGTGCGCGAGCCGACCCGGAGGCGACGGCCGCCACTGATCTCGCCACATTTATCACTGCCGCGGAGACGACTACGCGGAGATCGCGGTCGGCGACGGGGAGATCGACCTCGCCACCGGCATCGCCGCCCGCCACGAGCGCGGCGCGACCCAGCTCCTCAGCGAGGGCGGCCCGGCCCTGTTCGGCGCGTTGATCGCCGCGGATCTGGTGACCGAGCTCTGCCTGACGGTCTCGCCGCTGCTGGTGGGCGGCGGCCCCGGCCGCATCGCGACCGGGGCGCCGAGCATTCCGAGGGAGATGTCCCTACGGCACGTGCTCTCCCTGCGGACATGCTGTTCCTGCGGTACGCGCGTCAGGGCAGCTGACCGGCCCGGTCGACGATCGCCATCCGCAGCTGGGCGGTCCAGCCGATCACGGCGTCCTTCGGGACCGACGGGCTGTCGCCGGCCGCGACCTCCCGCTCGCCGAGGTACTCGTAGGTAGTGGCGTCGAAGATCAGCTCGAAGCTCGTTCCCTGGTCGGTCCGGCACACCGCGATGCCGCTGCGGCCGGACAGATCGGCCTGCTTCTTGAGCGTCGTGCCGGGGATCGTGGCCGCGGCCTCGAAGAGCGCGGCCAGCGCACGGGGCGGCAGGTACTCCTCGCGGAGCGTGTCGCCGATCTTGGTGAAGGCCTGGGCGGCGGAGTTCCGGCCGGACGGGCCTGACGGGTCGAGCCGGGCACGATAGAGGTAGGCGCGCATGGCCGTCACGTCGGTGGGCAGGTCATCGCGGTACGGCGACGGCAGCTTCACGTCCGGCGCGTCCTCGTTCACCAGCGGGATGGTCTGCACCTTGCCGTCGCTCGCCAGCTGCTGCTTCAGCAGGCCAGGCTGGCGGCCGTCAACCGAGAGCCAGACGCGGCGGAGCCGCTCCACCGGCGGCTGGTAGGTCGCCGTCCCCTTCGCCTTCGGGGTGGAGACGTTGCCGAGGAGGCTCGGGGCCCCGGCCCAGGTGACCCGCGACTCCACGTAGAGGAATTGGTCGGGACGCGCGGTGAGCTCCGGGGCCTGCCGGGCCTCGGCGGCGGCCAGGCGCAGTACGGTGGCCGCGTCGGAGGCGCCGGCACCCGTCGGCCCCTGGGCGGTGTGCGGGGTCGGTACCAGCGCGTGGCCGCCCATCCCGCTGATCGCCACCGCGCCGGCGATCACCGCGGCGAGCGCACCGGCCGGGACCAGGCCCCACTGCCAGCGGGCGCGGCGCCGGGGCGCCAGGTCGTGGAACATCCGGGCGCGGGCCCGGGCCAGCGCCGCCGGGTCGGCCGGCGGCAGGTCGTCGCGGAACCGCTCGACCAGGTCGAGGTCATTCATGGTCAGATCCTTCGAGATCGGGGAATGTCTTGCGGATGCGCTTGCGGGCGCTGTGCAGCCGGGACCGGACGGTCCCGACCGGGATGTCCAGCGCCCGGGCCACCTCCGGGTAGCTGAGCTGGGCCTGCGCGACCAGGGTGAGCACGTCGCGTTCGCCGGGCGGCAACTCCGCCAGCACGCCGGCCAGGGTGCGTACGCCGGCGGCGGCGGTCACCCGGTCGTCGGAGGCTTCGTAGGCGCCGTCGGTGTAGGCGGGGTCGACCCCGGTGCGGGCGAGCGCGCGGTACTGCCGGATCTCGGCGCGCTGGTGGCCGCGCAGCAGGTTGGCCGCGATGCCGTAGAGCCAGGGCAGGGCGTCGGGTTGCGACATGTCGTATCGGTCGCGGCGGCGGAACGCGATCAGGAACGTCTCCGCGGTCAGGTCGTCGGCGAGTGTGCTGCCGGCCCGGCGGGCCAGGTAGCGGTGGATCGTGGCCGCGTGCCGGTCGAAGACCTGGCCGAACGCCTCCGGATCGGCCATCGACTGCCGGATCAGGTGGTGGTCGGCCGCGACGCCGACAGCGGTCACCGGGCGCACGAGCGGTGCGGTGGTCTCACGGGTTCCTCCTTCGGGAAAGGTCGTCACCCGTCTTTGGCCGATCGGCCCGGATCGGTTCGATTGTGGGGGTCCGCCTCCACAACCACGGCAAGATCAACCACATCTACGGTGAGACCGACAACCGAGGTGGTCGAGGTCGCGGTAGGCGAGGATCGACACGTCCAGCCCGGCAAGCGTGAAGTGATCCAGAACCTCATCGACGCGATCAGGCAATCACCGGAAGCCATCGACGCCTGGATTGACGACGCATCCAGGAAGGCCAGTCATGTCGAGGCGTTCGCGTTCTTCGGCGGCTGCGCCCGGTCCGGCTGATCCCGGACAATCTGAAGACTGGCGTGGAAAAGCCCGACCTCTACGACCCGAAGCTGAACCAGGCCTATGCCGAGCTCGCCGCGCACTACGGCGTCCTGGTCGACCCGGCGCGGGCCCGCAAACCTAAGGACAAGCCCCGCGTCGAGCGGCAGATGCCCTATATCCGGGACTCGTGGTGGAAGGGCCGGGAGTTCACGTCCCTGGTCGAGATGCAGGCCTCGGCGTTGCACTGGTGCCGCGAGGTCGCCGGGCAACGCAAGCACCGCGGCCTGGACGGGCGCACCCCGATCCAGGTGTTCGACCAGGCGGAGGCGGGCACGCTGACCCCATTGCCGGTCGCGGTGTTCACCCTGGCGGAGTGGTCGCGGGCCAAGGTCGCCCCGGACGTCCACATCAAGTGCGGCAAGGCGCTCTACTCGGTGCCCTGGAAGCTGATCGGGCAACTGGTCGACATCCGCGCCACCGCCACGATGGTGCAGGTCTTCCACCACGGTGAGCTGGTCAAGACGCACGTCCGCAAGGACAAGGGCCGGGCTACGGACGTCGCGGATTACCCGCCGGAGAAGATCGCGTTCCACACGCGCACCCCGCAGTGGTGCCGCGACCGGGCAGAACATTTCCCGAACCCCTCTCCTTCACGAACAAGAACATGTGCTCCAACGCTGCCGGCCGCCGCTCAGCAGGCCGGTCGGCGAGCTCCGACAGGAAGTCCACGGCTCCGTCGCTGGAGAACGGGCCAGTCCCGAACGTCCCCATGCTCGCTGCCTCCCCACGCAAAGACGGACAACGCCCCGAAGCTACAAGATCACACCGATCGAGTCAGTGTGGACCGCCATCATTTCCGCAGCCCGAGACTGGCGGGCCGGGTCAATAACATGAGCCGACCCCAGGTCAATTACGTGAGCGCCCACACTCAGTAGATAACCGGCGAGGCCGATCCCGAGCATCCATCGGGTCCCCGCGCTCAGATGTTCGTCGGTGCCATGCATGACGGCGTGCTCGAGCCCGACCGCTGTGGTGGCCAGGAATAGTGCCAGCGGCAGGTGGCTGTAGAGGTAGAAGTCGTGTACGCCCTGCTGGGTACGGTCGGCGCCTTCCTCCACCAGCCGCCGCTTCGCCGCCCCGCCGGACAGGTCGAAGTAGCTCCACCACAGGGCCGCGGCTACCACGAACGCCGGGGCTGCGCCGGCGACCACCGAGCCTTTCCACTCGCCGTCGTGCAATCCGGTCACGATGCCCGCCACCGATTCACCCAGGACCAGGATGATGAACAGGCCGAACCGTTTCGGCAAGTGTTCGATGTGTAGCGGCACTGCGTGCTCCATCCGCGCCGCGACAGCCGGTCCCACCATGTCCAGCAGCACGCCGGCGCCCCACAGCCGGTACCGGCCGGGAGCAGGCACAGCCAGCGAGACCAGCCAGATCCCCGCGCCGAAGCCATGATCGATCAGATAAGGGCGCTCCTGGCAGCTGTCGCAGGGCGACACCGCGCACGCCGAGCGCCGCGGCCGCCACCTGGCTAGGCCTCGGCCTGTGCCGAGCTGCCGCCGACGGGCCAGCTAGGTATCCACATCCGAGCGACGCGGCGGGGCAGCGCGATCCCTATGGCGATGGGAGCAGTTACATCGCCGACGTGACCAGCCATTCGGCCCGCTGAGCCGAAGGCAATTTTAAATCATCCACTTGATTTAATCGCCTCCTCCGGGTTGACTGGATGCGCATCCGATCCCGGTACACCCGGTTTGGGGAGGTTTCCTCGTGAGCCAGTCCGTCCCGCTTCGGTTTCCGTTCGCCAATCCGGAGCCGCTGCAACCGCCCGTGGAGTGGGCCGAGCTTCGCACGCAGTGCCCGGTTGCGCACGTCGCGCTGCCGAGCAGTGATCCCGCCGTGCTGGTCACCCGCTACGCCGATGTCAAACAGGTGTTGTCCGACCCCCGGTTTCCTCGTTCTGCGGCGGCGTCGGCCCGCTTGGCTGACACCGAGTCGGGCGGGATGTTCAACAGCGAGATGGCCCAGACGATCCCGAGTCATGGCGACGCGCACCAACGCTGGCGGCGCTTGCTCACCAAGTGGTTCACCGTCCGCCGGATGCGGGCTTTGGAGCCGCGTATCGAAGCGATGGCGGATCAACTCGTCGACGACATGATCGCATCCGGGGCGCCCGCCGACCTGCGGGATGCCCTCGGCTTTCCGCTGCCGGTATGGGTGATCTGCGACATGCTCGGCGTCCCGGACTCCGACCGCGACAAGTTCGCGCACTGGTCGGACAGCATGCTCAGCCTCACCCGCTACACCCAGGCCGAGATGGACGCTGCCGCAGCCGACTTCCTTGCCTACATGCAGGGCCATGTCGAAGCCAAACGCGGCCGCCCGAGTGACGATCTGCTCAGTGATCTGATCGCCGCCGGCGACGCCGACGAAGGCACCGCGCTTTCCGATGCCCTGCTGGTCTACACCGGACAGGGATTACTGGTCGCAGGGCACGAGACGACGGCGAACATGATCGGCAAAATGGTGGCCATGCTGCTGGCCGACCGCAGCCGCTGGCAGGCCGTGGCCGCCGATCCGTCGCTGGTCGCGAGCACGGTGGAGGAGTCCCTGCGGTTCGACGCCCACCCGGGCCTGGGCATGATGCGCTACCTGACCGAGGAACTCGAGGTGGCCGGCCAAGTGCTGCCCGCCGGCACATCGGTCATGTGCTCCATGGGCGCGGCCAACCGCGACGAAGCCGTCTACTGCGAGCCCGAACGCATGGATCTGGCCCGTACGCCCAATGCCCACCTGACGTTCGGCGCCGGGCCGCACTCGTGCGTCGGCCAGGCGCTGGCCCGCACCGAGCTGCAAGTCGTGCTGCGGGTCCTGCTGCGCCGGCTGCCCACTCTGGAGCTGGCGGTCAGCCCGGCCGAGCTGCAACCCGTCGAGGGTCTGGCCGTGGGCGGCTTCAGCACCGTGCCCGTGCGCTGGTGAACGAAGGAGAAACCATGAAGGTGTCTGTCGATCAAGAGAAGTGTGTTGCCGCGGGCTCATGTGTCATGGCCGCCGCCGAGGTGTTCGACCAGCGTGACGAGGACGGCATTGTCGTGCTGCTCAACCCCGAGCCGCCGGTAAACCTCGCCGAGGACGTACGCCGGGCGGCCGAGGTATGCCCGGCGCAGGCCATCACGATCGAGGACAAGCGATGACCGATACCGATATTCCCCCGTACGACATCACCCGCGACGCCCGGTGCCCGCTGGACCCGGCGCCGGCGATGCGGGCGCGGCAGGCGGAGGGCCCGCTGAGCCGGGTCCGGATGTGGGACGGCAGCACGCCGTGGCTGGTCACCGGGCACGCCGCGCATCGTGAGGTGCTGGGCTGCCCGGTGGTCAGCGCCGACCCGGGCCGCGGCGCTCCGGCCCTGTCCCCGCACGAGGCGGAAGCGGTCAAGGCCGCGGCTGCTGCACCGCGGCCGGCAGGCAGCAATACCAGCTTCATCATGATGGACGACCCGGAACACGCCCGGCTGCGGCGGATGGTCACCTCGGCGTTCACGATCAAGCGGATGAACGCGCTGCGCCCGGTGGTGCAGCAGATCGCCGATGATCTGGTCGGTCAGTTGCTGGCCGGCCCGAACCCGGTCGATCTGGTCGAGGCGTTCGCGTTGCCGTTGCCGTCGTTGGCCATCTCGGCGCTGCTGGGTGTGCCGTACGACGACCACGAGTTGTTTCAGGCCAACAGCAAGCTGCTGATCAACCGGGACACCAGCGCCCAGGACCGCGGGGCGGCCCAGCAGCGGCTGGCTGGGTACCTCGACGGGCTGATCGAGGCAAAGATGGCCGATCCGGGCGAGGACCTGCTGTCCGGTTTGGTCGAGCGGATCAATGCCGGGGAGCTTACTCGAGCCGGCGCAGCGTCAATGGGCGTGCTGATGCTGTTCGCGGGGCACGAGACCACCGCCAACATGATCACCCTGGGCACCCTCGCCCTGCTGGAGCATCCCGGGCAGGCCGCGCTGATGCGCAACTCCGACGATCCGAAGCTCACCGCGTCGGCGGTGGAGGAGCTGCTGCGCTTCCTGACGATCACGCACGGCGGGTTGCGCCGGGTCGCGCTGCAGGACATCGAGATCGCCGGTCAGACGGTACGCGCGGGCGAGGCTCTGATCGTGGTCAACGAGACCGCCAACCGTGACCCGCAGGTGTTCGCCGACCCGGACCGGCTCGACATCACCCGCGACGCACGCCTGCACGCGACTTTCGGCTACGGCATCCACCAGTGCCTCGGGCAGCCGCTGGCGCGCCTGGAGTTGCAGATCGCCTATCCGACGCTGCTGCGCCGGATTCCGTCGCTGCGCCTGGCCGCCGGGCTCGACGAGATCCCGTTCAAGCACGACGGCTTCGTCTACGGCGCCTACCACCTGCCCGTGAGTTGGTGAGGGAGAACCATCATGACCAGTGAGTTGATGTACCGGCCGGAGTTCTACATCGGCGGGCAGTGGGTCAAACCGGCCGGGACCGGCGTGCAGAAGGTGGTGTCCCCGTCGACCGAGGAGGCCGTCGGCGAGGTGGCCGAGGCCACCACGGCCGACATAGACCGGGCCGTCGCAGCCGCCCGCACGGCGTTCGACGAGGGGCCGTGGCCGCGGATGAGCCCGGCCGCACGTGCCGACGTGCTGGCCCGGGCCGCGGAGATCCTGAAGGCACGCACACCGGAGGTCGCCTCCGTACTGGTCGACGAGATGGGCATCGCGATCAGCCAGGCACCCATGCAGATGGGCCTGGTCGGGCCGGTGTTCGACTACTACGCCGGCCTCATCCGCGGGTACGAGTTCGACCGGCCGGTCGTCAGAGGCGACCTGGCCGCGCTGGTCACGTCCGAGCCGGTCGGGGTGGTGGCCGCGATCGTGCCATGGAACGCGCCGGTCACCCTCGCGGCGTGGAAGGTCGCGCCGGCGCTGGCGGCCGGTTGCACGGTGGTGCTCAAGCCTCCGCCGGAAGCGCCGCTGAGCAACTTCATCTTGGCCGAGGCGCTGCACGAGGCCGGCGTACCCGCCGGGGTCATCAATGTCGTGCCGGGCGGTCGTGAGGTCGGCGAGCACCTGGTCACCCACCCGGGAACCGACAAGGTGGCCTTCACCGGCTCCACCGCCGCGGGCAAGCGCATCGCGAGCCTGTGCGGTGAGCGGGTGAAGAGGGTGTCGCTGGAGCTCGGCGGCAAGTCCGCCGCGATCATCCTGGACGACGCTGACGTGGCGACCACAGTGGCGGGTCTGGTCGCGCAGGGCATGCACAACTCCGGGCAGGTGTGCGGCATGCAGAGCCGCCTGCTGGTGCCCCGATCCCGATACGCCGAGGCGCTCGACGCCGCCGCGGTCAGAGCGGCGGCCACCGCCGTGGGCGACCCCCACGATCCGGACACCGTGGTCGGGCCGCTGGTCGCCGAGCGGCAACGCGACCGTGTCGAGGACTACATCCGGCTCGCCGCCGAGGAGGGCGGGCGCATCGTCACCGGCGGCGGCCGCCCGGCCGGACTGCCGAAGGGCTGGTATGTCCAGCCGACCGTGGTCGGTGACGCCACCAATCAGATGCGCGTCGTGCGGGAGGAGATCTTCGGGCCGGTCGTGTGCCTGGTCGCCTACGACAGCGACGACGAGGCCGTCCGCATCTCCAACGACAGCCCCTATGGCCTGTCCGGCAGTGTGTTCACCGCCGACCCGGTCCGTGGCTTGGCGATTGCCCGCCGGCTGCGCACCGGCGGCGTGACGATCAACCGGCATTTCCCGCCGATGCCGCTGACGCCGTTCGGCGGGTTCCGGGAGTCCGGTATCGGCCGCGAGCTCGGCGTCGAAGGGCTGCAAGGCTATCTGGAACCCCGGACCATCGGTGTGCCCGTCGAGCTGATCGGGGGTGCGCGATGAGGGCCGCGGTTGCCTACGAGCCGGGTGCCGCCCTGGTGATCGAGGACCTGCCCACGCCGCAGATCGGGTCGCGGGACGTGCTGGTGCGGGTGGCCGCCAGCGGCATCTGTCACACCGACGTCACCTCGATGCGCCGCACGGAGCGCACTGACCCCATCGTGCCTGGGCATGAGGCGTGCGGCACGGTGGAGGCGGTCGGTGCCGACGTGCGCCGGGTCAAGCCGGGCGACCGGGTCCTCGCGTCGGTCACCCCGGCCTGCGGGACCTGCTGGTGGTGCGTCAACGCGATGTCGAATCACTGCGAGCGCGGGCCGCTGCGGTTCCGGCCGCGTTTCGACCTGCCCGACGGGCGCCGGGCGGTCGCGCTGTGCGGCTGCGGGTCGTTCGCCGAGGCAATGGTGGTCGACGAGTCGTCCGTGGTCGCCGTGACCACCGATCTGCCCGACGAGCAGCTCGCGCTGATCGGCTGTGGCGTGATGACCGGGCTCGGCGCCGCGTTCCATACCGCCGGGGTCCGGCCGGGCGACAGCGTCGCGGTGATCGGCTGCGGCGGCGTCGGTCAGGCAGTCATCCAGGGCGCCCGGATCGCCGGGGCGTCCACGATCGTCGCGATCGATCTGGCTGCCGGCCGCCGCGACGGCGGCCTTGCCGTCGGTGCCACGCACGCGATCGACCCGGCCGGCGGCGACGTGGTCGTCCAGATCCGCGAGCTCACCAGTGGCCGCGGGGTGGATCACGCGTTCGAGGCCGTGGGCGTGCCGGCTTTGATGGTGCAGGCCTTCGAGATGGCGCGCGCCGAGGGGTCGGTGTCGCTGATCGGGATGCCGCATGCGATGGACGCGGTCCTGTCGCTGCCGGCGATGATGCTGCTCGCCTCGGGCAAACGCGTGCAGGGTTCGGTGGCCGGCGGCACCCAGATCCTGCGTGACTTCCCCCGCTACATCCGGCTGGCCGAGACCGGACAGCTGAACCTCGCCGCGCTGGTGTCACACCGGATCACCCTCGACGAGGTCAACGACGGCATCGCCCTGCTCGATCAGGCCGACGGCGTCCGGTCGGTGATCACCGCGTCGTGACCCACCGGCAGATCCTCCTCGCACTCAGCGGCCTGCTCACGGCGCTGTTCGTCGCGAACCTCAGCAGCACGGTGGTCTCGACCGGCCTTCCGGCCATGATCGCCGCGTTGCACGGCTCGCAAACCCAGTACGCCTGGATCGTCACCGCGACGTTGCTGGCCACCACCGCGACTACCCCGATCTGGGGCAAGTTCGCCGACCTGTTCCGCAAGAAGACCCTCGTGCAGGTGTCCGTGGCCGTCTACGTCCTCGGGTCGGTGGCCTGCGGCCTCAGCCAGAGCGCCGGGCAGCTGATCGCCGCCCGCGCCCTGCAGGGCGTCGGAGTCGGCGGTGTACAGGCCCTGGCCAACATCACGATCGCCGCGATGATCGCCCCGCGGGAACGCGGCAAGTACCAGGGCTACCTCAGCGCCGCCACCGCCAGTTCGACCATCGGCGGACCCCTGCTCGGCGGCCTCATCGTGGACACGTCGTGGCTGGGCTGGCGCTGGTGCTTCCTCATCGGCATCCCGGTCGCCGCGGTCTCGGTATTCATCGTCGAGCGGACGATGGATCTGCCGGTGTACCGGCGCGACACGGTCCGCATCGACTACGCCGGCGCCGCCCTGATCACCGCCTGCGTGAGCCTGCTGCTGATCTGGGTGTCGTTCGTCGACACCTCTTTCGCCTGGGTCTCCTGGCAGAGCGCGGCGATGCTCGGCGGCACCCTTGTGCTGTTGGCCGGCGCCGCCTGGGTGGAGACCCACGCGGCCGAGCCGGTCGTCCCGCCGCGCGTCCTGCGGCAGCGGACCACCGTGCTGGGCATCCTCGGCAGCCTCGCCGTGGGTACCGGCATCTTCGGCGCCTCGGTGTTTCTGAGCCAGTACTTCCAACTCGCCCGCGGGCACAGCGCCACCGAGTCCGGTCTGCTGTCCATCCCGATGGTCGCCGGCACGCTGATCTCCGCCATCGGCGGCGGGCGGCTGGTCTCCCGTATCGGAAAGGTCAAACCGTTCCTGGTCGCCGGGGCTGTGCTGCTGGCGGCCGGCTTCCTCGGTCTCGGCCTCATCGATGAGAACACCCCCATCGTGCTGGTCTCGGCGGCGATGCTGGCCGTCGGTCTCGGCACCGGGCTGGCCCTGCAGAACTTCGTCCTGATCGTGCAGAACAACACGCCGCTGAGCGACATCGGCGCCGCCAGCTCGACGGTCACGTTCTTCCGGTCGATGGGCGGCACGGTCGGTGTCGCCGTGCTCGGCGCCATCCTCGCCCGCCAGGTCGCCACCCATGCGGCCGAAGGCGTCCCGGCGGCCTACGGGGCGGCCACCGGACACATCTTCCTCATCTGCGCCGGAGTCGCCGCCCTGAGCATCGTCGCGGCGATCCTGCTCAAACCTGTGACCCTGCGATCGCGCCCCACCACCGGACAGGAACCTGCCATGACGACCGGCACTACCACGGCGGCAGCCCGATGACGGGCCCCGACCACGTCCTGATCGTCGGCGCCTCCGCCGCCGGCCTGGCGACGCTTGAGGCGCTGCGCCGGCGCGGATTCGCCGGCCGGGTAACGCTGCTGGGCGACGAGATCCACCCACCCTACGATCGGCCACCGCTGTCCAAACAGGTCCTCGCCGGCACCTGGAAGCCACACCGGGTGGCGCTGCGCACTGCGCAGGCACTGTCCGCGCTCGACGCCGACCTGCGCCTGGGACACCGCGCCGTAGCCCTGGACGTCGCCAGCCGCACCGTAACGACAGCGGACGGCAGCACCTACCACGGTGACGCGATCGTGGTGGCCACCGGCGCCACCGCCCGGCGCCTGCCCGGCAGCGACGCGATCAGCGGGGTACACGCACTGCGGAGCCTGGACGACACGACGCGGCTGCGCGACGACCTCACACCCGGACACAAGCTGGTCGTCGTCGGCGACGGTGTTCTCGGCTGCGAGATCGCCGCCACCGCCGTTCAACGCGGGGTCGACACCACCCTGGCCGGGCCGCAGCCGGCACCGATGCAGTTGCAGCTCGGCGCCGACGTCGCCGCGATGCTGGCCGACCTGCACACCCGCAACGGGGTACACCTGCGGCTGGGCACCGGCGTGACCGCACTCGAAACGACCGGAACGCAGGTCAGCGGCGCCCGGCTCGCCAACGGCGAAGTAATACCGGCCGACGTAGTGGTCGTCGCGTTCGGGGCCGCGCCGGCGACCGGATGGCTCGCCGGTAGCGGCCTCACCTTGGACAACGGCCTGGTCTGCGACTCCCGCTGCCGCGCCACCGAGCGCATCTACGCGGTTGGCGACGTCGCCCGCTTCCACCACCAACACCTGGGCCGCCTGGTCCGGCTCGAGAACCGGACCAACGCCACCGAACAGGCCGCCGTCGTCGCCGCGAACATCCTCGGCGCCGATCAGGTCTACGCCCCGGTTCCCTACTTCTGGACCGACCAGTTCGACGTCAAGATTCAGGTCTACGGCACCTTCGCACCCGACATGGCGATGACTATCGTAGACGGATCGCCCGCGTCGAACCGTTTCGTCGCCGTCTACCACGACGGTGACCGCCCGGCCGCAGTTCTCGGCTGGAACATGCCCAAACAGGCACGCCAGCAGCGACAACGCCTGCTCGCCGAGGCGCGCTGACCACACTGGCGCACGCGCAGACACCCGCCGTGGGCGGTCAGCTTCGGACCGGCAGGATCACCGCGGACGGGGGTATTGCTGGTCGTGGAAGATCTGCTGGTCCGCGGCCCGCAGCGTGACGGCATCCACGCGGGCTCACCGCTGCCGAAGTTGCGGTTGAAGCGAGGGAACGCGCCGCTGGAAACCTGGACGCGGATGCGGTGCCCGCGCCGGAACCGGTAGGCGGTCGGCCACATGGGCGCCGTCGCCCGGGACAGCTCGTCCGCTCCGGTCACGCTGACCTGGTCCGTCGCGGACATTCGTGGACCGGCCGCGCTCGTCGACGTCACACAGCCGGACGAAGACATCGGCATGCGCGAGGCTGGACCGCAGCCAAATCTGCGCACCGACCTCCCCGATGATCTCCACGTCCTCGCTGAGCGTGTCGGTGGTGTAGATGAGGACATCCGGACGGGCCTCGACCTGACCATCACCCACGGCGGCCTGCACGGGGTGGCCTGATGGCTAGGCCCGGACCGAGAGAATCAGCGCGGAGGGGTGCTCCGGGCCGTGAAAGACCTGCTGGTCGGCCGCCCGGAGCATGACCGCGTCGGCCCGTGGCTCGCCAGTGCCCGGATTGCGATTGAATCGCGGAAAGGCGCCGCTGGACACCTGGACGCGGATGCGATGGCCCTGCCTGAACCGGTATGCGGTCGGCCACAGCTTCACCACGGCACGGCTGATCTCGTCCGCACCGGTGAGGCTGATCAGACCATCGCAGACATTCGTCGAGCGGCCCTTGGCATCGACATCGCACAGCCGGGCGAACACGTCCGCGTGCCGCAGGCTGGATTGAAACCAGATCTCCGCGGCGACCTCGCCGACGACCTCCACGTCGGAGTCCAGCACCGGGGTGGTGTAGATCAGCACATCCGGCCTGGCCTCCAGGCGGGTGTTGTCGACCGGGCCGGCCTTGCCCGCCATCGACATCCGGACACCGCCGACCGCGGGGGTCGGGTCGACCGGGTCGTACCGGAAGCTGTCCGATGTGGACTCGGCGGGCACCTCGGCTGACAAGCTCCCGTCGGCTTGCAGATGAAGGCGGTGCGCGTGGTATCCGGGAGGCGGCCACGACGGAAAGTCTCGCCAGCCCGCATCATGTCCCATCACGAACAGCCGCACCGGGGCACGCTCGGGCGGTCGCCCGGCACTGGCGTGTGCGAGACCGAACTCCAGCGCCTCACGCGCAGACATCCCGCCGACACCGGTGGCGCTGAGATGGGTCCACGGACCGACCGTGAGCCGGGCATTTCTCAACGCCCGGAAGTCGCGTAGCTGGCCGGGCAGGAAGATGTCGTACCAGCCGCCGATCAGACTCGCCGGAATCGTGACTTCCCTGACGCGCCCGCTGTGATCGGCCGCGGCCCAGTAGGGGTCGCCGGTGTCAAGCGCCAAGATGCTCTGGATGTACTCCGAGCGGCGGCCGGTCGCGGCAACGTCGGCGTCGCGCAACGGCAGCGTGCGCAGGGCCCGCGCGGTCTTCTTGCCGCCGAGCAGCCCCCGCAGCATCGCCAGCCGGTGCTCCTGTCCGGCGACCTGTACCCCCCAGCCGAACGGGGTCTCCAGGGAAAACCCGTCGGCACGCAGGAACTCCAGCGTCAACGCCGATTCGGACACTGCGGGGATCATGGCTTTGACCTGAGGTGGAACAGCGTCGGCGACGGCCCACTGGACGTAGCCGAGGTAGCTGCCGCCGACCAGCACGACGGCGTCACCGGCCCACGGCTGCCCGATCAGCCAGTCGAGAGTGTCCAGCCCGTCCTGCCGCTCGCGGCGCAACGGATCGAACGGGCCGCCGGAGCCGAACGTGCCACGAGTGCTTTGCACCACGACCTGGAAGCCGCGTTCGGCGAGCGGCCCGGCCATCGGCCAGACAGAGGGCCCGGACCGTCCGTACGGGGTGCGCAGCAGCGCGACGGGCAGCCCGTCACCACCGGAGGCGGGTATCCACCGGTCGGCCAGCAGCACCGTGCCGTCGCGCATCGTGGCCTTCAGATCCCGCTCGACGGCCAGGTCCCTGGTGACCGGCGCCCCCAGGTGGAACAGGCGCTGGAACAGGTGGCTGTTTACCTTCACGGCCGGTGCTCCGGCGCGTCCAGCTGCAGGGCGGTGAACCGGTGGTCCTGCCAGAGCAGCCGTGAGGCCTCCTCCGGGTAGGGCGCGACCGAGCCGGGCGCGTCGAAGACCCGGGTGAGGCGCTGATGCGGGTCGTAGGCGGGCCAGCCGGGATCACCGGTGATGGCGAACGCCTTCCACGCCGTCTGGATCTGGCCGGTCAGTTCGAGCGTGTCGGCTGTGGGTTGCGGGCCGATCGCGGCCGGGCCGAGGTGGGCGTCGTAGGTGCCGAACAGCAGCGGTCCGTCCAGGCCGTGGCAGGCGCCGAGGGCGCCGCCCTGGCCGGGCGACTGCCAGGTCAGGTCGTACAGGTAGACGCGGCCGCCGCCGCTGGCCTGTGCCTGGGCGAGATGCAGGGTCGGCATGCGGAACAGCCAGTCGCTTTGCACCAGCTCGAACAGTCGCCCGGGCGACGCCCCCGGGTACGCCGCCCGGTAGGCATCCTCGGCGTCGCCGCCGGGGCCGAACACGCGCAGCGCCTCGGCGGCCTCCTCGCCGGTGATCTTCCCCAGACGTCCGGAGAGCAGTACGAACGTGCGGTATTCGTCGCGGTTGTGGCCGATGATCAGGTCCACGTCGCGTCCTGCACCAGCAGCCAGCCCCTCCCACGGTGCTACCGGCAGCACGTCCCCGTCGACGACGGGGGAGAACAGGGACAGCGTGTGAGCGAACACGCCCCACCGGTCGGCGTGCTGGCGCATCTTGGCTTCGGTCGTGTGCCCCACGGCCGGCAGTTGCCGCGGATCGGTGCGTGACAGATCGGCCG
This sequence comes from Actinoplanes sp., assembly GCA_036402935.1. Taxonomy (GTDB): domain Bacteria; phylum Actinomycetota; class Actinomycetes; order Mycobacteriales; family Micromonosporaceae; genus Actinoplanes. The sequence continues at coordinate 16,857 of DASWRZ010000307.1, forward strand.
CTGTCGGACGCATGCCCGCCTCGGCGGCGACGGCTTCGGCGACGTCGCGGGCCAGCGCCGCGGACAGGTACGTTCCCGGCAGGCTCTGCCCGACGGCACGCTGGAACAGTCCTTTCGCGCGGGGCATGACCATCAGCGCGGCGATCGATCCGGCGCCGGCGGAGTCGCCCAGCACGGTCACCCGGGCGGGGTCGCCACCGAACGCCGCGATGTTCTGCTGGACCCAGTGCAGGGCCGCGACCTGGTCGAGCAGCCCCCGATTGGCCGGTGCGCCGTCGAGGTGGGCGAAACCTTCGACGCCGAGGCGGTAGTTGAGCGAAACGAAGACGACGTCGCCGCCGTGGGCGATGTGCCGGGCGTCGTAGCCCGGGCTGCCGGAGAAGCCGTGTTTGTAGGCGCCGCCGTGGATCCACACCATCACGGGCAGGGCGGCGCCCGGATCCGGCGTCGGGGTCCAGACGTTGACGGTCAGCCAGTCGTCGCCGGTACCCGCGAAAAGGTCGGCACCGGCGCGGCGCCCGGACATGGTCGCGTCCTGCGGCGGCGGCGGTCCGAAGGCGCCGGCGTCACGCACGCCGTCCCAGCCATCGACCGGCTGCGGGGCGCGGAACCGGGCTGCATCCAGAGGGGGTGCGGCGTAGGGAATTCCGCGGAAGACGGCGAGGCCGCCTTCGCTGCGGCCGCGTACCACGCCGGCGGTGACACGGACCTCGGGCTCGGCTGCGGACATGAGCATCCTTCCCTGCACAATTAAAGCGACAGATTTAACACTTGCTCATTTTTTGACAGATGTCTAGCGTTCGTGGCGTGCGAGCTCGACCGGACCGCCGGGTCACCCGCTCGCGGGCGGCACTGATGGCGGCGGCCGTCCGGCTGGTCGAGCAGGACGGCACCACTGCTGTCTCGGTCACCGACCTTGCCGAGGCCGCCAACGTCAGCCGGCAGATGTTGTATCTGCACTTCGGCGATCGCGACGTGCTGCTCGTGGCGGCAGCGGCCGACCTGGTCGAGCGGGACCTTCTTGCCGAGGTGGGCGACCCCGACGCGGCGCAGCCCGGACGCATACTGGCGGTGGCGCGGCATTTCGCCCGGCATCGGCGTTTCTACCGCCCGATGCTGACCGGGACGTGCGCCCAGCCGTTGAGCGCGGCCTTCGCGAAGCTTTTCGGCTCCCTGATCACCGACGCGGGGCTGCGTGAGGTTTTCGGTGACCTCGACGACGTGACGGCGCGCGATGTGATCACGCTGATCTCTCACGGCGTGGGCGCGATCGTCCATGACTGGGTGGTCAACGGAGCCGACCCGCTGGTCCCGGAAGAGCTGGCCGACCGTTTGCAGGGCCTCATCGCGTTGTTTGTCCGGCGGCGATGAGGGCACGCCGAGACCACAGGTGCGGCCGAGCCGGGAGGCTTCGGCCGCACCTATCACCTGATCAGGCCAGCTTGACTGTCCAGCCGCCGTCGACCGGGACCACGACCCCGGTGACGAAGGACGCCAGGTCCGAGGCGAGAAACGCCGCCACATACGCCTGTTCTTCGGGCCGGCCACCGCGGCCGAGTGCCGACCGGCCTTCCAGTTGTGCCCTGATGTCCGCCGGGGCGGCGAGGTTCTTGGTGCTGAGCGTGAAGCCGGGCGCGACCGCGTTGACCCGGATGTTGCGTGGCCCGAACTGCACGGCGAACATTCTGGTGAGTGCGTTGATCCCGGCCTTGGACGCGGCGTAGGCCGGCGAGATCAGTTTGTCCACGCCGAACGAGGCGGCGGAGGAGAAGTTGACGATCGCACCGCCGCCGGTGACCGCCATGGCCCGGGCCGCGTACTTGTCGGCGAGCATCGTGCCGCGCAGGTGCACCGACGTCAGGTCCTCGTACTCCTCGGCGGTGACTTCCTCCGCACGTCGGCCGCCCGGGTTGCCGGCCACGTTGACCAACACGTCGATACGGCCGAAGATCTCGACCGCGCGGCCGATCATGGCCTGGATGTCGTCCTCGCTGCGCATGTCGGCCTGAAACGGGCTGACCGCGTCGCCGAGATCGGCGGCGGTTTTCTCCTGCTGGCCGGTGAAGTCGGCGGCGAGGACCTTCGCACCCTCGGCCACGAACACCTCCACGCAGGTGCGGCCGATGCCGACACCGGCGCCGGTGACGACGGCGACCTTGCCCTGCACGAGGCCGCCCGGCGTTCGCAGCACAGGGCTCGGTTCTTCGACGATTGCCATCGTTCCTGCTTTCTGAAGGGGTGTCTGATCGAGGTGTCGACGAGTTCGTGAACGAGCGGCCCGGCTTCAGTGCGATGTCGTGACCGTCGCGGCCGGCTGCCTCTGAGGGAGGAAGGCGGCCAGCAACAGAGCGATCAGCGCGGCGCCGGCGCCGAAGGCCATGATGATTTTGAAGGCGTTCTCCGACGGGAGCGTGTGGCCGCCGAGCGAGATGGTCAGTTGGGCGAGGATGACGCCGGCCACGGCGCTGGCGACCGACCCGCCGATGGAGCGGACCAGGGTGTTGAGTGCGTTGGCGGCGGCCGTCTCGGAAAGCGGAACCCCGCCCATGACCAGCAGGGGCAGCGCACCGTAGGCGAAGCCGATACCGGCGCCGATGATGCAGGAGACCAGCACGAGGTGCCAGATCTCGCTCATCAGCAGCAGATTGAGTCCGTAGCCGGCCGCGACGGTGACCGCACCTATCATCGGGGTGATCTTCGGCCCGAGCGCCCCGGAGATCTTGGCGGACAACGGTGCGACAGCCATCACGATCAGGCCCTGCGGTGCGAGGACGAGGCCGACGGTCAGCAGGGAACGGCCGAGGCCGTAGCCGCTCTGCGCGGGCAGCTGGATCAGCTGCGGGACGATGAGCTGGATCGCGAACATGGAGAAGCCGAACGCCAGCGCGGCCAGATTGGTGAACAGCACCTGCGGGCGGGCTGTGGTGCGCAAATCGACCAGCGGCTGCCCGGCGCGCAGCTCCCAGAAGCCCCAGGCGGCGAAGACGACGACGGCCGCGGCGAACAGACCGAGCGTGGTGCCGCTGGACCAGCCCCACGAGCCGCCCTTGGACACCGCCAGCAGCAACGCCGCCAGCGCCGCGGACAGACCGAGCGCACCGACCAGGTCGAAGTGACCGCCGGTACGCCGCGGCGACTCGGGAACCAGGGCCGGCACCAAGGCGACGGCAAGGGCGCCGAGGACGGCCGAGGCCCAGAACAGCACATGCCAGTCGAAGTTCTCGGCCACGAACGCGGCGACCGGAAGGCCGATCGCGCCGCCGATACCCAGCGAAGCACTCATCAGCGCGGTCGAGGAACCGAGCTTGTCGGCCGGTAGCTCGTCGCGCATGATGCTGATGCCCAGCGGGATCACGCCCGCGGCCAGACCCTGCAGCGCCCGCCCCAGGATAAACGGCACCAGGGAACTGCTGAGGGCACAGACCAGCGAGCCGGCCAGCAGGATGCTGAGGCTGACCAACAGCATACGGCGCTTGCCGTACATGTCACCCAACCGGCCGACCACCGGCGTAGCGACGGCTGCGGCGAGCAAAGTCGCCGTGACCGCCCAAACGGTGTCCGCGGCATCGGCATGCAACAGCCGCGGCAGATCGGGAACGATCGGGATAACGAGCGTTTGCATGAGCGCGACGACGATGCCCGCGAAAGCGAGCACCGCCACGATCGCGTTCGGCCGCACCTGCGGAGTTCGTCCCGCCTCAGGCGGCGCGGTGAGTGCTGTAGTCATTCGGCGCTCCGTGACGTAGATGACCTAGAAGGCAATAGCTTAAATCAACCGCTTGATTTAATCTATCGGGATGAAGAGCGCCTGGACAAGGAGACGTGGCCAGGACCACCTGCGCGATTAGGCTTCTTCTCCGGCCCGGACTACGCGAGTGACTGGTGGAAGAGATGAGACGTAACGAGCAGGTCAACGCCACCCGCGAAGCCTTGCTGACCGCCGCGGAACGACTGTTCGCCGAACGTGGCGTACACGCGGTCGCCAACCGCGAGATCAGTGAAGCTGCGGGCCAGGGCAACAACGCCGCGGTCACCTACCACTTCGGCAACAAAGCTGACGTGGTACGGGCGATCGCCCACCGCCACGCCGAGCCGATCGGCCAGAGCCGCGAACGGATGCTGACCGCCGCGCAGGGCTCAACCGACATCCGAGACTGGGTGGCCTGCCTGGTCCGGCCGCTCACCCAACATCTGGCCGAACTCGGCACACCCACCTGGTACGCCCGCTTCACCGCCCAGGTCCGCGCTGACCCCGGATTCAGCGAAATCCTCACCGAGGAGTCGCTGGACAGCGCGCCGTCCGTGCACGAACTCCAGGACAACATGGACCGCTGCCTACCCGATCTGCCTGGCAGCATCCGGGAGGAACGCGCCATGATGGCCCGGCATCTCGTCGTCCAGATGGCCGTCGAACGCGAACGCGCACTCGCCGAGAACGCCTCGACGTACCACCCGACGTGGGACAGCGCCGCCGACAGCCTGATCGATGCGATCGTGGGACTCTGGCAAGCACCCGTCACGCAGCAGACACCAGTCACGAGCCGAGCACGCTGAGATTCAATGTGGTCGCGCGTCGCCTCGAGCGCATGTGGCTACTGCAACCGCCCGAGCCCGGCGGCTCGCTCGACATAAGCGGGTGGGCCGGACGCACAGGAACCAGATTGGGAGGACGCCGGCTTCGCTGGGTATTG
>DASWRZ010000308.1:0-9553 GCA_036402935.1 Actinoplanes sp.
GGGCCAAGCTCTACTACCTGCGTGAGCTCCGGGGCAAGAAGGCCAAGATCAAGGAGCTTCGGGAGAAGCAGAGCGTCTGATCCACATCGATCCGGCGTGGGCCAACTAGGCTTACGCCGGTGCCGGATGGGATCAGTGTGAACCCTTCCAGCACTACCGCCCGTAAGACCTCGCGAGGGGATACTCGGGCGGTAGTGCTGTATCCGGGGCGGTTCGGCCGGTCGGCGGCGGCGGGAGATGTGAAGCGTGGAACCGATGCAAGGCTATCGACCATCCGAGCGGCGGAGATCGTTGATCCGGCGCAAGGAGATGCCGCTCTGGCAGGAGTTGCCGCTGCTGCTGGTGGTGGCGTTCTGTCTGGCCGTGCTGATCCGCACGTTCCTGGTGCAGGCGTTCTACATCCCCAGTGGGTCGATGGAGAAGACGCTGCTGATCAAGGACCGGGTCCTGGTCAACAAGGTCGTCTACGACATGCGCGACCCGGTGCGGGGCGAGATCGTGGTGTTCCGGGGCACCGACAACTGGGCCCCCGAGGTCACCGAGCCGGTGAGCAACGCGTTCGGAGCCAAGCTCGGGCGCACCGTCGGCGACCTGGTCGGGGTCAGCCGGCCCGGCGAGCGCGACTTCATCAAACGGGTGATCGGCCTTCCCGGCGATAAAGTCGCCTGCTGTGACGACAAAGGTCGAATCACGGTCAACGGAGTCGGCATTGACGAGCCCTACATCGCCGACGGCTACAACTCCGATCTCAATCAGCCGCCCAATCCGTCCCAATGCACGAGTCGCCGTTTCACCACGGTGACCATCCCCGCGGGTGAGATGTTCGTCATGGGTGACCACCGGGCCGTCTCACAGGACGCCCGATGTCAGGGGCCTGTGCCGATCAAGAACATCATCGGCCGGGCATTCGTCATCGTCTGGCCGAGCAGCCGGTTCACCAGCTTGTCCGTGCCCGACGTCTGGAAGACGTACGCCGCCGATCATCCCAGCGCGTCGGCCGAGCACACGCTCCGCACCGGCGGCACCGGTCCGGGCACTGACTTTTTCGTCCTTCCGTTTCTACTAAGTGCCGCGTTATCCGCGCGTTCCGGACTGCCGTTGGTGACCCGGCGTCGTAGGCTCCCCTCGTGATTGACGAGCAGACCGAAAAGCCCCGCCGCAGTTCGTTCTGGCGCGAGCTTCCCATCCTCGTGAGTGTCGCGATCCTGGTCGCCGTCCTGGTGCGGGCGTTCGTGCTGCAGACGTTCTACATCCCGTCGGAGTCGATGGAGCACACGCTCAACGTCTGGGACCGGGTGCTGGTCAACAAGCTCGTCTACGACTTCCGCGACCCGCATCGCGGCGAGATCATCGTCTTCAAGGCGCCGACGCTGTGGCAGCACGGCGAGGAGGGCGAGGACTTCATCAAGCGGATCATCGGCGTACCGGGCGACGTGGTCACCTGCTGCGACCCCCAGAACCGCTTGACGATCAACGGGCACTCGCTCGACGAGCCGTACATCTACCGCAACGCCGACGGCACGCAGGACCCGCCCGCCGACACGCCGTTCAACATCACCGTGCCGCCCGGCCGGCTCTGGGTGATGGGTGACCACCGGTCCGCCTCGGGCGACTCGCTGGAAAACTACAAGGACACCGGCGGCGACATCCAGAAGTCGACGATCCCGGAGGATGCGGTCATCGGTCGCGCCTTCACGATCTTCTGGCCGCTCAGCCGGGCCCACTGGCTCTCGGTGCCGGACGGCTACAACGACATCCCGGACCCGCCGGCGGCGAAGTAACGCCAGCGGTGCTTCGGTCCCCGTGCCGAACAAAGCCTGGGGGCGGTCGAAAGATCCACGCCGCGCGCAATAGGCTTGACCGGTGACCGTAATCGACCGCCGCGCCGCCCGGGTGTTGCTCGTCGACGCGGCCGGGCGCACGCTGCTGCTCCACGGTGGCGATCCGGCCCGGCCCGGGCAGCGCTGGTGGTTCACCCCCGGCGGCGGCCTGCAAGCCGGCGAGACGTCCGTTCAGGGCGCCGCTCGCGAGCTGTTCGAGGAGACCGGGCTGCGGGTCGAGCCGGCCGACCTCGGCGAGCCGATCTGGCACCAGGTCACCGAGTTCAGCTACGACGGCCGCGACTACCGGCAGGATCAGGATTTCTACCTCCTGCGGGTCGCCGAGTGGCAGGTCGACACGGCCGGCATGGAGGCCGACGAGCAGAAGACGATCACCGAGCACCGGTGGTGGTCGGCGGCCGAGCTCGACGCGAGCGGCGAACAGATCTTCCCCGAGGACATCGCGGCGCTGCTGCGCCGGCAGGGGAGCTTCTGATGCTTGCGCCCACCCGCACCGTGATCCGCCGTGAGAGTGGCATCTACGCCCTCGAGCGCGCCCTGCAGCGCCGCGGGTTCCGGCACGTGGCCGGCGCCGACGAGGCCGGTCGGGGCGCCTGCGCGGGCCCGCTGGTGGCGGCTGCCGCCATCCTGCCCGAGGGCAAGCGCGGCGAGATCGACGAGCTGGCCGACTCCAAGCTGCTCACCCCGGCGGCCCGCGAGCGCGTCTACGAGCAGGTGGTGGACCGCGCGCTGGCCTGGTCGGTCCTGATCATCCCGGCCACCGAGGTCGACGCACGCGGGCTCCACGTCTGCAATCTCGCGGCGATGCGCCGCGCGCTCGCGTCGCTCGAGACCCGGCCCGAGTACGTGCTGACCGACGGTTTCCCGGTCGACGGGCTGGGCGTGCCCGGTCTCGCCGTCTGGAAGGGTGACCGGATCGCCGCGTGCGTGGCGGCGGCCAGCGTGCTCGCCAAGGTCACCCGGGACCGCATCATGGTGGAACTGGACGGGCAGTTCCCCAGCTACGGCTTCGCGGTGCACAAGGGCTACATCACCGAGGAGCACAGCGCCGCGCTGCTGCGGCACGGGCCGTGCGCCGAGCACCGCTTCTCGTACGTGAACGTCGCCGCGGTCTCCGGTCGCGGCAACCGGCCGCCGCGCGCCCGCCGCCCGGCGGTGATCCCGGCTCCGTCGCTGTTCGACGACGCATCTTCGCCCGTGCCGACGGTGCTTCCGGGCGCAGCGGAGGGTACCGTCGGCGTGGCGTCGAGCGAGCAGCCTCAGCCGTCGCCGTCGGTGGGGGAAGATGAGGCCATGGAGGGCGAGAAGCGATGAGCGCAGAAGATCTCGAGAAGTACGAGACCGAGATGGAGCTGCAGCTCTACCGGGAGTACCGCGATATCGTCCGCCAGTTCTCCTACGTGGTGGAGACCGAGCGCCGGTTCTACTTGGCCAACCAGGTCGATCTGCACGTGCGAAACTCGGACGGCGAGGTCTATTTCGAGGTCGAGATGCACGACGCCTGGGTCTGGGACATGTACCGTCCGGCCCGGTTCGTCAAGAACGTGCGCGTGATGACCTTCAAGGACGTCAACGTCGAGGAGCTGGAGAAGCCCGACATCTCCCTACCCGACGAGCCCGGCTTCGGCAGCTGAGGGTTTGGCCCTGAGCCGCGCGGGGCCGAGTTGGCGCCGGACGGCAGGCCGTTATCCACAGTCTCCGGTTGTCCACAGGGGTGTTCGCGGGAGCGGGGAGAAACCGGCAGCCTGGTCGGCATGCCGGTTCTGGTGTTATTGCTGATCTTCCTGGGGTTGGTGGCGCCTTCACGGGCGGCCTATGCCTGGTCTCCTGCGCTTTTACGGGTGGCCTATGCGTGGCCGCTTGCGCCTTTACGGGCGGCCTATGCGTGGCCCTTTACGCCGGCGCGGGTGGTGCGGGCGTTCGACCCGCCGGGCGCGCCGTGGTTGCCGGGGCATCGCGGGGTTGACCTTGCGGCGTCACCGGGCGCCGTGGTCAGGGCGGCCGGGGCCGGTCGGGTTGTCTATGCCGGCGAGCTGGCCGGGCGCGGCGTGGTCAGCGTGCAGCATCCGGACGGGCTGCGCACGACCTACGAGCCGGTGACACCGTCGGTTGCGGCAGGAGACTCGGTCGGATCGGGCGGCGCCCTCGGCGTGCTGGAGCCGGGGCATCCCGGTTGCCCGGTGGCAGCCTGCCTGCACTGGGGCCTCCGGCGCGGCGATATCTACCTCGACCCGCTGGCCCTCCTCGGCCTGGGCCGCGTCCGGCTCCTGCCGGCCGGACTCTCACCTCTGGCTGCGCCGGCACCTCTGGCTGCGCCGGCACCGATGGCTGCGCCGTCACCCATGGCCGGGCCGGGCCGGCGCTCCTCGCTCCCGGAGCGGCTGCCGTCAGCGCTGGTAGGCGGTCAGGGCGGCCGGGAGGCGTTCGGCCAACCGGTCGTATTCGTCGGCCCGGTTGTAGACCTGGGCGCTCAGCCGCAGCAGGCCGCGGCCGTTCCAGCTGCTCACCTGCACCTCGGTGGCCAGCTTGTCGGCGATGTATGCGCGCAGGGCGATCGCCTCGGCCGAATTCGTGGCCAGCCCGGCCGGCAGCGGGACGACCCGCATCGAGATCTCGGGATCGCCCGGCTCGGGCAGGCCGGCCGGATCCATGCCGAGAGCGGCCCCGACGACCCGCTGGCCGTGGGCGGCGAGCGCCCCGTTGTGCTGCCGCACCGCCTCCCAGCCCAGGGTGCGCAACGTGAACAGGCCGGTCGGCGCGGCCAGCCAGGGGGTGTAGTCGATCGTGCCCTGATATTCGACCGAGAGCGGAAAGCCCTGCTCCTGCTCCCACGAGACGACCAGCGGCTCGATCCGCCGGCGCCAGGCCGGTGCGACCGCGAGGAGAGCCGTGCCGCGCGGGGCATAGGCCCACTTGTGCAGGTTGCCGACCCAGAAATCGGCGCCCAGATCGCTCACGTCGACCGGCAGCATCCCGGGCACGTGCGCGGCGTCGACCAGCACCGGAATCTCGTGCTCACGGGCGGCCGCGGCCATTTCGCGTACGGGGAAAAGCTTGGCCGTCGCCGAGCTCAAGTGTTCGATGATCAGCAGCTTGGTCTTGCCCGGGCGCAAGGCCGCCCGCACGCGGGAGACGATCTCGGCGTCGGAGGCGTCCAGCGGAAGCGTGACCGACCGTACGGTCGCGCCGGCCCGGCGGCAGCGCCGGCGCACGGCGAGATCGACCGCGCCGTAGACGTGATCGGTCAGCAGCACCTCGTCGGCCGACTCGAGCCGCACCGACTGAAGCACGAGCGAGATGCCGGTGGTGGTGTTGGCGAGCAGCGCGCTGCCCTCGGGGTCGGCGCCGAGGAAACCGGCCACATGGCGTCGGGTGTGGATGATGCGGTCGACGACGCCCCCGCCGTAGAAGGTGACCGGATTGGACTCGATCTCGTCACGGACGCGCTGCTGGGCACGCTGCACGGCGATCGGGACGGCGCCGAACGAGCCGTGGTTCAGGAAGGACACCGCGGGGTCGATGGAGAAGAGCAGGCGAGCGCCTGGAAAGGCGGCGGGCGGCGGCACTTTTCGATCGTACGGGCTCAGGCCCTGTCCTGGCGGTGACACGGTGCTACGGCGTCGCCCAGCCGGCGCCGCGTACTACCCCGGTATGCGGCGCTCCGCGCCCGACGTCAGCCACCACCTGGACCAGCCCTTTCCTCCACCTGAGCGCCAGGACGGACCCTAGGCGCGGGGGTGCGCCTGTTTGAAGGCGGCGCGGAGGCGCTCGGTCGACACGTGGGTATAGATCTGCGTGCTCGACAGCGCCGAGTGGCCGAGCAGATCCTGCACCGCGCGCAGGTCGGCCCCGCCGTCGAGCAGGTGGGTGGCGGCCGAGTGGCGCAGGTCGTGCGGGCTGGTGTGCGGTAGGCCGGCGGCGAGGGCGGCGTCGCGCACGATCCGGCGGACGACGGTCGGCTGAAGACGGCCGCCCTTGACGCCCACGAACAGGGCGTCGCGGCTTTCGCCCGTGTCCAGGGAAGGGCGGCCCTGGCGGAGCCAGTCGTCCAGCGCGCGCTGGGCGGGGAGGCCGTAGGGGACGGCCCGCTCCTTCGCGCCCTTGCCGAAGACGCGGACGACCCGCCGGGCCTCGTCGACATCGGCGCGGTCGAGGCCGCAGAGCTCGCTGACGCGTACGCCGGTGGCATAGAGCAGCTCGAGCACGGCCCGGTCGCGCAGCGCCTCCGGGTCGTGGTCGGCGGGGCTGGTCACCAGGTCGGCGGCCTGGTCGGCGCGGAGCACGGTCGGCAGTTCGCGGTGGGCGCGCGGGCTGGCCAGGTGGGCACCCGGGTCGGCCGGGCTGCGGCCGGTGCGGTGGGTCCACCCGGTGAAGGTGCGGGCCGCGGCGGCGCGGCGGGCCTGAGACGTACGGGCGGCGCCTTCCCGTTGTCGGGCCGCCAGCCAGGAGCGGAGAAGTCCCAGGTCCAGGTCGTCCGGACTGGCGCAGCCGGCTCGCGCGGCGTGGTCGAGAAGGGAGACGACGTCACCGACGTACGCGCGTACGGTGTGCGCCGACCGATTGTCGACGCGCGCGAGATGATGGCCGAAGTCGTCCACCGCCTGCCGCATCGCCGGCGGCAGGCGTTCGTGCATCTCCCGGGTATCCATTACCGTTGACGGTCATCGCTGCGACGGCGCGGGTCAAGTCTCGGTCCGGTGTGTCGCCCGCCTTGCCCGTCGCACCCAGACTGCCGCTCACTATGGCGGTCAACCCCAAGCTCGCGGCATTGGTGCTGGTCGCGGCGTTGGCCGGAAGCGTGCAGTGCGACAGCGGTGAGGCGGCGCTGCGCTGCATCGACCAGAAGTCGCAGCACGGGTTCACGCTGGCCGTCGCCGACTACGACCTCTTCTGAGAGTTCTTGTCATACCCTCGCCATAGCATTCCGGCATGAGCCGGTCAGGGGCGGGTGAGCCGCACGCGGTCGGCCGGGTGGACGGTCTCGGTGCCGTCGGCCGCGGTCACGACCAGCACCGGCACGCCCTCGCCGAGGCGATATTTGCGCCGCTCGGCGTCGGTCGGCATGCGGGCGCTCGCCCGTTCGCCCCGGGCCAGGGTGACCAGCTCGGTCGCCTCCGGCACCCGCACGAAGGTGCCACGCGGGCGATCGACCGTGACCAGTCCTTCGGTGCGCAGCTGCCCGATCGCCTGGCGCACGGTGGTGCGGCTGATGCCATATTCCTGGGCAAGGCGGAGTTCGCTGGGCAGCGCTTCCCCGGGGCCCAGCTCGCCCGAGTCGATCTGGTTGCGCAGCAGATCGGCCAGCTGGCGGAACACCGCGCGGTCCGCGGAAGGATCGATCATGCCGCCCACTTTACGTGGCCACGATGCTCCATCGCATTGTCCGTACAGAATCCTGTCGGTATGATGTGTCTGCCGCACTGAGAAGGCTAAGACTTGATCGGGCGGCAGGGCGGGCGGCGGTCCTTGAAGGCCGCTCTGCGGCCTGGTCGTCGCCCGTTCTTCCGCTCCGGAGGGCCCACCTCCGGAGCGTCAAAAGCCCGGATGGCGGCCGGCGCCAGCTGCTCCACGGTGGAGTGTCCGCGCACTTCTCCTTGATGAGACCCGGTCAATCGCACCCGGAACCGGCCACGATTGTCTTGAATGTCGTTGCTGCCGCCTCCTCGCCGAGGTTGTAGCCGCATCCTCCGCAGAGACGGTGTGTCGACCTCAAACGCCGAGCCGCCGCCGAAAGCGGCCCAATCGCTCAAGTCGAGCTGGTCGCTACCGGGCCTGGCGCCGAGCGGCGTCGCCACTCGGTCCGGTCGGCCATTGAGCTGGGGTCGGTTGCCGGATTCCGGTTGGCCATCGAGCTGAATCGGTTGCTGAGGCTGGTTGCTCCCTGAGTTGCGGCCCGCCTCTGAGTCCGGCCCGTCTCTGAGTCCGGCCCGTCTCTGAGTCCGGCCCGCCTCTGAGTCCGGGCTGGCCGCTGATGTCGGGCTGACGTCGTGGCAGCCGGCGGTGGCGGCATCTTCGGCTGCAACCCGCCGTCGAACCCGGGCCAAGGCCTCCCTGACTCGTCAGCGCCAGCTGATCCTCCCGGATGGTCGACGAGCCAGATCGCTGAGCGTTCGGTTGCGGCCAACCTCGACCTTGGTCAGGAGCGGCGGCAGGTCGTCGGTCGGCTGTGCGGGCTGGTTGACCGTGGTGGCCGTGTCGATTCGCGGTGGTGCGGCGCCTTCGCCAGGGGGACGAAGGCGCCGCATCGGGTCGGCAGTTCGCGGGCGCTTGCGACGCCGACCCGATCGGGGTGTGGCATGAATGAGCTCATCGGTCGGATGGCTCGTCGGCGGTAAGCATCACTTGCGACTTCCGCTTGCCTTGCCTGGTGGGGAGTTCGCGTCAGCGGATTATCCAGGCGAGGAAACGCTCGTACAGGTCGGACGGCGCTGCGGCGCCGTGTGCGGTCAGGTCCATGAGCGCGTCGTGCATCTGCGCTGACATGTAGATCGCCAGCACGGACGGAAACCCCCGGAACTCCGCCGCCAGGCCGGCCTTGGCGTTCGCGCACGGCCAGGGATGTCCGCACGTGCGGCAGTCCCACGAGGGACGGCCGTGAAGGTGTTCGATCTCCTGCACCGTCGTCAAGTTGTCCCCCACAAGCCCGTCGGCCAGGGCCAAGTCGGTGCCCTTTCTCGTACGCGACGCGAAGCCGTCATAGCGGCCGGGCCGTCCGCCTCGGAGCCCGGTCACCGCCTCCCTGTCGGGCCTCGCGTCGCCGCCCCGCCGAGCCGCATCGCCCGGCGGAACCTGGATACGGAGGTCATCTAGACAAATATCGAATCAACTGGCTCCTTTCGTCGCGCTTTCAACGGGAGCCCCCGAGCGGCCGGACTAACTGGCTGCTCGGGACGGCTGGCTGCTCCGCGGACTGGCCGTTCGCCCGGGCTGGCTACTCCGCGAGACTGGCCGTGCGCCCGGGCTGGCTGCTCGGGAGAGCTGGCTGCTCGGCAGGGCTGGCTGCCCGGGAGGGCTGGCTGCCCGGGAGGGCTGGCTGCTCGGCAGGGCTGGTCGCTCGGCAGGACTCGGCGTCGCGCAAGAGGTGATCGGCCCGGCCGTATCGATGAGAGGGGATCGGCGGCCGGGCCGACGATCACCAGCGGGTGGAGGTCACATGGCGATAGGCCATACCCGGGCGGCCGGCCACCCCGTGCGTGGTCGGCGGACCCGCGCCGCCGGGATCGTTGATGTCCGGCCGTTGTGGACGGTCGGACGCGGGGAGGGGAGGAGTCGTCATGGCGGTGAGCCGGCGATCGACGCAGGGAACGGGTAGGCCGCAGCTGCATCGTCGCCAGAACTTCCGCCAGTCACGCCGATGTGCAGGACCGATGGGGACTGGCCGTATTGTCGCGCGACGCCTAGTCATGAGCACATCATAGATGACTAGTGACTAGATGTCTCCTATCAACTTTGCGATTGACTAATAGTCTCACGCCTACGGTCGATCATGTGGCAGTGAAACCGATCCGGCTCATGGGCGCGCACGAGATTCGCATCCGCCTGGGCGGGGTCAGTCGTCAACGGGCATACCAGATCACCAGCCGTGCCGACTTCCCGAAGCCGCTCGCCGACCTGGCGCAGGGCAAGGTTTGGCTGACAGACGACGTCGAGGCCTGGATGAAGGTCCATCGGCAGAACCTCGACGACTCCGAGGACTGACCCTCCCTCTGGCC
>DASWRZ010000309.1:0-39093 GCA_036402935.1 Actinoplanes sp.
CCTTGTTGTTGCTGTTCACCACGAACGCCAGCGCGGCCACCGAGGTCACCGCGATCACTACGGTCAGCCCCAGGGTCAGGCCGAATCCGGCCGCCAGCTTCTTGCCAAAGGTGCGTCCGGCCATCATCGTGCGGTCTCCTCCGAGGCGGCGGGGTCGTGTCTGGTGAGCGTGTGGACCATGGCCCGGGCGGCCGGCACGTCCACGATCGGGCGGGTGCCGCCGCCCAGCGTGACCATCCCGCGCAGGCAGCCGCCGCCGTCGGCCGCGGCCTCGCCCACGATCGCGTCGGCGGCCACCCGCACGTGTCCGTCCAGCTGGTGGAAGGCGAACGCGAGCATCGGCGTACCGGCGGCCAGGACCAGCCAGCGCGGGCGGCCGGTGCCCGGATGCCCGAGCAGGGCGGCCAGGTCGTAGACCGGCACCACGGTGCCGGCGAAACCGGACAGCCCGAGCAGGGCGGGCAACGGTCCGGGCAGCGGGGTCACCGGGCGGTCCGGGTGCAGACCTGCGGTCTGCGAGAGGCGCATGGCGTACGGGCGTCCGCCCGCCCCGACCGCGAGCAGCTCCACGTGCTCGACGTCGTGACTGCGGGCGGGCTCGGTGAACGACCGGTCGAAGTCGCCGCGCAGCCGGTCGATCCGGCCGCCGACGCTGAGCAGTGAGTCGGCCCCGCTCATCGGTGGGCCCCCTTCATCGGTGGGCTCCGCAGGCGTCGAGCTCGGAGCGGCACAGCATGGTCAGCGACATCCGGCCGAACCCGCCGCCGAACAGGGTGATCCGTTCGGCCCGTTCCTGCGGCAGCAGGCCGAGCGCGCGCTCCAGGTCGGCCGCCGCGGGCCGGTCCTCGCCGCGCCGCCGGGCGAGCTGACCGAGCCGCAGCCGGGCCAGGGCGAAGGCCGGGTCGAGGAAGGCCGCCAGCCGGTACTGCGCGATCGCGTCGTCGACCGCCTGCCGGCCCTCGAGGCAGAGCGCGAGCAGCTGGTGGGCGTCCGCGTTCAGCCCGTCGACCTCGACCAGATCCCGGGCGACCGTCGCGGCCTCGTCCAGCCGGCCGGTCTGCACCAGCAGCACCCCGTGCAACAGGGTGTCCCGGGGCCGCGGCCGGCCGGGCAGCCGGGAGGTCATCAGCTCCAGGGCGTCGGCGAACCGGTCGGCCTGCAGCAGCCCGAACGCCCGGTTGTACGCGTCTTCCACGGTCACCGGCAGCACCGGCTCAGGCGGCGGCGCCGGCCGGGGGAGCAGGGGCGGGACCACGGACAGCAGGGGCCGCCGGTAGTAGAAGGTCTGGTGATCGTGCTGGGGTTCGAGCCCTTCGGGCCGGCTGCCGAGCGAGTCGGTGTGCCCGAGGAAGAGATAGCCGCCGGGCACCAGGGCGTCGGTCATCCGCCGCACCAGCGTGGCCGCGACCGGGCGGGTCAGGTACATCAGCAGGTTGCGGCAGAAGATCACGTCGTACTGGCCGGGTATCCACAGGTCACCGTCGTCGTCGGCCACGTTGTGCCGGGCGAACCGGACCATCGCGCGGATCTCGTCGTCGACCCGAAAACTGTCGCCGTCGGAGTGGAACCAGCGTCCGCGTAGCTCCGGCGGCGTCTCCCGCAGCGACCATCTGGAGTATCGCGCTGCTCCGGCCTTGCGCAGCATGGCCGGGTTGGCGTCGACGCCGGTCACCACGATGAGCCAGTCCGGGCCCGGCCGGGCCTCCCGGGCCGCGATGGCCAGCGAGTAGGCCTCCTCGCCGGACGAGCAGGCCACCGAGAGCAACCGCAGCACCTTGTGCCCGTCGCGGGCCGCGATCCGCTCGGGCAGAACGGTCTGGCGCAGGGCCCGGAACTGCTCGCCGTGCCGGAAGAAGTAGGTCTCGGTGATGCTCAGCCGCTCCGCCAGCTCGACGACCTCGGCGTCCCAGCGACCGTCGCCGAGCCGGGCCAGGTAGTCGTCGCGGCTCGTCGCGGCGTGGGCGGCCCGCTCGCCGAGCACGTCGTCGAGCTGGGCCACGTCCTGGTCGACGAAGGTCCAGCCCAGCCAGCGCGACAGCAGCTCGCGGAACTCGACCACACCGCCGCTCATCGGGCCGCCGCTCATCGGGCGTCCGCGGCGGCGGCCGCTTCCCAGACCTCGTCGGGAACCGCCCGCATGCTCTGCAACAGCAGCAACGGCTCGGCGCCGAACGTGCCGACCCCGGCGACCAGCCGATGGGAGCCGCCGAGCAGGGCCGGGTGGGCCTCGGTCAGGCCGGCGGAGGTGTCCTGAATGCCGAGCACGGTGCCGGTGGCCAGGGCGACCGGGCCGCGCTCGGTGCCGACCGCGACATAGCGTTCGACGTCGCCGGCCGTCCCGGTGAGCAGCCGGGCGACGTCGATGACGGGCGTGGGGACGCCCCGGAGCACGCTGATCCCCCGCACGAAGGCCGGGGTGCCGGCCATCGGGCGGGTCTCGAGCGGGCGCATCGTCTCGATGACCTCGTCCAGGGGCAGTGCGCAGAGCAGCGTGCCGGCCCGGAAGACGAGCGCGGTCACGGCCACGTCGGGGGCCGTCAACTCTCCGTACTGCCGCACTCCGTCAGACTAGCGGCGCTTATATGGACAAATCACGAAATTACCTCACCCGAGGTTTCAATCTGAGAAACCGCCTCGTCGCTACCGGAACCAATCCGGGATGCCGGTGCCGCCGGGCGGGCGCGCCGGGGGCCAATCGGAGGGCGGCGCGCTCAGATCCAGGGTGTCGGCCGAGGCGGCATGCCGCCCGGCCCCACCGACCGGCCGGTTCGTGCCGCCGGCTTCGGCGCCGGTGGACTCCGCGCCGCCCGGGCGGCGCGGGCGGCGCGGGCCGGTGCTGTAGCCGTCGTCGGTCGGGCTGGCGCTGCGGTCGGTCGGGCTGTCGCCGTCGTCGGTCGGGCTGGTCGGGCGGGTGCTGTCGTCGACGATTGTGCCCTCGATCGCCGGGAGGTCGGCGGCCCAGGGGACCGATCGCGGCGCCGAGCGGCGGAACTGCTCCCGGTGCATCGCCTCGGCGGCCGAGGCGTGGCCGGTCGGGCGGTCCGGGAGATCGGGGAGCTCCGGCCGGGCGGCCACGCCGCCGCCGAGCGGGTACGCGCCGACGAGTGCCGGAACTACCTCCTCCGGCGGCACCTCGGCCCGGCGCAGGGTCGGCGCCGTGGTCGGCCACAGCCGCGGGCGCCGCTTGGCCGCCAGGTCCTCGACCCAGCCGAAGGCCAGCACGGCCAGCAGCGTGAGCACGATCGCGGCGGCCAGGTCGACCGGTCCGTCCAAGCCGTGGCCGACGTCGTCGAACGTCACGCCACCGAGCGCGATCAGGCCGAGCAGCGGCCAGATCGCGGTGATGGCGATGTTGTGCCAGAGGTAGATGGTGACGGCCCGGGCGTTGAGCAGGGTGACCAGGCGGTCGAGCGGCCGGACGCGGGGCAGCCAGGTCATCGACGGCTCCCAGCGGAGCGCGACCAGCACGAAGGCGATCGACCAGAGCGCCTGCGACTCGGGTACGTCGTTGAGGTCCCAGTGCTCCTCGCCCTGGTGTCCGTGCTGCCAGTAGAGCGCGACCAGGCCCAGGACCAGCGTGAGGAAGACGAGCGTACGAGGCCCGATCCGGCGAAGTCGGCCGTCGTGGTGAGCGAAGCCGGCCATCCAGCACGCGCCGAAGGTGACGAAGTCCCACATCACCGAGTCCGCGGTGTCGGGCAGTGTGAAGCCGGTCTTGTGGAGCACGACGATCCCGATGATCGGGGCGGCCACCGCGAGCCATCCGATCTTGCGGTAGGCCAGCCACATCAGCGGCGAGAGCAGCAGGAACCAGACGTACGCCCGGATGTACCAGAGCGGGTCCCACAGGTCGGCGGCCTTCTCGCTGCCGGGCGGGTCGCCCAGCGGGAAGATCCAGAACGCGAGGTGCCACACGTGGCCGGCGTCGAAGGGATGCTCGCCGTTGCGTTCGCTCGCCCAGCCGACGGCCAGCATCACGGGCACCGCGATCAGGCCGAGCATCCAGAGCGGGGGCAGCAGGCGGCGCAGGCGGGAGACGACCACCTTGCGGGCGGCACGCTTCTCCAGCGAGGCGGCGGCCAGCGAGCCGGCCAGCGCGAACATCACCCCCATGGCCGGCAGCAGCAGGGAGAGCCAAGGCCAGCCGAAGAGGTGGTAGACGATCACACGTACGATCGCCGCGGCTCGGAGCAGGTCCAGATAGCGGTTGCGCACCGCGAAAACGTAGCGACGGTGTCCGATGCTGGGGACCGTCCATCGGGACGGCAAGACAGTCCCGGCGGACTACCCCGAACGAATGAACTGTCCGTTTTGTCTGTGCGGTTGTGCGACTTTCATGATCCGCCCCGAAGGCTGTTTGCCCTGGTGAAGGACGCGGAGGCAATGATCGGCGCCGTGCCGGGGAGTGACGCTCGTATGGTTCGCCGGTTGCCGTGCCCGGGTTGTGACGTTGATCCCTGGCGAGGCGCCCGGACCGGCTGGGAGCCCCTCGTCGAAAAGGGATTACGGGGTATGCGGCGCAAGCCTGTGGTGGTGGTCGGAATGGCGACGGTGCTGCTGGTCGTGGGTGGGATCGCGGCCACCCGGGCCGGCGCGCAGGAGACGCCGGAATGGCCGGACGTGCCTGGGTTCTCGCTCTCCGACCTGCCCGGGTTCTCGGGTTTCGCCGACGATTCCGGTGACTCCGACGATTCCGCCGGGTCTGATGACTCCGCCGGTTCCGGTGACTCGGCCGGTTCCGGCGACTCGGCCGGTTCCGCTGACTCCCATGGTTTCGGGGACGACGGCGATTCCGGGGCGGACGTATCCGATATGGACGGTGCGCCTTCGGTCCACCGGGCACCGCTCGTGCGGGACCAGTCCGATTCCGGGGACGGCGACGATTCGACGTCGCACCTACGATCAGACTCCGTGTCCGCCGGGGCGGCGCACGCCGTACAGCAGAAGCCTGCCCCGCAGAAAGCCGCCGCCGTGCCGGCAAAGCCCCGCCCCGCACTGATTCGTCAGGATGCCGGAGGCAGCCTGGTCGCCGCGGCCAAGCAGAATGTGACCGCGTCCGATGTCTCGGCGAGTCCGGCATCGCCGGTGCAGCAGCAGATTTTGTCGCTCATCAATGGGAATCGGCGTGCGCACGGCTGCCCGAGCGTGACGCTGGACCGGCGGCTGATCGAGGCGGCGAACGGGCACGCGGCCGATATGGCGCGGCACGACTATTTCGCGCACGAGTCGCGCGACGGCCAGGGCGCGGGCGATCGGGTGACCGAGGCGGGATACGACTGGAAGCATTACGGCGAGAACATCGCCCGGGGCGTGGACAGCGCCTATGACGTCGTCGACGGCTGGATGCACAGCCCGGAGCACCGGCACAACATCCTCGATTGCAGCCTCGACCAGATGGGTGTCGGCCTGGCGATCGCGGGCGACCGGAAACGCACCGTCTACTGGGTGCAGGATTTCGCCACTCCGATGTGATCCACCTCCTCAACCGCGCATCGTGGCCGCCGCTCTCTCTCGGCGGTCGGGCGGCGCCCCGGCACCTGATCCATCGCGACATAGAGTGGCGTCGTGTTGCGACGTCCCTTGCGCGTGCTCGCCGCGGCGCCGGTGTTGCTGCTGGTGCTGACCGCTGCTTCCTGTGACGGCGGGCCCACGGGCGTGAACCTCGGCGCGGCCGGCCGGGGCACGGTCGATGAGATCGTCGAGGCCTCCGGCTCGGTCACCGCCCGGGCCGCGGCGACGCTGAGCGCCCCGGCCGGCGGCACCCTGGCGTCGCTGCGGGTCGAGGCCGGCCAGCACGTGGCCAAGGGTCAGGTCGTGGCCGTGATCGACGCGCCCGACGTCGAGGCCCGCGAGAAGGCGGCGGCCAAGGCGCTCGACCAGGCGAACCGTGGCGGCGGCGCCTCGGTCGGCGGCACCGCCGGCGTCACGGCCGCCCGCCGGCGCACCGACGCGCAGGCCCGGTCGGCGTTCGACGACGCCCGCACCGCGGCCGGCAAGGTCACCGACCCGACGCTGCGGGCGGCGCTGCTCAAACAGGTCGACGCGGCCCAGAAGCAATACTCGGCGGCGTCCGACGCGGCCGGGTCGGCGCTGCGGTCGGTGCAGCGCGGGGTGGCGTCGCTCGGCGAAGCGGTCGGGGCGCTCTCGGCGGCCCAGAAGTTGCAGGCTCAGCAGGCCTATGACCTGGCGTCGGCGGCGGTCGACGCGCTCACCCTGCACGCCCCGGTGTCCGGCGTGGTGCAGCTGGGTGGTCCGTCCTCCGGTGGCGCCGCGCCCTCGCTGAGCTCCCTGCTGGCCGGCGGGAGCGCGCCGACGGCCGCCGCGCCTGCGGCCGGCGTCGACACCGCTGTGCCCGCGGGGGCCTATGTCGCGGCCGGCACGCCGATCGCCACCATCGTCGACACCGACCGGCTGGGGCTTTCGGCCGAGGTCGACGAGACCGATGTGCTGCTGGTCAAGCCGGGCGGCAAGGCGAACGTCGAGTTCGACGCGGTCACCGGGGCGACCTACCAGGCGACCGTGCGCTCGATCGACCTGCTGCCCACCACGTCGGCCACCGGCGGCGTCTCGTACCGGGTGCGGCTCGACCTCGGCAAGGGCACCGGCGACGACGGCACCGCGGCGCCGACCCCGCGGCCCGGCATGAGCGCGGTCGTCCGTCTTCAGGTGCGCCAGGCCACCGATGCGACCACCGTCCCGGTCTCCGCCGTGATCAACTCGGACGGCAAGGACACGGTCTGGGCCGTCCGCGACGGCCACTACCGGCAGGTTCCGGTCACCCTCGGCGTGCAGGGGGAGGACGTCGTCCAGGTGACCGGCGGCCTCACCCCGGGCCAGCGGATCGTGGTCTCCGGCGCCGACCGCGTCCACCAGGGCGACAAGGCGTCATGATCGTCGCGACCGACATCACCCGCTCCTACGACCTCGGCGGCGTCACCGTGGCCGCCCTGCGCGGTGTCTCCCTGACCATCGGAGAGGGCGACTACCTGGCGATCGTCGGCACCAGCGGCTCCGGCAAATCGACGTTGATGCACCTGCTCGGCGCGCTCGACCGGCCGACCAGCGGCACCCTGCTGATCGACGGCCGCGACGTGTCGACGCTCGGCCCGGCCGAGATGGCCAAGCTGCGCAACGAGACCATCGGCTTCGTCTTCCAGTCGTTCCACCTGCTCCCGCGCACGACGGCCCGCGACAACGTGGCCCTTCCGCTGGTCTACCGGGGCGCCGGCCGGCGGGAACGCCGGGACCGGGCGGCCGAGATGCTCGAACGGGTCGGGCTGGCCCACCGCATCGACCACCGGCCCAACCAGATGTCCGGCGGCGAGCAGCAGCGGGTCGCGATCGCCCGCGCCCTGATCACGTCGCCGTCGGTGCTGCTGGCCGACGAGCCGACCGGCAACCTCGACTCGGCGACCGGCCAGCAGGTGCTGACGCTGCTCGAGTCGCTCAACGCCGAGGGCGTGGCGGTGGTGCTGGTGACCCACGACCGCGACGTGGCGGCCCGGGCCCGCCGGCAGATCGTCATGAAGGACGGCCTGATCCGGTGAGAATCGCCGAAGCCTGGCGCGTCGCCCTGGACGCGCTGCGGGCCAACCGGCTCCGCAGCATCCTCACCATGCTGGGCGTGGTGATCGGCGTCGGTGCGGTCGTCGCGCTGGTCTCGATCGGCACCGGCACCAAGCAGCTGATCGAGCGCCAGGTCGAGGGACTCGGCTCCAACCTGCTCATCGTCGTGCCGGGGCGCCTCGAGGCCGGGGCCGCGCCGACCGCCTCGCCGCTCACCCTCGACGACGTCGACGCGGTCACCCGGGTGGTCGGGGACCGGTCGCGGGTCGCGGTCACGATCAGCTCGGGCGAGACCGTACGGGCGGGCGACAAGTCGGCCTTCGCGAGCATGCAGGGCGTCCTCGAGACCACCCCGTCCGTGTTCGTCCGCAGTCTGGACCGCGGCTCGTACCTCACCCGCACCGACGTCACCACCGCCCGCCGGGTCGCCGTGCTCGGCTCCGGCATCGCCGATCAGCTGTTCCCGGACACCGACCCGATCGGACACCAGATAACCATCGGCGGGGTCCGGTTCCGGGTGATCGGCACGTTCACGCCGCTCGGCCAGAGCCTCGGCGTCGACCGGGACAGCGAGGTGCACATCCCGGTCACCGCCGCCCAGCGCCTGCTCGGCACCAGCCGCATCGACGGGCTGGCGATCCGGGCCCCCGACCGCGACACCATCGACCAGCTGGGCGCCTCGGTCGTCGCCACCCTGGTCAAACGGCACCCCGACACCGACTTCAGCGCGGTCACCCAGGAACAGATCCTCGGGGTGCTCGGGCAGATCCTCGGCGTACTGACCGGGGTGCTGGCCGCGATCGCCGGCATCAGCCTGCTCGTCGGCGGGGTCGGCGTCTCCAACATCATGCTGGTCTCGGTGCGCGAGCGGACCAAGGAGATCGGGCTGCGCAAGGCGGTCGGGGCCCGGCCGCGCGACATCGGCGTCCAGTTTCTGCTCGAGGCCGTGCTGCTCACGACCATCGGCGGCGTGATCGGCATGGCGCTGGGCATCACCGTGGCGATCGTCGTCGACCGGTTGACCCCGGTGCCGGCCGCCGTCACCTGGTGGGCGCTGGCCCTGGCCTTCGGGGTCTCGGCCGCGGTCGGCATCCTCTTCGGCGTCGTCCCGGCCCAGCGCGCCGGCCGTCTCGACCCGGTGGTCGCCCTGCGCACGGAGTGAAGCCGCACACGTCGCCTGGTAAGGACCGCGGCGGCGGGAGAGGCTGACACCATGAGAGTTCCCGCGCCCCTGCTCGTCGTGGCCTCGATCTGCTCCGTGCAGGTGGGCAGCGCGATCGCGCGGCATCTCTTCGACGACCTCGGCGCGTCCGGTGTGACCCTGCTCCGGCTCGCGCTCTCCGCGGTCATCCTCCTGCTGATCACCCGGCCGCGGCTGCGCACGTGGTCCCGCCAGGCGTGGCTGGCGGCGATCGTGCTCGGCGTCGTGATGTCCGGGATGAACCTGATCTTCTACCTGTCGCTGAAGACCGTTCCGCTCGGCACGGCGGTGACCATCGAATTCCTGGGCCCGCTCCTGCTCGCCCTCGCGCAGACCCGCCGCTGGCTCGACATGCTGTGGGCACTGCTGGCCGGCGGCGGCGTCGCTCTCCTGGGCCTTCACGGTGGCTCGTCGGCCCCGCTGGGCGGCATGCTGCTCGCCTTCGTCGCCGGTCTCTGCTGGGCCTGCTACATCGTCGGCAGCGCTCGGCTCGGCGGCCTCGTCCCGGGCACCGGCGGCCTGACCGTGTCACTGGCGGTCGCGGCCCTGATCGTGCTGCCGTTCGGCGCGAAGGGTGCGAGCGCGGTCGTACACCGCCCGATCCTGCTGCTCGCCGCGGCCGGCGTCGCGCTGCTCTCGTCGGTCATCTCGTACGGGCTCGAGATCAATGCGCTGAGGCGCATCCCGACCCGGGTGTTCGGGATCCTGATGAGTCTCGAACCGGCGGCCGCCGCCATCGCCGGGCTTCTCCTGCTCGGGCAGCGTCTGCCGACGGTGGGCGTGGTCGCGCTCGTGCTGGTCACGCTGGCCAGCGCCGGGGTCACGTTCGCCCGCCGGGAGCGGGCGATGACGCCGGCCGAGGTGATCAGGGAGCCGGTCTAGAACGCTCAGGTGCCCCGGGCGATCGCCGAACCTTGTAGGTGACCGAGGAGGGGGAACCGTGGCGTACCAGTTGCGCGATCAGCACGGAGCATCTCGTGCCGTCGCGTATCTGATGATGACGGCGGCGCCGTTCATCTTCATCACGTTCCTTCTCGTGCCCGGCCAGCCGGTGTCCCACCTGGTCGCGGTCAGCGTCACCTGCCTGGTGCTGGCGGTCGGCGGCGTCCTCTCCCGGCTCTGGCCGGACCGGATGCCGCGCTGGTTCTGGTTCATCGCCCCGTTTTTCGCGATCATGGTGGTCACCGGCATGAACCTGGTGACCGAGGACGCGAGCACCGGCGCCCAGCTGTTCTATCTGTGGCCGGTGCTCTATTCGGCCAACTTCCTGAGCCGCCGCGTCGTCTACCTGACCATGGCCGGCGTCTCGGTCACCGAGGCGTCGGTGGTCTTCTCGCTGCTGCCCACGATCGCCGACGCCGCCTCCGACTGGGTCTCGATGACCGTGGCGATGACGCTCATCGCGATCATCGTCCTCACCCTGCGCGACCGCAGCGACCGTCTGCGGGACGTGCTGGAGACCCAGGCCCTGGCCGACGCCCTGACCGGGGTGGCGAACCGCCGCTCGTTCGACGCCGAACTGACCCGCTCGGTCGCCTGGTCCCGCACCACCGGCGAGCCGATCGCGCTGATCACGATCGACGTCGACCACTTCAAGAAGATCAACGACACCTGGGGCCACGCGGTCGGTGACCAGGCTCTGCAGGCGGTCGCCGCCGCCCTCGGAAAGGTCGCGAAACGCGACGGCGACGTCGTGGCCCGCCTCGGCGGCGACGAGTTCGTGATGCTGCTGCGCACCGACGACCCGGGCGCCCGCCGCGCCGCCGACGAGGTCCGCGAGGTGATCGCCCAGGTAGCCACGCTGCCCGGCGGCCCGCCCGGCCTCAGCATCGGGGTCGCCGTGCTGCCCGACCACGCCGACAGCCCCGAGGAACTGCTCGGGGCCTCGGACGCCGCCCTCTACGAGGCGAAACTCGGCGGCCGCGGCCGCACGGCGGTCGCCGACCCGCACACCGTCGAGCTCACCGCAGGGTCGGCTGCTCGGCGGTAGTCTCCTCCAGCGCCGTCATCCGCGGGTAGGGCCCCCAGCCGTCCCGCAGCACGTGGATGTACACGGCCTCGAGACACACCCCGATCCGCTCCGCCAGTTCGGTGTCGTCCGACCGCCCCAGCCGCACCGCCCGCGCGAAGTGGTCGAGCGCCTCCATGTGCCGCCCCTGGTCGAAGCAGCAGCGTCCGGCGTTCTCGTGCACCACACTCCGCAGCGGCGCCGCCACCCGAGCGCTCGCCGCCTTGGCGAACAGCCGGTCCGCCTCCGAGAAGTCCCCCCGCAACCGCAGCACGTGCGCCAGCTCGGCCTGCGCGATCACCATCGACTGCGTGTCCCGCGCCGACTCCGCGTGCGCCAGCGCAAGCCGGCTCGCCGCGGCGGCCATCCCGAGCTCCCCGAGCAGCCGGTAAACCTCGGCCCGCACACTGAGCAGCCCCGCCTTCGCCACGTTGTCGGCCTCGTCGGCCAGCGGCTCGTCCAGCTTCTCCCCGAGCTCACGCAGCGCTTCCTTGTCGTCAACGACCTCACGCAGCGTGCCCCCGTCCAGCCGCCACCGGATCGCCTGCAGGTCGGCGGCGGTCAGCGCACGCTTTTCCAGGGGCGCCTTCGGCGCTTCTTCCGCCAGCTCAGGTTCGGGTCCGGGAATGAGGGGCAGCGCCGGGTCGGTCGCTTTTTTCGTACGCTCGGCGCGCGCCCCACCGTCCGGAGTCTGCACGTCCGAGCGGGTCCCAGCCGGGGCCGCACCGTCAGCCGCCTGGCCGTTCTGCGCTTGGCCGTTCTGCGCTTGGCCGCTTTGAGGTTGGCCGTCCTGATTTGGGCCGTTCTGTGGTCGGCGGCTCCGGTCTTGGCCGCTCTGGTCTTGGCTGCTCTGGTCTTGGCCGCTCTGTGCCGGCCCGTCGTTGGACAGCGCCGCCCCACCGATCAGCCCGCTCACGTCCAGGTCGATAACCACCGAATCGTCATCGCCCCGGCGCACCCGCGTCCGGGTAGGCAGTCCCTCCGAAGCCTCTTCCTCCTCCTTTGCTACGAACCACAGGCTGCCGAACTCGGAGTCCGCACGCCGCGGTTCAGTATCCGGCCCCGACACCACCAGCCGCCCGATCGGTTTCAGGTTGTGGATAACCCCGCGCGCATCCATGTAGGGCGCCGCATGCGCTCCCATCCGCGGCGCCCCCGGCACCGCTTCCCCCGCGCCCTCCCCGGCCTGATGCCGCGCACTCTTCCCGCTGTCATCCCCGAGATGCTGCGGCCGCCCCTCCGCGGCCCCGGCTTCACCGGTCCGGCCCGGTTCGACGCCGCCGGCACCGCGGCCGAGGGCGGCAGCTTCGTCGTCGCGCGGCTGCGGCCCGTTCCCCCGAGGCGGCGTAGGCTGAGCCTGCTCGCCCACCGTCGGCTGAGCCTTCCCAGGGGCTCGCCGCGTCCCGGCCGAAACGATCGGCAGCGTGTCACCAAGCGACACCGGCCGCCCGGCCGCCGCACCTGGACCCCGCCCCTGCCAGCCGTCCTCACCACCGGCCGCAGCGCCCGTACCCGCCGAAACCTCACCGTCGAGCGGAAGGATCGGCAGCCCGGCCCCGCCCACCGGATCCGCGCCTGTGACACCTTGCGCCCAAGCGACCTCGGCCGGCGAGGTGCCCTCTTGACCGGCAACGGCGCCGGGCGATCCCGCGGCACCCTGCTGCGATGCTGCAGCAGCGGGCGAGATCGGCCGTACGGCGCCCGCTTGGCCGGTAACCGAGTCACCGTCCGGCGATCCCGCGGCACCCTGCTGCCATGCGGTAGCGGCCGGCGAGACCGGTAGCGCACCGCTCTCCTGGCCGGCGACCGGCGCCGGGTTCGTCGGCTCAGGCTTGCTCGCGTCCGCAGACGCGGGCGCGCTTCCCGGCCGAGTCCTCGGGTCGCCGCCTTGCCGCTCCTCGGCCGCGTCCTGCTGAGCGGCCCAGCCGCTTCCGCCCGTAGGCGTACCCACAGACCCGGCCCGCGGCCCCCAGGGCTGCTCGTTCGCCGGCTTCGCCGGCGGCCAGGCCGATTGCGTCGCGTCAACGCCGGGACCGGGCGCCTGATGCGCACCAGGCTCGGGCCGGCCCACCGAACCCAGGTCACCGGGCCGCCGCCGGGGTGCGACCGGCCATTCCCCGGTCGGCAGCGCGTGCGCCCCGCGCGGTGAAGCTTCCGCGTCGTGCGACTGCGGGTCGTCCGGCCGAACCTCGCTCGGTGCAGCCTGCCCCGTGCCAGTCTGCCGTCCGTCCCGGGACGCCGGGACGCCCGGCCGGGCCTCGTCCTTCGGCACCACCGGGCGGACGTTGGCCGCCGTCACCTCGTTCGGATCCGGAACGGCCGCCCGCCCATCCCGCGCAGCCGGGACGGCAGGCCGGACATCGGCCCCGGCACCACCGTGCGACGTCGCGGTGCGCGCAGCAGGCGCCTCTCCGGCCGCCGGAATGTCGGTTGCGGTCCGTCGATCGTTCGGCGTCGCCGGCTGTCCGGTGGCCGGAGCAAGCGGCTGGCCCTCCCGCGGAGCCGGCACCGCAACGTGTCCCGCCGCTGCCGGCGATATTGTGCGCCCGTCGAACGGAGCCCGAGGCCCAGCGCCCGGCCGGCCATCGCTCGGCGCGGGCGCGGGGGAGATCGGCCGGCTCAGCCCGGAGGTCGGCACCGCGGCCGGCGGCGCGTCGTCCGGCACCATCGACCAGGGCCCGCCGTCCTGGGACAGCGTGACGTGGGCCGTCCGCGGGCTACGCCGCGAGCGCGTTCCTTCGCCTGGCCCGGCAAAGCTTCCACTTTCCCCAGGGGCGGGCATCGGTCGCCGGCCCGGTCCAGCGAAGCTCCCACTCTCGCTCGGCGCGGGCGCGGGCGTGGGTCGCTGGCCGGGTGCGGTGAAGGTTCCGCTTTCTCCGGGCGCGGGCGTGGGTCGCTGGCCGGGTGCGGTGAAGCTTCCGCTCTCACCCGGCGCAGGCGTCGGCCGCTGCTCTACGTGGGCTTCGGCGTCGGAAGTCGGCCTCGGAGCGCCCTGCCGCCCGGTCTGCGTCTGTGGCGCCCAACCCGGCTGGACCGGGTAGCCCGGCGATCCCTGACTCGCTTGAGCGGCCTGATCGGGCCGCCCTACCTGCGGTGGCTGGGCACCGGCTGCCGGATACCCGGCCGGCGCGGCCTGCCCAGGCTGACCGGTCTGGCCGGCGTGCGGTGGATAGCCCGATTGTGGGTTTTGTCCAGGCGGGCTGGGGTGAGAGGGCTGGCCGGGTTGAGCCGCGTAGCCGGCCGGACCCCCTTGCCGCGGCTGGCTCGGATAGCCGGCCTGGCTCGGGTACCCGCCCTGCGCCGCCGTCCCGGGCTGCGCCGGGTGACCGGGACGGCCGGGCACGTTTCCGCTGCCAGGCTGACCCGACTGATTGGGCTGTCCGGAGAAGTCGGCCTGCGCGGGCCTACCGGTCTGATCCGGGTAGCCGCTCTGACCGGGTTGGGCCTGATAACCGGGCTGCCCCGCCTGAGCGGCCCGGCTCGGGCCGCCTTGACCGGTCTGGCCAGATTGGTCCGGGTAGCCCTGCTGTATCGGTTGCCGCGGCTGGTTCGGGTACCCGCTCTGTGCCGCGCGGGCAGCCTCTTCCGTGTTTCCGGCCTGATTCGGATAGCCGGGTTGCCCAGCTTGGCCGGGCTGGTTCGGTTGGCCGGGCTGGTTCGGTTGGCCGGGCTGGTTCGGTTGGCCGGGCTGGTTGGGGTGGCCGGCCTGGGCGGCTTGCGCCGGGGGGACCGGATAGGCGGGTTGTCCCGCTTGGGCAGGCTGGTTGGGGTGGCCGTGCTGGGCTGTGCGGCCGGGCTGAACCGGGTAAGCGGGCTGCCCCGCTTGGGTGGGCCGACCGGTCTGGCCGGGCTGAGTGGTCTGGCCGGGCTGAGTGGGGTAGCCCTGCGGCTGGGCCGGTCCTGGCTGCGAGCCGCGGGGTTCGGCCGGAGTGCCCGGGCGCGTGCCGGATTGGCCGGGGATGGTGGCGGCCGCGCCGGAGCGGCCGGCCGGGCCGCCGATGGGGCCGGGGGCCGCAGCCGGCCGGGGGGCTTGGGCCGGGGTCGCGCCGGGGGTGACGTCGGCGTCCGGGCGCGGGGTGGTTGAGCCGTCGGCGGGGACGGCCGGGACCGACGGCGGCGTGACGGCCCGAGCCGTGGGGGTCGGCGGGGTGATGCCCACGATGCGGGGGCCCTCGGTGGGCTCGGACTTCTTGACGACGCGGGGCGGCGCGGGTGGGGTCGCCTTGCTGATCACGCGGGGCTGCGTCGGCGGGGGCGCCTTGGCGACGACCCGCGGGCCGTCCTCCTCGGGGGTGGGGCTGCGGCGATCGTCGCGCTTCTCGTCCGCGCGGGAGTTCGGTGCTTCGGCTGATGCCCGCTGGTCGCCGGTCACCCACCGGCCGTCCACCCACTGACCGTCGGTCGCTTCGCTTTGCGCCCACTGCCCGGCCGGCGTCTGTGTCGGGGCCCACTCGGCGTCGACCACTTCGCCAGGCGCCCACTGACCGTCGGCCGTTTCGGCGCCGGTCCACTGGCCGTCGGTCGTTTGGCCGGCAGCCCACTGGCCTTCGGCTGCCTCGGCGGTGCTCCACCGGGTGTCGGCTGCCGCGGCGGGTGACCACTGGCCGTCGGTGGTTTCGCCTTCGAGCCACTGGCCGCCGGCCGCGGCGGCGGGTGCCCCCTGCGAGCCGTCCGCGGCCCACTGCCGGCCGTCGGCCTCGTCGGAATCTCGCTGGCCGCCGGTCTGGGCCCGCTCGCCGGTGGCGGCGCTGGCCCAGGTGTTGCCGCTGCCGTCGACCGGCTGGAAGTCGAGGTCGTACTCGGGGACCCGAGCGCGTCCCGCGGCGACCTGGCCGCCCGGTCGCTGGTCGTCGCCCTGCGGGTCTGCAGCCCAGTCGCCGGCGTGGCCGCCCGGTCGCTGGTCGTCGCCTTGCGGGTCTGCAGCCCAGTCGCCGGGGTGGCCGCCCGGTTGCTGGTCGTCGCCGCGCGGGTCCGGAGCCCACTGCTCGGCCTGGACGTCCGGCTGCTGCTCGGAAGCCGCCTGCTCGCCCTTCTTGCCCCGCCCGAACCGCAGCCAGCCCCGCTTCTCGCCGGACTTCGAGTGCTTGTCGCCCTTCGCGCCGGGCTCGGCCGGGCGGCCTTCCTCGGACTGTGGGACCTGCGGTTGGGCCGGTTGCCCGGGACCGGCCTCGGGACGAACGCCCAGGCCCCCCGGTTGCTGTGCGACGCGCGCGGCCTGGTCGCCAGGCCGGAGTGAGCGGGCGTTCGGGTCGCCGGGCTGCTGTGCGACGCCCGGCTGCTGTGCGAGGCGCGCGGCCTGGTCGCCGGGCCGGGGAGGGCGGGCGTTCGGGTCGCCGGGCTGTTGTACGACGCCGGGCTGCTGGGGCCGTGCGCGACCGACGTCGGGGCGACCGGTCGGGTTGCCCGGTTGCTGCGGTGCGGCACCAGGGCGACCGTTCGTGCTGCCCGGCTGCTGGGGTGCGGAACCCGGGCGCCCACGAAGGTCGCCCGGCTCGCCTGGCCGGCCGGTGCGGCGTTCGTCGACTCGTGCGACCTGCTCCTCGGGCCGCGCGCGCCGGTCGTCGGGACGACGACTCTGGCCGCCGCGCCGCTCGTCCGGCAGGCCGGGATCTCCGCTGGTCCGACGTCCCCGCCGCTCGTCGACCCGGGCAATCCGCTCGTCGACTCCCCGCCGCTCGTCGACCCGGGGGGCGCCCTCCTCGATCCGGGCGACGCGCTCGTCGCGCCCGCGGCGTTCGTCGGGCCGCTCGGCGTCCGGGCGCCGACGCTCGGCCGGCCGGCCGGCCTTGCCACCCCGGCGCTCGTCGAGGCGGGCGACGCGCTCGTCAGGAGGGGCCACGCGCTCGTCGGGGCGGGCGACGCGCTCGTCGGGGCGGGCCACGTGCTCGTCGGGGCGCCGCTCACGGCGTCCGTCCGGAGCCCGGCGCGAATCGTCCTCCGGTGACCAGTCGTAGTCGTACTCGGCCACCCGGGGACGCCGCCGGCGATCACGTGACGGCTGTTCTTCTTCCGGGGCCGGCCTCTCCTGCTCGCTCGACCACACCGTCCCCGTACGGCCGTGCCCGTACGC
Source organism: Actinoplanes sp. (assembly GCA_036402935.1). Taxonomy (GTDB): domain Bacteria; phylum Actinomycetota; class Actinomycetes; order Mycobacteriales; family Micromonosporaceae; genus Actinoplanes. Next base: position 16,846 of record DASWRZ010000309.1, read on the forward strand.
CTTCAGATCGCGATGGTCGAAAGGCTGATCGATATCATCGGAGAAGTCGGAGAACTCCGCGTACGGGTCGTCCTTCAGCCGGGGACCCGACATCGGGAACTCGGGGGAGTCGAAGTCGGCCCCCAGCTCGGGCCGGTTGAAGTCGACGTCGCCGTAGGCGTCGCCGGCCAGGTTGGGGCGGGACGTGTCGATCGGCACGAAGTCGGGGTCGTCGAGCCAGCTCGGCCGCTGCGCGTCGAACGGGCCGGTCGCGCGTTTGGCCCGCCGGGCCGCGAGTTCGTCGACCGGCGGGTCTCCGTCGTCGTGGCGCCGGGTCGGAATGACCGGGTCGGGTGCGGTCCGCCGGTCGTACTTCTTTTCCTGGGCGACGGCGGCATTGGGCACCAGAGAATACGGGTCGTATTCGTCTTCCCAGTATTCGTCGTCTTCGAAGCTCATGCGGCGACCCCGCGGCCGGGCGCGCGGCCGTCCGGTGAGTCCGTCTGCCGCATCATGCCCCCGTCCTCCAGCGAGCGTCGCCCAGCCCGGAACCCCCCGGTTCCCAGGCCTCTCCACCGCGCCGACAGCGATGGATGTGGAAGGTTAACCACGTATTTGCGCACCGCGCCACCACCCTCGACGGGCGCGCCGCCCGGCTTGGCGACGGCGTCGTGACCGAGGGTCGGTCGTGGCGCCGGGCGGAGCCGGGATGTTTCCTCGCCGGAGAGTACGCAAGGTGCCCGCGAACAGTTCAAACGAGGTCGGTGGATACACGATCCGTCGGTGTCGGGAAACGCGATGTGACGGCCGGTGAGATCGCCGATTTAAGCAATTCTTAAACACGTATTGAGGATCCCCACGACCTTCGCGGTCCCCCGTTCGGGTCATGATCCAAAAGGACCGTGGCGAAGGCCACTCTCCGTGTTCGCGGATCAAGGACTCCCGGGGTGTCACCGTGGAGAACGCCCGGGACAACGAAGTCCTGGGTCTTCAGATGACGACACCGAGTGAAGGGAGCGGATCATGCCGCGCCTCGAGATCGGCGCCGTACGCGCCACTTGCCGGGCGGCCCTGCGCCGCATCGACGCCTGGACACTGGAGACCCTGAATGTCCCGGCCGGCGGCCGCCGCCCCCGTAAGTAGCGGCCGCCCCCGCGCTGGAAACCCCGGGGACGATCACGCCGATGTGCCCCCCATGACGGCGTGAAGTCAGTAAAAGCGCGGGAGTGCCGGGCAAGGGAACGGCGGCGGGCGTGCACCCCGCCGCCGTTCCGCCAGCAAAGCCTGGCAGAGCCCAGAAGCCTGTAGAGCCCAGAAGCCTGCAGAGCCCAGAAGCCTGCAGAGCCCCAAAAGCCTGGCAAAGCCCCAAAGGCCATAAAAGGTCAAAAGACCAACGGCTCAGAGGCGACCGTCCGAAGTGAACGGCCCGACCTTCGCGGGCAGCACCAGCCCGCACGCGGCCAGCGTGTTCAGCAGATCGAGCAGCTCCGACCGGGTCAACGCACCGGGCAGATCGGGCTCTCGATGCGGCACGTCCAATGCGCGGGCGGCCTCGATCGCCCGCACCCCGATCGCCGCCTCGACGGCCCACAGACGGTGCGCGCGCATCGCGAGATGAGCGGACGAGACCATCTCACCGTGTAGGCGCAGCAGGCGCCGCAGGTCGGCCGCCAACTGTTCGATCGGCGGCCCGAGCGGCTCCGGCGGCGAGGGTCGCAGCCGGCTCCACTTCTCGGCCACCAGCCCACACCATTTCGGGGCATAGACCACGACCGCGCCGAGCAGCGTGGGCGTGGCGACGATCAGAGCGAGTTTGCCGACATCGAAGGCGTTCACGACGAGCTCCCAGGGACGGCGACCGCGATGATGGCCGCCTTCTTTCGAGACTCCGCCTGCCCGCGGTGCCCGTCAAGCGATAGGCAAGATCAAGCGGACGAGTGGTACGTCACCGCACCCGTCCACGTGCGACCAGCCGGGTCAGCGGCATCGGCGGCGCCGGCAGGCGCGGCCCGTCATAGCCCCGGACCTCCCCGAACCGCGGCGTCTGCGACTCCCAGTCGGCCCGCATCTGGACGATCTCGTCGTGCTCGCGGCCGACGAAGTTCCACCACATCACCAGCCGCTCCTCGAACGGCTCCCCGCCGAGCAGCAGCAACCGCGCCGGCGAGGCGGTGGACAGCCGCAACGACGAGCGGCCCGAACCCGCGTAGAGCAGCGGCCCCGGCTTCACCGTCACGTCCTCGATGAGCGGAGCACCGTCGAGCGCCAGCACGGCGTACTCGAAATCGGACCGCAACGGCAACGAGGCCGCGGCGTTCGCACCCAGCCGGATCTCCGCCCCGACCAGGGGCGTGCGGCAGTCGGCCGGCGACGCGGCACCGGCCAGGTCTCCCATCAGGACGGTGGCGGCCAGGCCGCCGTCGGTGAACACCGGAAGATCGGCGTGGTGGGCGAAGGCCGGGGGCATGTCACGGTCGGCGTGGGGCAGGGCCACCCACAGCTGTACGCCGTGAATGACGCGCGAGTGTTGCCGGGGCGTCACCTCGGCGTGGGAGATGCCGCGTCCCGCGGTCATCAGGTTCAGCCGGCCGGGCCGGATCTCCTGGGTGTTCCCGAGGCTGTCGCGATGCAGCACCTCGCCGGCGACGAGCCAGGTGACCGTCTGCAGGCCGGTGTGCGGGTGCGGCCCGACGCGCATGCCCGGCGACCCGTCGAGGTCGTGCGGCCCGTACGCGTCGAGGAAGCACCACGCCCCGACCATCCGCCGCTGCTTGTTGGGCAGGGTCCGCGTCACCTCGAAGCCGCGCGGGCCGCCCAGCGCGACCGGCGCGCTCTGAAGGAACTCCACGGCTCGACGCTACCGAAACACGGGCGAGCCGAGGACCTTCGTCACCGACAATTCGATGACGACCCGTTCCGGGTTGGGCCGCGGCTGCCGATAGCGGGCCGCGTAGCGCCGCACCGCCTCCTCGACGGCATCAGGAGACGATCGAACGACGGCCTTGCCCTCGACCGTGATCCACCGAGCGCCGTCGACCTGGCAGATCGCCACCCGGTCCTGCCCGGCCGCCACGTGACGCACGTGGGCCGACCCCCGCGAGGAGATCACCCGCACCAGCCCGGCCGGCCCGTCGAGCGTCGCCCCGACCGGCACCACGTGCGGCGATCCGTCCCGGCGCAGCGTGGTCAGCGTGCACAGATGCCGCTCGGTAAGGAACTGAAGGACCGGTTCCGACTCCAGCGAGATCGTCATGCCGCCTCCGCCGGCAGCAGGCCCCGGTGTACGGCCGACACCAGGCGGCCGTGGTCGGACTCGACCTGGTCGGCGTACGCCCGGGCGAACCGGCAGAGCACGTCGTCGAGCTTGTCGCTGCTCCCGATGTAGCCGGCGATCATCGACGCGCCGCTGGTGCGGGCGTGCGACTTGGCCAGCAGGTAGCCGCACACCCCGGCATAGTCGGCGAGCGCCCCCGCACTGATCCCCTCGACGACGATCGCCCCCTTCATGTCGCGGAACTGCCGCACGTAGAACTGCTGGTCCCCGACCGTGGTCCAGCCGAGCAGCGGGTCGCTGACCGTCTGCAGCGCCTGCTGATATTCCACGACCCGCTGCCCCTGGTGCCGGTGCCACGCCCGGTCGCCGTGCTGGTGGCGCGCGATGACCGAGCGGCGGGCCTGCTTGAGCTGCAGAAACACCACGTCGTCGGGGCTGCTGCCCTCGCACAGCGCGACGTACGCCCGCAACCCCACCGACCCGACCCCGACCACCTTGTGCGCGATGTCGACGATCCGGTAGCCGGCCAGGATGCGCGCCCAGTGCGGCGGCAGCGTGTTGAGGTAGCCGTCGAGCGCCGCCTCGAGCGCGTCCCGCTCGCCGTCGCTCGGCCGCGTGATCAGCGGCGGCTCCTCGACCAGGCGGGCCGTGCCGTCGCGGCGCTCGGTGAACCGGGGGAGCGCGCGGTCGCTCGTACGCCGCCGGGCCCGCCGGGCCGCCCGTTCGATCTCCTCCCGGAAGCTGTGCTTGGTGGCCGCCGAGCGCAGCCGTTCGACGTCGAGCCGCTCGAACGACCGGGCCAGCAGCGGCTGCTCGGCCAGGCCGGCCACGGCGTCGCGGTACTGGGCCATGCAGTGCTGAACGGCGTCGGCGCAGGCGGCCTCGCGGAACCCGTTCTGCCGGCCGGCGACGTAGACGCTGACCGCGAGCCGGCGCAGGTCCCACTCCCAGGCGCCGGGGTGGGCCTCGTCGAAGTCGTTGAGGTCGAAGACGAGTTCCCGCTCCGGCGAGGCGTAGAACCCGAAGTTGCCCAGGTGGGCGTCGCCGCAGATGACGGGCGTGATGCCGGTCGAGGGCAGGCGCGCGAAGTCGTCGGCCATGATGTTGGCCGAGCCGCGCAGGAACGCGTACGGCGAGGAGATCATGCGGCCGATCCGGATCGGGATCAGCCCGGGCTGGCGGCCCGTGTTCTGGTCGATGACCTGCTGGACCGGGTCGGGTCGGCCGTCCGGCGGGTTCCAGAAGGCGATGTCGGTGCGGTGGGCGCGTTCGCGCAGGGAACGGCCGATCTCGTACCGCTCGGCGCGCGGCCGGGCCTGGCGCCGCAGCGAGGTGAAGCCGCCGTCGGTGCCGCTGTCGAGCACGATATGCCCGTTGGCTGGTTCCATCAGCCTTCAGACTACGGGCATTTCAGCAAGATCAACGAGCCGTCACCAGCCCGAAGGACGACGGGGTGACGGACGGGAACACGGTCGACAACGAGCCGAGGCCGCACCGCTTCTGCAGGATCTCACCGATCACCGACCGGTAGTCGCTGGTCACCGCCAGATCGCCGTCGACAAGGGCGTCCGGGGCCAGCGTGGGCCACTTGGCGTACACCTTGCCGCCGCGTACGCCCCCGCCCAGCAGCAGCATCGCGTTGCCGTGCCCGTGGTCGGCGCCGTGGGAGGCGTTCTCGCCGACCCGGCGCCCGAATTCGCTCACCGTGACCAGCGTGACGTTGTTCATCGCGTCGCCCAGGTCGGCGGCGAACGCGGCCAGCGCCAGCGACAGGCCGGTGAGGTTGTCGAACATCCGCCGGCCCTTGACCGCGGTGCCGAGGCTGTCGTGCATGTCCCAGTCGCCGCAGTCGACCGCGGCCGTGACCAGGCCCGCCTTGGCCTTGATCAACCGGGCGACGTCGCGCAGGGCGGCGCCGAGGTCGCTTGCCGGATAGGTCGCCTTTGCCGCCGGCCGGGCGCGCAGCCCGGCGGTCGCGGCGAGGGCGCGGTCGGCGGCCTTCGCCGGAGCGGCCAGCGAAGCGGGAGCATCGGCGTACATCTGCCGTAACGCCGCGGAAAGCGGCTTCTTGGTGTCACCGGCCAGTTCGAAGGAGTCGATCGATTCCATCGAGACGCCGGTGCCCATGACCCGGGCCGGCATCGCGTGGCCGAGTGCCACCCCGGCCAGCGGGGCGTGCGAGCCGCTGCCGCCGAGCATCCGGTCGAGCCAGCCGCTGCGGATCGACGTGCCGGGCGCGGCGTTCTCCATCGCCTCCATCGCGGCGAAGTGCGAGCGGGTCGGGTTCGGCTGGCCCACCGCGTGCACGGCGGCCAGCTTGCCGCTCTTCCAGAGACCCAGCAGCGGGGCCATCGCCGGGTGCAGCCCGAACGTGCCGTCACCGGCGATGACCTGGCTCTTGGGCACCCCGATCGACGGCCGTGCCCGGTAGTAGCCGGCGTCGCCGATCGGCACGATCGCCGACAGGCCGTCGAAGCCGCCGCGCAGTGAGAGCAGCACGAAGGTGTCGCCGGTGTAGCCCGGATCGGCGAATGCCAGCTGGGCCGACAGCGTCGATGCGGCCAGTCCGGCGGCACCGGCGCCGAGCAACCCGCGGCGACTGAGCTTCGCGTTCTCCATCATGATCACCTCAGCTGGAAGGTCGGCGAGTTCAGGACCATCGCGATCAGGTACGGCGCGGCACCGTCCAGCGACTTGTCCACCGGACTGGTCGGCAGCTTCCCGGCGACGCTGAGCGCGGCGGCCGTCTGGGCCGGCGGCAGCTTGACGCCGGTCAGGCGTACGGCGAGCGCGTCCACCAGCGCGCCGAAGGTGGCCGGCGGCACCGGAACCAGCGACTTGACCAGATCAGCGGGACGGGTGAGCCGGCTGGGGTACCAGCCGGCGGCCAGGTTGAGGTGCAGGTTGCACTTCATCAGGAAGGCCGACGGCGACGCCCAGGCGGCGGCCACGTCCGGGAATCCGTTGGGCGGGCTCCACCGGTACGGCGCGTTCCCGGCGTTGACCAGCGCGTTGTAGAGCGCGTCCAGCGCCGTGATCCCCGAGCTCTCCGGGCCCAGCCCGAGCGCCCGGACGGAGGCGGCCAGGTCCTCCAGCGGCGTACGCGTCTTCTGCCCGGCCGACGCCGCGAACTCGGGCGAGGTGAACAGGGCCCGCAGCACCGGAACGATCGCGGTGTCGTTGTCCAGGTAGATCCTGGCCAGCCGGATGACGAGCGAGGCCGGGGCGTCGTCGGCGACGAACCGGACGCAGAGCTTGGTCGCGATGCGCTGCGCGGTCGCCGGGTGGTGGGCCAGGTAGTCGAAGAAGGCGCCGGCGTCCGTACCCGTGAACCCGAGGATCTTGACCGGCCCGGAGGCGTGCTTGGAGGCGTCGTACCGGTAGGCGCCGTCGTTGCCCACGGTCAGGCCGGTCAGCAGCCGGGCCGCCGCGTCCACGTCGTCCTCGGTGTAGATCAGGCCGACGGTGTGCAGCTCCATCAGCTCACGGGCGTAGTTCTCGTTCGGGTGCGCCTTGGTCGACGACCGGTTGTCCAGGTAGGTCAGCATCGCCGGGTGCCGGGCCGACGCGGCGAGCATGTCGGCGAACCGGCCGAAGGCGTACTTGCGGATCACCTGCGTCTCGTAGTCGCCACGGCTGTCCCACACGCCGCTCGACGGGGCCGAGACGTGCAGGTGGTTGGCCCAGAACATCGCGGTCGTCTCGAACAGCTGCCGGTTGCTCCACGCCGCGCGAGCCACGGCCGCCCGTCCGAGCTGGCCGAACGCTTCGTACGAGTGCACCGGCAGCGAAGCCCGGACCGTGGCGATCGAGGCGCCGGCCAGCGGCAGCCGGGCGAGCAGCCGGTCGCACGCGGCATCGTCGATCCGGGACGGGTCGAGCTGGCGGTCGAGCCATCCGGCGACACCGAGCTTCTTCGCCTCGGCCAGCGCGTCCGGCGTGGGGCCATAGGTGGCGCGGCGCAAGAGGTGGGCGATGGGATCGGTGGCGACGAGTGACGCGGCGGGCGCGGCTTCGGCGCCGGGCGCGGCTTCGGCGGCGGGCGCGGCGACCAGAACACCGCCGACAACAGCGGCGGCGGAGGCGGCGAGAACGGTTCGTCGGCTCGTCATGCCTGACCGTTCGACCCGGACGCCGCCCCGAGTCGCGGCTGCAACCGTGGCTAACGGAGCCGCAATCGTCGCGCACCCGGGGCGACGGACGTACGCTCACCCTTGTGGATCAGGCAGAGAAGGTACGCACCCCCGCGTCCTGGGTCGTCGTAGGCCTGGACAACGGCGGCACCTGCAACAACGCGACCGTGCTGGACGCGACCGGCCGTTTCCTGGTCGATCACCTGGTGGAAAATCCGAGCCTGGTGACCGACGGACCGGAGTCGGCGGTCGAGGCACTGGCCGAGGCGTTCGACAACATCCTGACGCTGACCAGCACCCCGCTGACGCTGGTGCGCGCGGTCGGCCTGGACACACCCGGCCCGGCCAGCGCGACCGGGGTGATCTCGTCCAAGGGGTCGACCAACTTCAGCCAGGACGCCTGGCACGGGTTCGACATCCGGGGCGCGCTCGAGCGCCGCATCGGGCTGCCGGTGCACTATCAGAACGACGCCAACGCGGCCGCCCTCTACGCGCACCACCGGCACTTCGGCGACGCCGCGATGAGCACCTCGTCGATCTCGGCGATCGTCGGCACCGGGATGGGCGGCGGCGTGGTGGTCACCGGCAAGGTGGTCAGCGGCGCGGCCGGTATGGCGGGCGAGCTCGGGCACGTGCAGATCCCGCTGCACGACGTGCTCGAACCCGACCAGGCGCTCCCGATGTGCAACTGCGGCTTCGGCGGCGACGTCGAGAGCGTGGCCTCGCTGACCGGAATCAAGAACAACCTGTTGCCGTACTGGTTGGCGAAGTTCCCCGACCACCCGCTCGCGGCCGAGCCGATCGGCCGGGCGGCCAAGCTGCTGCGCGGCTACGGCGAGAAGGAGGACCCGCTGGCGCTGGCGGTGTTCGGGCAGCAGGCGAAGGCGATCGGCAAGCTGTTCACGATCGCGGCCAACTTCACCGACCCGGACGCGTACTTCCTGGGCGGTGGCGTCGTCGAGGCCGAGGCGCACTTCCGGCAGTGGTTCCTCGACACGGTCAAGGAAAACACCGACCTGCGCCGGGAGCAGCGGGAGGTGGCGACCTTCGCGGTGGTCGCCGACCTCGACATGGCCGGGGCCCGCGGCGCGGCGGTGGCCGCACTGGAGGAGGTCCAGGGTCGTTGACCAGGTCTGTTACAACAGTTTGACAAACGTAGATATAGACGTTCGCCACTAGTAACGTCCCCCTTGCCGTCCGTGGCCGTCCGGTCGCGGACGAGCCGAAGGGGGAATTGATGCGACGCAGCATCGCGACCGTCTCCGCGGCCGTGCTCGGGCTGGCCCTGATCACCCCGGGCGCCGCCCACGCGGATCCCGCCCCGACCCCAGTTCAAAAGAGCGGCCCGACCCCTGCGCAACCGGCCGTCGCGGCGGGGGTGCCGAAGGCTCCCCTCGGTAGCAAGCCGGCCGGGCCGAATCCTTACCTGGCCGACCTGCCGGCCGGAGCCCACCCCGACTACGCCGGCTGGCGCAACTATCTGAAGGCCCAGTCGTCGAGCAAGATCAAGGCCCGTCTCAAATTGCAGAACCTCAAAGCGCAGGGCCTGGCCGCCACACCACCCGCGGTCGTCGTCGACGAGGACGAGCTCGACGGCACCTCGGGCGGCAACGACAGCCCGGTCAACGCCCAGCGGGTCACCGGCTTCGGCACCGGCGCCAAGCAGTACTCCCGGATCCGCGTGCTCGGCAGCCTCGACAACGAGCCGATCGACGCGGTCGACGTCCCGGCCGCCCCCGAGGACGACGGCTCGATCCCGCTGGCCGGCGACACCGGCATCAGCGGCCTGCGCAACGGCGCGGTGATCGACTCGCAGATCGGCGACGGGCCGCACGGCCGGCTTACCGGCGACGGCAGCAACGACTTCGACTTCTTCAAGGTGACCGCGCGGGCCGGGCAGGTGCTCACGGCCGCCACCGCGACCCCGGACGGCCCCCTCGACACCGTGCTCGAACTCTGGTCGGCCGACGGCACGCTGCTCGCCCTCAACGACGACAGCGGCGTGTCCCTGGACAGCCGGATCAGCTTCCCGGTGGTCACGGCCGGGGACTACTACGTCTCGGTCGCGGCGTACGGCGGGCTGCCCGGCGACCCCTTCGACTCGGGCAGCGGCACCGGGGTCGGCGACCCGACGCCGCCCAGCCAGGGGCCCTACACGCTGTCGCTGAGCTCGGTCGGCGTCGACACCGACTTCTACGCCATCAAGCTGAAGCCGGGCGACGTGCTCGGCGCCTCGGTCGCCGGCTCGGCGTCCTACCTGACCGTCTACGACACCACGCCGCGCGAGGTGCACGGCTCCGAACAGGACGCGTCGGTCGTCTACCCGATGGCGTCCCCGCTGCCGGCCGGCGGCAACGCGGTCACCGACTATGTGGCGACCAAGGCGGGCTGGCACTACATCGGCGTGGCCCACGGCTCCGGGGCGTACGACATCACCGTCGAGGCCTACCGGCCGCCGCTGGAAGGCACCACCCCGGTGCAGACCGTCTTCCTCGACTTCGACGGCGCGCGGGTCAACACCGGCGTCTTCGGCGGCCCCGGCAACCGTGACCTGAGCCCGTTCGCGGCGTTCATCACCCGGTGGGGCCTGACCCGCGCCGACGAGGACGCCCTGATCGACGCGGTGGTCGCCGGCGTCACCGAGAACCTCAAGAAGGACATGGTCGCCAGCGGTCTCAACAGCCGGTTCAAGCTCAAGGTGCTCAACAGCAAGGACGACCCCGACCCGTGGGGCAAGCCGAACGTCAGCCGCATCGTCGTCGGCGGCACGGTCGCCGAGTCCGGCGTCGACACGATCGGCATATCGCAGAGCATCGACCCGGGCAACTTCGAGACGTCGGAAACCGCCCTGGTGCTGCTCGACTACCTGAGCGATCCGGCCGGCGAGGACTCGTCGCTCAACACCTACATCACGCCGGCCAGCGACAAGGTGTCGTTCCTCGGGCACGCGCTGGGCAACGTGATCGCGCACGAGGGCGGCCACTTCTTCGGCAACTTCCACACCGACAACGCCGACGACCGGCCCAACGTGATGGACGCGGGCGGCGGCGGCTTCGGCACGCTCTTCGGCGTCGGCCCGGACGGCATCGGCGGGACCGCCGACGACATCGACGTCGACTTCGGCGACGACCGGTTCATCCCGGCCGAGGGCTTCGCCGGCACCGAGGACACCCTGGGCCGCATCGCCTTCGGCGTCACGAGCTAAACCTTTTTCGTACGCCGGGAAGCCGTCCCGACTTCCAGCGGCCGTTCCCGCGGCCGCGCTTGTGGGGGCCGCGCCGCCGCGTACAAGAGGAGCCGTCCCGCGCCGAGCGGGACGGCTCCTTCAGGCCCGGGTCACTCCTGGAGTGCGCTTTCGACGTCGGGGAAAAGCGCGAGATAGTCGGTGAGCCCGAGCGTGTCGAAGAGCCGGCTCAGGAAGCCCGACGGCGCGGCCAGCCGCACCCAGCCGCCCCGGTCCATGGCCCGGCCGTGGGCGGTGACCAGCACGCCCACCCCCATCGAATCGCAGAAGTCGAGGCCCGACACGTCGACGACCACGCGCGGCGCGGCCCGCTCGACGAGCCGGTTGAGGTTGGCTTTCAGGGAGGCGGCGGTGTCGATGTCGAGGGATCCGCGCAGCACCAGCACGGCCGTGTTCGGCGGGTGGTGTGCAACCGAAACCTGCATGGCGGTGTCGCTTTCGGGGGGTCGATCGGTGGGCTTACTAGCCTATGGGAGATCCGCCCCACTGGCCGAATCCGCGAACTCGGCAGTAACTTGATCACATGGCCTATGGCACCGGTGACGTCGCCGACGATTTCGAGCTCCTCGACCAGGACGGCGTTCCCCGCCGGTTGAGCACGATGCTGGCCGACGGCCCGATCGTGCTGTTCTTCTATCCGGCCGCGATGAGCCGCGGCTGCACCGCGGAGGCCTGCAACTTCCGCGACCTGGCGGCCGAGTTCCGGTCGGCCGGGGCGCAGCGGGTCGGCATCAGCGGCGACTCACCTTCGAAGCAGAAGGAATTCGCCACGGCACACAACTTCGACTACCCGCTGCTCAGCGATCCGGGCAACGAGGTCGGCATCCGGTTCGGCATCAAGCGCAAGGTCGCCCTCGGCCCGATCCGCCTGAAGCGCTTCACCTACGTGATCGGCACCGACCGGCGCATCCTCGACGTCATCCACTCCGAGCTCAACATGAACGAGCACGCCGCCCGGGCTCTGCAGTCCCTCGCCCGTCCCTGACCCGCCCCGCGTAGCGCCGCCCGCCACAGCAGGCGGCCCGCCGCCTGCGCGGGCGTGGCCCTGAGCACGCCGCGCTTCGCGCAGTCCGGCCTACACGAAGCGTGGGCGGGCAGGCCGGCCCTGATCGAGGCCCTGGTCGACGAGAGCACCACCGACGAGTCGATCGAGGCGGCGCTGACGTCGATGGCCACCTCCTCGGACCCCACCGAGATCCTTCGCCTGCTCGCGTCGACAACCGGCGAGGTAACCCGCCGCAGGCCGACACCTTGCACACCCTGCTTGACAACCGCACCTGCGACCTGGCCGCCGCCGAGGGCCGACGGCTTCGCGCTGGTCGTGCTGCCTCCACCAGCTCGGCCCGAATCGAGCGGCCGGCCATGACGGGTTCCGCTTGTCCAACCTTGCCGCATTCTCCCACCATTCTTGCGAAAGCCGGTCCCCAACGCCACTCGGGGTTGATTGCGGAATTGGCATGATCCAATACTGACGAAGCCGGCCGGTCCCGGGGAACAATTATCCAATGCGGCAGCTTCAGTTCTTCACCACGGCACAATTGGCCACGATGCGCGACCGGACCGCGTCGCGCAATTATTCACCGGAAAAGGACGAGTTCCGCCGCACACATGAGCGCCATCGCGAGTGGGGCCTCCGCCGGCGTCACGCCGAGAAGCTGCGCCGCCTCGAAGCCGCAGGCAAGCGCCGATCGCCGACCGACGCGACCGCCAGCGCCGGCACCGCCCGCCAACTGCCCCCTGCGACAACCACTTCCTGGCACGCAGAGCACCACCAAGACCTCCCCGGCGGCCGAGTCGAGACCCGCCCGCCCGAGTCGGCGGCGAGTCCAGCACAGCTCACCGCCGGTTCGGCCGAGTCCGAGGCCGGTCCGGCCGGGCTGGAGGCGGCTTCGGCCAATTCCGAGGCCAGTGCAATTCGGCTCGGGGCGGCCTCGGTCCAGTTCAAGATCAGCCCGGTTCGGAGCGGGGCGGACTCGGTTGAGTCCCAGATCAGCCCGCCCTCCCCGCCGTCGCCCCCGACCCCGGCCGAGGGTGGGCTCGGGGCTGCTCCGGTTGAGTTCGAGATCAGCCCGGTTCGGCTCGGGGCGGGCCCCGCCCAGTCCGAGGTAGGGCTGGCTCTGCCCCAAGTCCGAGGTAGGGCTGCTCCGCCCCAAGTCCGAGGTAGGGCTGTTCCGCCCCAGTCCGAGGCAGGGCTGCTCCGCCCCAGTCCGAGGCAGGGCAAGCTCGATCGAGCCCCGGGAGGCAAAGCCATTCCCGCCCGATGCGGGAGTGGCCCCGGTCCAGTTGGAGGCGGATACGGGGGCGGCAGGCCGATCCGAGGTGGGGTGGGCCCAACCCAACTCGAATACCGGACGGCCACTCCTGCTCGATGCGGAGGCGAGCTCGGAACCAGCACGAAGCCGGAGCGGCGCCCGCTTCCGAGCAGGAGCGGACCAGGTCCCGGTCCCAGCTGAAGCGCTGGCGGACTGGAGCGAGGCCCGATCGTGCCCGGGACCGGCCACTGGCTGGATGCTCGGCGGCAGGGGCGTGGGGCGACCGCGCGGATGGTCATGCGAGCCGGTACGTGGCGCGGGTCAGACCCTGGTCGCGACTTGGGATCACACTGCCGTACTCGCGGTCGGCCAGCCCGAGGCGTAGCGCCGGCCGGAGTATTGGGAGGCCCGGTCGTGTCCGGGCCGACCGTCGGCGTCGTGCCTGGCAACTGGGCACGAGCGACCGCGCGGATGGTCCTGCGAGTCGGTCGGCTCGGGTCAGGCCCCGGCCGTGACTTGAAGAATCACTCGGTCCCTGCTGCGGTCCGGCAAACCCGAGGCGAAAGGCCGGGGCGGAGACAAGTCCGGTCGTGTCGGGGGCGGGGATTCGTGGCCAGCGGCGCGGCCGTTGGCCAGCCGGGCGGCTCGTCACCGGAACCGGCCGGCAGTGCGGGCCGGTCCCGGTCGCGGTCTACGGATCAGCGCGTCGCGGTCTGCGGATCAGCGCGTCGCGGTCTGCAGATCACTGGGAGCATTTGCGGCCCAGCGAATTCGAGGCGACCGCCGGCCGATGGCGGTGAAATGCTCACGAGAGGCAAGGGATGCTCGGCAGGGATCTCCAAGGAAAATGGAGTCCGGGATTTCTTCGCACTCCAGCAAAGGGGTCGCCGGCGGTGTTTCTGAGAAACAATTCGGGAAATGTGGGGTGGCGATGCGGGGGGAAAGACGTTGGCTGCGAAAGCGATGAAACCGTGTTCCTCCGGCAATTCGAGAGCGGGCGGACCGTTGGCCGCCCGCTCTCGAAAAGGATCAGATCGTGTTGCGCCAGCGCCGGCCTGAGCGGCCGATCAGGCGGTCGGCGTCGGTCGGGCCCCAGGAGGCGGCCTCGTAGGTCGGGATCGGGGACTGGTCGTTGGCCCAGCAGTCGATGATGGGATCGACGATGCGCCAGCACTGCTCGACCTCGTCGGTGCGGATGAACAGGGTCGGGTCGCCGAGCAGGGCGTCCAGCAGGAGGCGCTCGTAGGCCTCCGGCGACTCCTCGGCGAACGTCTGCTCGTACGAGAAGTCCATGCTCGCCGTACGGACGCGGAAAGAGTGACCCGGCACCTTCGCGCCGAAGCGCAGGGAGATGCCCTCGTTGGGCTGGATCCGCAGGATCAGCGCGTCCGCCTCGAGGTCGGTGAGCTGGTTGGCCGGGATCGGCAGGTGCGGCGGCCGTTGGAACTGCAGGGCGACCTCGGTCACCCGGGCGGGCAACCTCTTTCCCGTACGCACGTAGAACGGCACCCCGGCCCACCGCCAGTTGTCGACGTTGAGCCGCATCGCCGCGTACGTCTCGGTGCGGGAGAGGGGGTCGACGCCGACCTCCTCGCGGTAGCCCGCCATGAGCTCCTCGCGGGTGCCGCCGCGCGTGTACTGACCCCGGACCGCCAGGTCGGCCACGTCGCGGTTGGTGGGCAGCCGCACCGCCTGCAGCAGCTTCACCTTCTCGTTGCGCAGGCCCTCGGCGTCGAACGAGGCCGGCGGTTCCATGAGCGAGAGCGCCAGCACCTGCAGCACGTGGTTCTGCACGATGTCGCGCATCGCCCCGGCGTGCTCGTAGAAGCCGCCCCGGGTGCCGACGCCGAGCGTCTCGGCGACCGTGATCTGCACGTGGTCGACCCAGGAGCGGTCCCAGATCGGCTGGAAAATGGAGTTGGCGAAGCGCAGGGCGAGCACGTTCTGGACCGTGTCCTTGCCCAGGTAGTGGTCGATGCGGAAGACGTGCGGCTCGTCGAACGCGGCGTGCACGATGCCGTCGAGCTCGCGCGCGCTGGGCAGGTCGCGGCCGTACGGCTTCTCGATGACCAGCCGGGAGAAGGAGCCCTCGAGGGACTGGTTGAGCCCGGCCCCGGCCAGCCCGTTGATCACCGGCTCGAAGGCCTCGGCCGGGGTGGAGAGGTAGAACAGCCGGTTGCCGGCGGTGCCGCGGTGGGCGTCGAGCTCGTCGAGCACCTCGCCGAGCCGCTTGTACGTCTCGGGGTCGTCGTAGCCGCCGGAAACGTACCTGATTCCGCCCATGAGCTGGCGTTTGTCGGCCAGGCTGCGCCCGCCGAGGGCGCTGTCCGCGAACTGCTCGTCGGCCATCGGCGTGCGGGCGACCCCGACCAGGGCGAACTGCTCGGGGAGCCGGTTGTGCCGGGCCAGGCTCTCGACGGCCGGCAGCAGCTTGCGCCGGGTCAGGTCGCCCGAGGCGCCGAAGATCACCAGTGTGGCGGGTGGGGCGCTGCGCTCCTGGATGAGCTGTGGGGCGTTGTCCATCGTCTGCCGGTCCTCCGAGGAGTCGTGTACGTCCGTGAAAACCTTACGCAGCGGGACGGTGGGGCGGTTCACATCAATCCCCGATGCGACCAGGGCCATAGCGATAAAAGTGGCAAACTGGGACCTAATGGTCTGGCGCAAAAATCAGGGGGACGTCGTGAAGTACCGGCTCGTGACCCGTAGCGACTTCGACGGCCTGGTCTGCGCGGTCCTGCTGCGGCACCTGGACATGATCGGCGAGATCAAGTTCGTGCACCCCAAGGACGTGCAGGACGGCGAGGTCGAGGTCACCGAGAACGACATCCTCACCAACCTGCCGTACGCGCCGGGCGCCTACATGGTCTTCGACCACCACCACTCGGAGACGCTGCGTAACGAGAGCAACCTCGAGAACCACGTCATCGACCCGGACGCGCCCTCGGCCGCACGGGTGATCTACGGGTACTTCGGGGGCAAGGAGCGATTCCCGCAGGTGTCCGACGAGCTGATGCGCGCGGTCGATCAGGCCGACTCGGCCGCGTACGCCCTCGAGGACATCCTGAATCCGCAGGGCTGGACCCTGATGAACTTCCTGATGGACAGCCGCACCGGCCTGGGACGCTTCCGCGAGTTCCGCATCTCCAACTACCAGCTGATGATGCAGCTCATCGACGCCTGCATCGAGCACGACGAGGTCGGCGGCATCCTGGCGCTGCCCGATGTCAAGGAGCGGGCCGACCTCTTCCACGAGCAGCACGACCTTTTCGTCGAACAGCTCAAACGGGTCAGCCACCTGGACGGCGACGTGGTCGTGGTCGACCTGCGCGACGAGGAGGTCATCCACGCGGGCAACCGGTTCATGGTCTACGCGCTGTTCCCGCAGGCCCGGGTCTCGGTGCACGCGATCTGGGGCCGGCAGAAGCTGAACACGGTGTTCGCCTGCGGCAAGTCGATCCTCGACCGCACGTCGCCGGCCGACGTCGGCGAGGTCATGCTGCGCTACGGCGGCGGCGGCCACGTCGCGGCCGGAACCTGCCAGGTGCCCCACGACCAGGCGGAACGGGTGGAGAAGGAGATCGTGGAGGCCCTCAAGTCGATCTAAGTCTGTGGGGTGGGAGGCCCGAACTTCCTCCCACCCCTCGCGCGGATCATGGGTCATGCCCAGTGACCCCATCCGCCGGTCGTGCGCCGCGCCCCACGCGCGCCGACACGACACCCGCCCGCGTCCACCATCGCGGGCCCGGGTCCTACTCCTTGAGGCTCCACTTGCCGGCCGTGACCGGCTGCTTCGCCTCATCGTCCTTCTCTTCCGCCGAGGCGGTGACTTCCGCCGAGGCGGTGGGCGAGGGCGCCGCCGTGGTGACGTCCTCCTCGTCCGAGGGCTCGTCGTCCTCCTCGGCCCGGTGCCGGCTGCGGAACATCAGCCCGACGCCGCCGAGCAGGGCCGCCCCGGCGACGATCCAGCCCACGATCGACAGGACCGACGGACCGCGGGTGGCGTCCCCGACGACCTTGGCGAACCGGGCGTTCTCGTCCGCGTTCGGGTCGGTCGCGCTGGTGTCACCCCCGGTCGCGCCGTGACCCGCGTGCGCGGCGTCGATGACCGCCTGCTGCTGCGCGGTGGCCGGGGTCAGCGTCACGCCGGCCGGCGTCATCGCCGGGCCGGCCGAGCCGTCGGTGTACCTCGCGGTCAGCGTGAACTTGTACGAGCTCAAGGTGGGCATCGGCCCGAGCGAGATCCGCAGATCAGCCGACTTGCCGGGCGGTAGGGCCAGTCCGGGCATGGCGATCCAGGTGATCGCCGAGGTGACCTGGCTTTCCGGGATGCCGGTGTGGATCGAAGGCAGAGCCTCGGTGATGTTCTTCGTCGTGATCTTCGGCGCCCAGTTGTCGTTGGACAGCGGATAGGCCTCGGCGACCGGGGAGTCCGTCGGCAGGGTCAGCGTGACCGTGCCGATCGGTTTGTCGCCGGTGTTGGTCACCTTGAAGTCGAAGTCGGCGCCGTCGCCCTGCACGGCGGTGCCGGGCGACACCGCCACGTCGGCCAGGGCCGGCGTGGCGACGAGCGCACCGGCGACGGCGGCTACGGCCAGGACGCCCGCTCGGCGGGCCAGCACGAGTTCCCTCACGGGGGGTAGTTCGGATGAGCCGCGGGAAAGGTTCAACACCGGAAAGAGAAAGTTTGTCCGGCGTACGCGATGATGCTCCGATGCGCGACGTGCCGATCGACGGCGACATGATCAGACTCGGACAGTTCCTGAAGCTGGCCGACCTCATCGACACCGGGGGAGAGGGCAAGGTCCTCATCGCCTCGGGCGACGTGACCGTGAACGGCGAGGTCGACATCCGCCGGGGCCGGCAGCTGCACCCGGGCGACGTGGTCACGGTGCTCGGGAAGTCCGCCCGCGTCGGTTGACACGTGTCGATCTCAGGCATGTACTGGGGGTCGTTGTGTGTTACCGGCGTCACAGCTGGTGACAACCGCCTCGTCGGGGAGGCCCCATGTCACGTGCGCGCGTCCGGGCGGCGCTGGCCATAGCCGCGATTTTCACGCTGACTGTCGCCGGCGGGTGCGCGGGCTGGGGCGGTGGAGTGGGCGGCGGCGGGTCCGACAGCATCAACGTGCTGATGGTCAACAACCCGCAGATGATCGACCTGCAGAAACTGACCGCGGCGAACTTCACCAAGCAGACCGGCATCAACGTCAACTATACCGTGCTGCCGGAGAACGACGTCCGCGACAAGATCAGCCAGGAGTTCTCGAGCCAGGCCGGCCAGTACGACGTGGCCTCGCTCAGCAACTTCGAGATCCCGATCTACGCGAAGTCGAAGTGGATCGCTCCGCTCGACGGCTATGTCAAGGCCGACACCCAGTTCGACCAGGCCGACATCCTGCCGCCGATGACCCAGTCGCTGAGCGCCGACGGCAACCTCTACGGCGAACCGTTCTACGGCGAGTCCTCCTTCCTGATGTACCGCAAGGACGTCCTCGACTCGGCCGGCGTCCAGATGCCGGAGCACCCGACCTGGCAGCAGGTCGCCGCCATCGCCGCCCAGGTCGACAACAAGCAGCCCGGCATGCGGGGCATCTGCCTGCGCGGCCAGCCCGGCTGGGGCCAGGTCTTCGCCCCGCTGACCACGGTCGTCAACACCTTCGGCGGCACCTGGTTCGACAAGGACTGGTCGCCGCAGCTCACCGCCCCCGGCTTCAAACAGGCCACCCAGTTCTACGTGAACCTGGTGCGCGCGCACGGCGAGGCCGGCGCGCCGCAGGCCGGCTTCACCGAGTGCCTGAACGACATGGTCCAGGGCAACGTCGCGATGTGGTACGACGCTACCAGCGCCGCCGGATCCCTGGAAGCGGCCGGCTCCCCGGTCAAGGGCAAGATCGGGTACGCGGCGGCGCCGGTCGTGCAGACCCGGAGCTCGGGCTGGCTCTACGCCTGGTCGTGGAGCATCCAGGAGGCCAGCAAGAAGAAGGAGAACGCCTGGAAGTTCATCTCCTGGGCCTCCGGCAAGGACTACGAGAACCTGGTCGGACGGCAGGTGGGCTGGTCCAGCGTCCCGGCCGGCAAGCGGGCCTCGACGTATCAGAACCCGGACTACCTGGCCCAGGCCCGGGCGTTCGCGGCACCGACCGAGGCCGCCATCTCGGCGGCCGACCCGCGCAACCCGGGCGTGCAGCCGCGACCGGCGATCGGCATCCAGTTCGTCGACATCCCCGAGTTCACCGACCTCGGCACCCAGGTCTCGCAGTACGTCAGCTCGGCCATCGCCGGGCAGATGTCGGTCGACGACGCGCTGAAACGTGGTCAACGACTGGCCCGGGACGTGTCCGAGCGCTATCAGTCCGGCGCCAGCGGCTGAGAGGAGAGTTTCCATGACTTCCGTGGCCGAGCAGTCCGATCAGCAACTCGACGCGCCCCGGCCGTCCGCCGGCCCCGCCCGCCGGGTGTCGGCCTGGGCCCGCCGGGCGCCGCTGCTGCCCGCGCTGATCTTCATGATCATCGTGACCCAGCTGCCGTTCGTGGCGACCCTGGTCATCTCGTTCATGAACTGGAACGCCTACTACCCGAACCAGCGCGGATTCGCCGGGTTCGACAACTTCAAGCGGGTGTTCACCGACGTCAACATGCGGGACGCGGTCTGGACCACGATCCTGCTGACCGCCGGCGTCGTCCTGATCAGCCTGGTGCTGGGCCTGGGCATCGCGCTGCTGCTGGACCGCAGGTTCCGCGGCCGGGGCCTGGTCCGCACCATGATGATCGCGCCGTTCCTGGTGGTGCCCGTCGCCGCCGCGCTGATCTGGAAGCACGCGCTCTACAACCCCGAGTACGGCCTCTTCAACGGCGCCCTGACCGCGGTCTGGCGGCTCTTCGGCTCGCACCACCCGCCGCAACCGGACTGGATCAGCGACATGCCGCTGTGGGCGGTCATCTTCGCCCTGGTCTGGCAGTGGACGCCGTTCATGATGCTGATCCTGCTGGCCGGCCTGCAGGGACGCCCGCTCGACGTGATCGAGGCGGCCCGCATCGACGGTGCCAACAGCTGGCAGATCTTCCGCAGCATGACGCTGCCCCATCTGCGGCAGTACCTCGAGCTGGGTGCGCTGCTCGGCTCGATCTACATCGTGCAGAACTTCGACGCGGTCTTCACGATCACGTCCGGTGGCCTCGGCACGGCGAACCTGCCGTACACGATCTACCAGATCTTCTACCAGGCTCACGACTACGGACGGGCCTCCGCGGCCGCCGTGATCGTGGTCATCGGCACCATCATCATCGCGACGTTCGCACTGCGTACCGTCTCGTCGCTGTTCAAGCAGGAGGCCGGCCGATGACCGCCGTAGCAGCGCCCACCGACGTGGCGACCCCGACGAAGGCGGCTACCCCGAGGAAGAAGGAGCGCAGCGGCCCCTGGCTCAGCCTCCTGGCCTGGGTCGTCGGCGTCCTGTTCGTACTGCCGGTGCTGTGGATGGTGCTGACCTCGTTCCACAGCGAGGCCAACGCGGCCAAGAACCCACCGGCCCTCCTCGCGCCGCTGACCCTCGCCGGGTACCGCGAGTTCTTCTCCGGCGGGGCCAGCCCCTGGCCGCCGCTGCTCAACTCGCTGACCTCGAGCATCATCTCCACGGCCCTGGTGCTGCTGCTGTCGATCCCGGCCGCGTACGCGTTGTCGATCAGGCCGGTCAAGAAGTGGACGGACGTACTGTTCTTCTTCCTGTCCACCAAGATGCTGCCGATCGTGGCCGGCCTGCTGCCGCTGTATCTGTTCGCGCAGAAGGCCCACCTGCTCGACAACATCTGGCTGCTGATCATCTTCTACACCTCGATGAACCTGCCGATCGCGGTCTGGATGATGCGCTCCTTCCTGTCCGAGGTGCCGGTCGAGATGCTCGAGGCGGCCTCGGTCGACGGGGCGAGCGTGACCAAGACCCTGCGCTCGGTGATCGCCCCGGTGGTGGCGCCGGGCATCGCCGCGACCGCGCTGATCTGCTTCATCTTCAGCTGGAACGAGCTGCTCTTCGCCCGCGTGCTGACCGCGACCGTGGCCGAGACCGCGCCGGTCTTCCTGACCAGCTTCGTGACCAGCCAGGGCCTGTTCCTGGCCCAGCTGTGCGCGGCCGCCTTCGTGGTCTCGCTGCCGGTGCTGGTGGCCGGGTTCGCCGCCCAGGACAAGCTGGTCCAAGGGCTGTCCCTGGGGTCGGTCAAATAGAGCCCTCAGTCCTGCCCCCGATAGAGGTAAGAGATGGCCGGCCCTCATGCCAAGGGCCGGCCATCCGGGCTCTGCCCCAAAAAGCCCAGTTGACCGAAAAATTCCCGGTGGGCCGGAACCGGCGCGTGGGCTCGCTCGTCGAAAAGGGCATGACTCGTCTCCGCGGCACCCTGATCGCCGCCGCCGTTCCCCTTGTTGTTCTGCTGAGCGCCTGCGCCCAGCCGACGGCGGCCGGCTCCCCGACCGGTTCGGTCGGTTCACGGGCGGGATCGCCCGAAGAAGGCACCTCGGCGAAATCGCCGCGCGCGAACGATCTGGTTCTGCGCACCGAGACGTACGGCGGTTTCGTCGCGCCCGACCTGGTGCTCGGCCGCTTCCCGCAGATCAGCGTGTACGGCGACGGCCGCGTGATCAGTGAGGGGCCGGTGCCCTCGATCTATCCGGGCCCGGCGCTGCCCAACATCCAGGTCTCGATGATCACTCCGGAACTGATCCAGCACCTGGTCCAGGAGGGTCTGACGGCCGGCGTACGCAACGGGGCCGACCTCGGGCAGCCCGGCGTGGCCGATGCGCCGACCACGCGCGTGACCGTGGTGACCGCCGGCGGCAAGCAGGTCGTCACCATCAACGCGCTCAGCGAGGCCCCGTCCAACGACCGGCGCCTGACCGCCGACCAGCGCGACGCGCGCACCAGGATCGCGGCGTACGTGAAGAAGCTGGGCGCGCTGCCCTCGCCGCGTTCGACGGCCTATCAACCCACCTCCGTGGTGGTCTTCGCGGCCCCGTGGACGAAGCCGGCCAACGGACCGGTCCCGAAGGCCGTGGCCTGGCCCGGCCCGTCGCTTCCCGGCACCGACATCGACTCGGCGACCAAGGCCGGCTGCGTGGCCGTGACCGGCGACCAGACGCCCACGGTGCTCGCCGCGGCCAAGGGCGCCAACGCGCTGACCCCGTGGACGACCGGCTCGAGCAAATGGAGGGTCGTCTTCCGCCCGCTGCTGCCGGACGAGAACGGCTGCGCGGCGGTGAAGGCCACCCGGTGATTCCGATCGGGGAACCTTTCGACCCCGGGGACGACGCGGACCGGGAGACCGATCGCGGCGGGGAAGAGAGGCCCGGGCCGGGATGGGCGCCCCCCATCCCGGCCCG
>DASWRZ010000310.1:0-2789 GCA_036402935.1 Actinoplanes sp.
CGCCCGGCCGACGACGTCGATGACCACGTCGTTCATCCGGTGCGTCGCGATCACGACGGCGTCGCGCGCCGCGCCGACCATCTGGTGACCGGTGGTCTTCACCAGCACGGGCCGGCCTTGAGCCGCCGCGAAAGCGACCGCGGCCTGCACATCGGCCGCGCTCTCCGCCACCACGATCAGCGCCGGCGTCAGCTCGTGGTTCAGGTTGAAGACGGCGCGTTCGTCGTCGTATCCCGCCTGCCCCGGCAGCAGGACCGATCCAGTGACCACAGCGACGAGAGATTGGACGTCCTCCGGTAGCAACGGCAGTGAAGAATCGTGGTAGGTCATGGCATAGTCCTGGTGTGAGTGCGAATGTGCTCCCTGTGTCGACACGTTATGTTGCTTTTCGCACGTCATCAAACTTTCGGTCATCGGTGTAGTCATGCCTGCCTGAATGGTTGCCGACCGATTTTCGGCATGTCGCGGAATGTTGGTTTCGCGTCCCGATTCGGTGTTGACTTTCTTTGTGAGACAAGATACTCGGATTGATCTGTGCAGTGGCGGCTGCCCAATCGGACGATACGTGTTGTGTGGCGTCTTTCGTCGCCATAACGTGCTTCTCGGAGCGTGATACGGCGCCCACTGAGCGAGGGTGGTTCCGATCCCCCCAAATCGGGACCACCCTTGCCGGTCAAGGTATTCGTCTTGCTCGCAGCTCCGGGTCGCCGAACCTGGCCACGTAGTGCCAGACCCGTTTGAGGGCCTGCTCGTCGTGGCGACCGGTGCGCGACGCGTCGCCGATGACGCGAGGATCGAGACGGCCGTCGCGGGCGAGTGACGTGCCGAGGCTTACGAACTCGAGCCCGCGGTACTCGGGGTGTCGGCGCAGCTCGGCAGTGGTCAGCGTGAACCCGTCGTGCCATTCGATCGGGCAGGCCGCCCGCCGGGCCGCGGTCTCGGTCGGGGTGCCTCGGTAACAGGGGTCGAGGACCAGCGCCTCGACGTCACGGCCGAGGTCGACCACACCGTGCACATGGGCTTCGATGTAGTCGTCGAGCGGGTCCCTGTCGTCCGTCTCGGCCAACGCGATCAGCGTCGACAGTTTTGATGCGACCCCGAACTGTCGCGGCTCGAACACGCTGTCCGGGTAACAGAACGTGGTAGCGGCCAGGGTGTGGCCGGCCAGGCGCAGGTGGGCCGAGCCGAAGCGCGGTGAGCCGCCCACCGGCCGGCGACGGAAGTTGAGCGATCCGTACTTCGGCCGCTCCGCCGCCGGCGCGTCGTCGTAGGCCCCGGCGAAGATCCGGCTCTCCCAGCGCCAACGGTCACCGCCGGGGTGCGCGGTCAGCCCCCCGTTGCTGGTCCCGGTCTCGAACTGCGACCGGTACACGCCGTCATTGGCCATCAACTCCAGGATCGGCGTCCCGGCCACGAGTCGATCGGGGTGAAAATGCAGCGTCACCCGCAAGGACGGATCCACCGGCTCGCCCGTCGCCAGCGACGTGACGTGGGCGATGGCCCGTTCGGACGTCCTCCCCAGCATGGCCGCTCAGTCGTCCTCGTCCGCTTCGTCGGGTGAGTCGCCGAGCCTGGTGAACACGGCGACGTAGCTGTCGCGGCCCTCGAGTGCGGCGATGTCGCCGAAGATCGCGACGCGGTAGTGGCCGGCGCCCGACGGCACGGGAAATGGACCCTGCGCAGCGAAGTCTCCGGTGGACACGACGAGGTCGCCGATGGGCAGATCAAGCATCGCCACGCCGACGCGCTCGGCCATGCGGCTGATCCCGGCGGGCTCGGCGGTGCACGTGATGGTGACTTCGGCGGACTGGTGGGAACCGCGCAGGCACAGCTCCAGACCGTTGCCCGTCACCAGCGCCCCGGGCTCGCCGTCCAGCGCCGAGTCGTCGAAGACGTCGACCTGGTCGCCGTTACAGGCTGACAAGCCCGCGATGGGCCGTGGTCCGCACGGTGGCGAACGGAGCGGATGCCATCCGTCGACCCTAGCGGTCGGCCCGGTCGACATCCCGTGACAGTGGCTACATGGGTTAGACCTTTACAGGCAGGGTGGCCGGGCCTAGGGTAGGTAATGGGAGTTCATTGATAGACCATTACGGACCATGGGAGACAACGATGGCACAGCTGGTGTTGGCCGGGATCGGCGACTACGCGACGAACGCCCGCCTGGACAAGGATCCCGACCTGACGGTCGGCCCGGACGACGTGCTGGTCCGGATGGAGGCGGCGCCGATCAACCCGGTCGACATGCTGTTCTCCAACGGCTGGTACCCGATCCAGCCGACGCTGCCGCAGCGGCTCGGCTCGGAGGGGGTGGGCCGAGTGACGGCGGCGGGCACGGCGGTGCAGCGCGAGCTGGTGGGCCGTCGGGTGGTGCTGCGGTCGCCGTACGGCGGCACGTGGGGTCACGAGATCGTGGTGCGGGCCGCCGACGTGGTCGTCGCGCCGGAGGGGGTCGATGCCAAGCAGTTGGCGATGCTGGTGATCAACCCGGCGACGGCGTACCTGATGCTGAAGCGGTACGCGGATCTCAAGCCGGGCGACTGGATCGGGCAGACCCTGGGCAACTCGGCGGTCGCGGCGAGCGTAGTGGCGCTGAACAAGGCCGCCGGCATCAAGACGTTGAGCGTGGTTCGCAGCGCCGCGGCCGCCGTCGCGGCCCGTGAGCTGGGTGCAGACGCCGTGCTGATCGAGGGTGACGACCTCGCGGCACAGATCGCGGAAGTATTGGGAGGAAAGCAGTTCCGGCTGGTGCTGGACGGCGCCGCGACCGAGACCGTCGGTGTGCTGGC
>DASWRZ010000311.1:0-16866 GCA_036402935.1 Actinoplanes sp.
GTGGGCGGCCGCCACGGCGTACAACCGCGGCCAGGTGCTCTATCGCATCGCCGAGATGATCGAGGCCCGGAGGGCCGAGTTCGTGGCCCTCGGCGTCGCCGACGCCGAGGTCGACGCCGCGATCGACCGCTGGATCTGGTATGCGGGCTGGTCCGACAAGATCGCGCAAGTGACCGGCAACGCCAACCCGGTCGCCGGACCGTTCTTCAACCTCTCCTCGCCCGAGCCGACCGGCGTGATCGGCGTGGTCGCGCCGGCGTCCCTGCTCGGCCTGACCAGCGTGCTCGCCCCGGCGGTGGTCACCGGCAACACGGTCGTCGCGATCGCGCCCGGCCCGCAGGTCGCGGTGACGCTGGCCGAGGTGCTGGCCACCTCCGACGTGCCCGGCGGTGTGATCAACGTCCTGACCGGACGCCCGGCCGAGATCGCGCCCTGGCTCGCCTCGCACGACGACGTCAACGGCCTCGACCTGACCGGCCTCGACCTGACCGGCCCCGACGATCAGGAGTTCGCCACCGATCTCGAGCGCACCGCCGCCGGCACGCTCAAGCGGGTCCGGCGCCCCGCTGCGACCGACTTCACCGGCGATCCCGGGCTCGGCGCGATGACCGCGTTCCTCGAGACCAAAACGGTCTGGCACCCCAAGGGTTTCTAAGTCACCTTTATCGGTCAATGTTGAAGTGCGGGGGACGGTCAGCCCCCTGTCAGGCCCGCCCACTAGGGTGTGTCGGCAGACACCGTCCCCGAATCGCCCTAGCCATCCTCCGGAGGTCACCGTGGCCAGCCAGTCCGACGAAGAGACTGAGGGAACGTCGTCCTCATCCTCATCTGGGCTCTCCGGGCGTGAGCTCTGGGAGTCGGCCGGCGTCACACCGGTCGAGATCGCTCTTCCCGGCGGGGTCGCGCTGACCCTGCGGGCCTTCCGCAAGTCGGGCGAGATCACCCCGACCGAGCTCGAGGCCGACGAGGACGACCCGTTCGACGCCCGCAAGAACCCGGTCGACGAAGACGACCAGGAAGAGGTCATCGTCGACGAGGAGTTCCAGGCGCTGCTCGCCGAGAGCGACGACGAGGAGGCGGCGAAGGCGGACGAGCCCGACGAGGCCGACTTCGAAGACGAGAAGGACGAGGCCGACGAGCAGCCGGAGGACGAGGAGGTCCCGCTCTTCCTCAGCCACAAGGGCAAGCTGATCGCCTTCAAGAGCCCGGAGGCCCTGGTCTCCTTCATTCGTTCGGGTGCTCCGCACGATCTCGCACAAGTGGACGGCTGGGCCACCCTGGCCGACCGGGTAGAGTCGTCCGACGTCGACCCGCTGCCGGAGGATCGCTACGAGCTCGACCTCGTGGTGGAGAACCTGCGCGGTGGGCACGACACGTGGGACCTTCCGCTGCTCATCGCGGCCGGCGAGGTGGCGCGAGACCTGGGATATGCCCTCCGGCTCAAGCCGGTCATCCTGGCCCTGTCGCCCGGCTCGCCGCTCGATGACCTGGACGATTCGCTGCGGTCGGCCGAGACCGGAGGCATGGGTGGCTTCTTCGGTCGCCGCCGGTTGAAGAAAATCGGGGCACAACAGGCAAGTCTTGGTTGGCGCTCGATAATCGGCAAGATCTCTGCCGCTGTGGACTGGCGCGATTGACCCCTGAACGGGGACCATCATTGCTTGGCCAAATGACGAAGCTGTCCCGGAGGGAGGACGACGCCGTGGCGCTCGTGCGGGTGTACTGCGGTCTGGCGTCGGCTGATGGTTCGGTGCGTGCGGCCTCGGCCGCGCAACTGACCGTCGCCGTGGTGGACGACGCAGGCCGGCTGCTCGGCGTTCACGAGATCAGCGACGACCCGTCCGGCTACGCCGAGTTGGGTTCGCTGCTCGTGGCGCGGACAAGTGGGTTCACCGACGCCGCGGTTGCCGCCGACAGCGACGACCACATGGTCACATCGCTGCTCACCGCGGCGGGCCGTCCCATGGTGGTCGCCGACGACGACTCCACCGACGATTTCGCCGAGCGCTTCGCCGACGACGACTCGATGGAGGAGATCCAGGCCCCGCCGGCCGCCCGGCGCGCGGTCGGCCTGGCCCGGGCGCTGCAGGCCGGGGCCATCGCCGCGGTCAACCTCCAGACCCCGCGCGAGCTCGTCAGTTACAAGCCGATCCTGGCCGCGCACGTGGCCCTGCTCAACGGCCGTCACGGCGCCGCGGTCGCCCTCCGCGAGGTTCTCCGCGAGCTCTACCCGGCCGCCCTGCGGGCCTATCCCGACCCCGCCCACCCGCTGGCGATGTGGGTCCTCGACGCGATTCCCGAGCCGAGCCGCCTGTCGGCCGGCGGCGCGGAGGCCGAGCGGGTCGCCGAGCAGATCGTGTCCGAGCTGGGCCGCGCCGGCGTCGGGACGGAAGACGAGATCATCGCCGCGGTGACCGCGCTCAGCGTGGCGATCAGCGAGTCGCCCCGCCGCGGTGGGGTCAACAAGTCACTGGCGCCGTCCGCGGCCAAGTCGATCCGGCAGGCGATCGCCGCCGTTCGCGCCTGCGACGCCGCCTGCACCGAGCTGTTGAGCACACTTGCCGACCGCACCCCGCTGAGTTCCGGCCCGGGCATCGCCCGCCGAAGCACTCGCCGGGCCGCCGAGCCGGTTTCGCCGCAGGCCGCGCCGGCCGCCGACGCCGACCGTTTCGGCAGCCGCCGCAGTCGCCCCGAGCCGGCCGCCACGGGCAACGGCCCGGTCATCCCGCAGCCGCTCAACGCGCCGCCCGCCGCACCCGAGCCGATCATGCCGCCGCCGCTGGCCCCGCGCCCGGTGACGCCGCCGCCCGCGGCCCCGGCCGCCTCGGCCGCGTTCCCCAACCGCACGCCCGCCCCGGGCAACCGTCCGGTGTCGGTGCCGCCGCCTCCGCCCGGCATGACCCCGATCACCCCGGGTTCACGCCCGCCGGTCCGCACCCCCAACCCGGCCGCCCCGACGTCGGCTCCGGCCGCACCCGCGGCGTCGGCCGGCTCCCCGGCCGACAACGGCCAGCCGTTCCGGGCCACCCTGAGCCACGCGGCGATCAACAACGCCCGCGCCGAGCGGCAGCGCACGGTGATCCCGCCCCGGCCCAACACGTCGGCCCCGCGGCCGTCGTCGCCGGCCGCCGCGGGCAGTGCGACCGACTACTCGCTGCCGATGCCCAACCAGCGCCCCGGCCAGGAGACGGCCGAGCCTGGTTCGCGGGCCAACTGGCCGCTGCTCAACTCGGGCGACGAGTCCTCCGCGCCCGTGTCCGCCCCGGCCGCGTCGATCAGCTCGCCGCCGGCCGACAACGGCCGCAACGGCCGGGTCAAGCCGCCGTGGCAGGACATGCCGAAGGAGCCGCCGGCCCTGCGCCTGGTCGAGCCCCAGCTGGGCGACAGCCTCGACGCGACGATGGCCGACATCCCGGCGATCAGCGAGCCCCCGTCCCTGCGGGTGGTCGACGGCGAAGGCGGCCGCGGCCGCATCCGCCGCACCGCCTCCGTGGCTTCGAGCATCACGTCCTCGACCAGCTCGACCCTGACCGCGCTCGACCGCAGCACCAACCCTCCGGTGCCGGCCGAGAGCAGCGACGGCGACCTGCTGATCTTCGCCGCGGCCCGCTCGGCCTGGTTCACCGGCCACGCCGACGTCTCGCCCGAGCTCGACTGGGCCAACCCCAACGACTCGGGCTGGCGCGCGGCGGAAAAGGCCTCGACGCCGGCGGTCGCCGCCGAGACCGCGGCCGGCCTGCCCAAGCGGGTCCCCCAGGCCAACCTGGTGCCGGGCTCGCCGCTCCGCGAAGAGCGCCCACTGCGCATCGTCCGCGACGCGGCCAGCATCGCCGCCCATACCACTGGCTACTTCCGCGGCTGGCGGCGAGGCCAGGAGATCGGCGGCTTCGCGATGGGCGGCCGCCCGGGCCGCGAGGCCGCCGGCGGCTGGGACTTCACCCGCGACGGCGCGCCCGCCGACGACTACCGCAACAGCGAGGCCGGCTACCGCCGCTGAAACCCGCTCCAGACGGCCGCGAGCTCCGCGCTCGCGGCCGTTCCCGTACGCCCGGGCACCCGGGACTGCGCGAAGCACGGCCCACGCTGCGCGAAACACGGCTCGCACCCCGCGAAGCACGGCTCGCAGTCCGCGAAGCCACGGCCCGCACTGCGCGAAGCGCGGCCCCGACTGCGCGAAGCGCGGCCCGCGCTGTGCGAAGCCACGGCCCGCGCTGTGCGAAGCACGGCCCGGACTGCACGAAGCGCGGCCCAAACACGCTGCCGCGATCACTCGGTGTTCGCAGACGATCCGTGGCGCCGCTCCCCAGCGGCCTCGGGCCGAAAAGCAGCGGCCCTCACTCCGCGACGGCCGTGGGCGTCCGGCACAGCTCTCCGACGGCCGCGACTGCCAACCAGGCCGCCTCACCCCACGACAACCGCTGGCATCCGGCGCCGGCCGAGGCGCGAAGCGCGTTCCAGCGGCTGCGGGCCGACCACTACCGCCACCACGACCCGGACGGCCGCCGGTGTTCGGCTCAGTCTCCTACCGGCCCCGCCCGACAACCAGCCACGCTCACCCGACACGGTCGCCCCTGCTGCTCCGCGCGACTGCCGAGCGGCCGCGGGCCAATCGTGAGCCGAGCCCAGGACCGCAACAGGCATCCCGGCGCCCTCCTTAGCTGCCACGGCCAATGGCGAGCCGGGCATCAGGACGGCAACAGACGTCCTGCCGCCCCTCCTCAGCTGCCACGGCCAATGGCGAGCCGGGCATCAGGACGGCAACAGACGTCCCCGCGCCGGCGGCCAATGGTGAGCCGTCCCTCTGGACGATGCGAAGACCGTGAGTGTTCCGTGTCCGGGCGCCAAACATCAGCTGACGGTCCACACACGACACCACGCGCGTGCCGCTGCGCCTGTTCTCGACCGCCCTGCGTCGAACGGGTGATTCAGGCCGCCCGGCTGTGGTGAGGCGATGAGAGCATGACCGGGTGCGGGCGATCATCTTTGACTTCTTCGGCACGCTCACCGACCCGCGGGCCGAGAGTGGGCGACGCACGGCGTTCGAGGCCACCGCGGCGGCGCTCGGGGTGCCGGCCGCGCGGTTCTGGGCCGCGATGGGGGCGAGCTACCCGGAACGGATTGTCGGAAGGTACGGCGGCACCAGAAGCACGCTCGCGGCCATCGCCCGGCAGTGCGGGGCCACACCGTCCGACGATCGGCTGGATGCCGCCGTGGCGGTTCAGGCGGCCGGAGCCGAGCGGGTGCGGCCCCCGCGGCCCGGGGCGCTGGAGTTGCTCGATCGGGTGCGGGCCGACGGGTTCCTGATCGGACTGCTCAGCGACTGCTCCAGCGAACTCTGCGAAGCGTGGCCGACCACCCCGTACGCCCGACGCATCGACGTCCCCGTCTTCTCCTGGCGTGAGCGGTGCCACAAACCGGACCAGCGTCTCTATGCCGCCGTCGCCGAGCGGCTCCAGGTGCCCCCGGCCGAATGCTGGTACGTCGGCGATGGCGGCAGCCGTGAGCACGACGGCGCGCGCCGGGCCGGGATGCGGCCGGTGCTGGTGACCAACGCGGCGTACCCGGGAGTGGGCGGGCTGCGCAGCGACCCGGACGGCTACCGTCCCGATGCCGTGATCGACGACCTGGCCGGGCTGCCGACGTTACTCGCCGTGTCCGCCTGACTTCCGGCCCACTCTCCGCTTTGCCCCGATTACCGAGACGGGTCGTCTCCGGGCGCGGAGAAGCCCCGCACCGTCGCACGGTGCGGGGCTTCGACCGTTCGTCAGGCCGGCGCTACGGCCCGCGAGCGACGCATCGTCAGCACATACTCGACGAGCGAGATGAGGACGTTTTTCGTCGACTCACGGTTCCGGGCGTCGCAGCTCACCACGGGCACGTCGCTCGAGATCGCCAGCGCGTCTCGCACGTCCTGCGCGTTGTGGTACTGCATGCCGTCGAAGCAGTTTATCGCCACCAGGTAGGGCAGGCGGCGGTGCTCGAAGAAGTCGATGGCGGCGAAGCAGTCGGCGAGCCGACGCGTGTCCACCATCACGACGGCACCGATCGCGCCACGCACGAGTTCGTCCCACATGAACCAGAAACGCGTCTGGCCCGGCGTGCCGAACAGGTAGAGGATCAGGTCACGGTCGATGCTGATCCGGCCGAAGTCCATGGCGACCGTGGTCGTCATCTTGCCCGGCACCTGTCGGTTGTCGTCGACGCCGACACCGGCCGAGGTCATGATGGCCTCGGTGGTCAGCGGGGTGATCTCGGAGACCGAGCCCACCAGCGTCGTCTTACCAACGCCGAACCCACCGGCGATGACAATCTTCGCCGATGTGACGCGTCCCGCAGCGGGACGGTGCGACATGTCAGAGCCTGCGAAGTCCACTCAGCACCCTTTCCAGCAGTTCCGTGCCTACCGCATCGGTCTCGTCTTCCAGCGAGGTGGGCTCGTATATCGCGACGAGGCCGTCGGAGGCCATGTCGGCGACGATTACGCGGGCCACACCGAGCGGCAGTTGCATGCGTGCGGCGATTTCCGCGAGCGACTGCACACGGCCGCCGTCGCACATAGCCGCGATGTACTGATGCTCGCTTCCACCCTGCCCGCCGCGGATCATTCCAGATCGGCCGCGCACGGTTGTCTCGATCAGCGCTTCCAGCGCTATATCAACCTTCGGCCGGGTCCGACCGCGGGTCACGGCGTACGGCCTTACCAGCGCGCCGGTCGGCTCATCGCGTTCGGGCATCGTCACCGCTCACCCCTTCCTCGAACCCTTAGAAGTGTGTCTTGCGTCAATGTTCTGAACAGTCGCCGGCCGAGCTTACTCGCGGTAGGAATCCCGCGACAAACCCGTGAACGGCGCCGGCCAGGTGCTCGTTCAGCCGAGAACCCCGGCCGCGGAACGCGGCGCGGGGGTGAGTGCCTCGCCCACGCGGTCGACCAGCAGGGCCATCTCGTAGCCCACCTGCCCGACGTCGCAGCTGCGCGCCGCGAGCACCGCGAAGGACGAGCCGTCGGAGATCGACATCAGGAAGAGGAACCCGTTGTCCATCTCGACGACCGTCTGCAGTACCGCACCACCCTCGAAACACCTCGCGGCGCCCTGAGTCAGGCTGACCAGGCCGGAGGCGATCGCCGCCAGCTGGTCGGCCCGGTCACGCGGAAGGTCCCGCGAGGCTGCCAGGAGCAGGCCGTCGGCGGAAACCGCGATCGCATGCGCGACTCCGGGAACGCGGTCGGCGAAGTTGGCCAGCAGCCAACCGAGATCCTGCGTAGATGTCATGCCTCATGCTCCTTGCCAGCCTGCGACGACTGCTGCCCTCCCGGAGTTCCCTCCGGATTGGTCGATGGTTCCGAGGTGCGACCACGCTGAACACCGCGGTGGTACGCGGAGAGAAGACCGCGAACCCCCTCGGGAGTACGGCGCTGGACGGAATTGCCGCCCCGGTCGACACCGCCGGGGACGAGCTGGGCCATCGGGGTCCGCTTGGGCAGACCCGCGGTGGTCGTGATCTCGACCGGCATATCGGCCGCCGCACGGGCCGCCTGCCAGCCCTCGTCCGCTGCCGTCTGCCACGGGTTCGTGGCGGCGGCGGCCGAGGCCGCGTTGCCGTTCGAGGCCGCACTGCCGTTCGAAGCGACATTGCCATGGGGAGCGACATTGCCGTTCGAAGCAACATTGCCGTTCGAGGCGGCCGCGCCGACGGTGGCCGGGTTGAGTTCCCGGGTCTCCGGCGGACCGGCCTGGTGCGGCACACCGACCGGGCGCGCCGGCTCGGCCGTCGAGTACCGCTGCGAGCTGATCTTTTCGTCACCGAGACCGTTCGGCTCGGCCGGCGCCGGCTTGGCCCCGGCGTCGGCCGGAGCGGCCGACGTCATGAACCAGGCCGACTCGAGCTCCCGGAAGATCGGCAGCTCCATGGTCTCGTCGGCGTACTGCGTGCCGCCGTTCTCCCGCTGCCGGGCCGCGGCCTGAGCGGCCGCGATCTGAGCGGCCGCGGTCGCCTGGGCCTCGGCGGCCTGGACCGCCGCCGCCTCGTGCGCCGCCCGTGCCGCGGTGGCCGCCCGCTGGGCCTCGGTCTGCGGGCCGCCCGAGGTGGGCGTCGCCGAGACCGGGGTCGCCGACACCGGCGGGGCCGAGGACGGGATCGGGGCGGACTGCGAGTTGGTCGCGCGCTCGACCTGCGGTTGCTGGGTCGTCGGCTGATCGGGCCGGTAGCGCGGCAGCTCGGTCGTCATGTCGAGCGCAGCGGCCAGGCTCTCCGGCACGTGTGGC
This sequence comes from Actinoplanes sp., assembly GCA_036402935.1. Taxonomy (GTDB): domain Bacteria; phylum Actinomycetota; class Actinomycetes; order Mycobacteriales; family Micromonosporaceae; genus Actinoplanes. The sequence continues at coordinate 8,265 of DASWRZ010000311.1, forward strand.
GGCACTTCCGGCCCGCGCTCCGGTGCGACCGGCGGCCAGGCCGGCGGCGCGGCGGCCGCCTGCTGAGGCTGGACCGGCGGCTGCTGGAACTGGCCCTGCTGGTACTGGCCCTGCTGGTACTGGCCGTCCCGGACCTGGCCCTGCTGGTACTGGCCCTGCTGGTATTGGCCCTGCTGGAACTGGCCCTGCTGGAACTGGCCGTCCTGGTACTGGCCCTGCTGGTACTGGCCGTCCTGGAACTGGCCCTGCTGGAACGGGGGCTCCTGCTCCGGCGGTGAGGAGACCGGACGGCCACCGTACGGCGGGCCGGACGGAACCGGCGGCGCCGAGATCGGGGGCGCCGGGGGTGAGGAGAACGGCGGGAGGGCCGGACCGCGTCCCTGGTTTTCCGGGTTGGACGGAAGCTGGCGCGGGATGGTCGCCCCGAACCCACCCGAGTCACCGTCGGTCCGGATCGGCTCGCCGCCGTTGCGGCGCTGCGGCAGACCGTCGGGACCGGCGAAGCCCTGCGGCGACGCCGGCGGCTGGCCGGACGGACCGGACGGCAGCGGCGGGATCATCTCGTTGCTGCGCGGCCCGTAGAAGCCGTTCATGCCGTTGCCGCTGCCACCGCCGTTGGTCGACCCGTTGGCGAAGCCGTTCGACGACCCGTTGGCGAAACCGTTGGACGGGGCGCCGGTGAGGTCGGACCAGGCCGGAACCGCGCGACCACCGGTGCCGAGCATGCCACCGTTGGGCATCGGCGGGTTGGGGTCGAACGGACGGCTGCCCGGGTAGCCACCGCGGCCGCTCTCCAGAGCCAGGGGCTCCGGGAAGCCACCACGCTGCGGGCCGCCCTGGGGACCGCCGTCGAAGCCGGGACCGTACTGGCCGCGGCCACCGGCCACCGCCGGGACGCCGTTGCCGCCCATCAGGACCGAGGACGGCAGGCCGACCTCGGCGATCGTGCCACGCTCGGTGTCGGCCGGGCGCAGCTCGACCTTGACGGCGTGCCGGGTGGCCAGCCGGGCGACCACGACCAGGCCCATCATCCGGGAGACGGCGACGTCCACCATCGGCGGGTTGGCCAGCCGGTCGTTGAGCTCGTTGAGCTGGTCGCGGCTGATGCCGATGCCGCGGTCTTCCACCGAGAGCAGGGCACCGTCGCCGAGCCGCCGGGCCTCGACGATGACCGTCGAGTTGGGCGGCGAGAAGGCGGTCGCGTTGTCGAACAGCTCGGCGACCAGGTGGACCATGTCGTTGACGGCGTGTGCCGACACCTCGATGTCGCGGTCGATGATGCCGAACTCGATGCGGGTGTAGTGCTCGACCTCGGACTGCGCGGCCCGGAGCACGTCGATCAGAGCGGCCGCCTCGCGCTGCACACGCGTCGAGTCGGCACCGGCGAGAACCAGGAGGTTCTCGTCGTTACGACGCATCCGGGTGGCCAGGTGGTCGAGCTGGAAGAGCTCGGCCAGGCGGTCCGGGTCTTCCTCGCCGCGCTCCAGCCGGTCGAGGTGACCGATGAGACGGTCGACCAGGATCTGGGAACGACGGGCGAGGTTGACGAACATCGTCGCGACGGAGGCCCGCAGTGCGGCCTGCTCGGCCGCGGTGCGCACCGCCTCGAGGTGAACCGCGTTGAACGCCTCGGTCACCTGACCGAACTCGTCCCGGCTGCGGACCGGCAGCGGCTCGGCGATCTGGTCGGCGACCTGGGCCGGCGTCAGCGACCCGGACAGAGCCGGATCACGCAGCCGCTCCACGGCGTGCGGCAGTCCGAACTGGGCGACCGAGAGGGCACCCTGCCGCAGCTCACGCAGCGAGCGGGCCATCGACCGGGCGACCAACCAGGCGAACAGGATGGCCAGCAGCAGCATGCCGAGCAGCACGCTGGTCTCGATGAACACCCGCCGGTTGACGCTGTTCCGGAGGTCGGTCGCCTGGCTGACGACGCTCGAGTCGAGCGTGCCCTCGAGACCCCGGAAGAGCTTGTCGTACCCGACCATCGCGGTCTCCCACTGCTGGGAGTTGAACGGGATGTCGGTCGTCGTGTTGGACATGAAGTCGATCGGCAGCGTCAGGTTGGTCGCCGCGCGGGCGGCGGGCTGGCTGCCGATCGCCTTGAACTGAGCGATCTCGGCGTCGGAGCCCACCGAGCCGAGCGTGCTGACCGCGAGGTCGAAACCGGTCTCGGTCTCGGTGAACTCGCGGCGGACGCCCGACGTGAGCCGGCCGGCCTGGATGATCTCGTGACCGACGTCGCGCTGCTCGGCGACGTACTCCTTGGCCCGGGCCACCGCGGCCACGGTGCGCATGTGGTCGCCGAGCTCGGTGTTGTCGGAGAGCTCGGCCGCGTCGTCCCGCACCGAGAGCAGGTCGTTGATCAGCGAGTTGTAGGTCGACGTGACGCCGCCGACCTCGAGCTGACCCTCGGCCGCCTGGCTGCGGGTCGCCGGAAGGTCCGACAGGTTGTTGTCGAGCCGCGTCAGCAGAACGTTGACCTTGTAGGGCACGGCGCCGACGGTCAGCCGCTGCTGCGAGTAGGACAGCTTGGCCTGATCGACCAGAGTGGCCTCGCTGCTGTAGGCCTTCTTGGCGCTGGTCTTGATCGCCTGGTTGTCGGCATTGGTCCTGATCATGACGGCGTATGCACGCTCGTTCTGCAGGTGATCGACCAGACCACCGGCAGCCTGCGACAACACCGAAAGGCTTCGGGCACGCTCCGCATTGCTGGCCGTATTGATGTGGTCCACCAGGCCGCTGACGCCGACGATGATCGTCGCCAGGGTGGGAACCAACATGATAAGGCCGAGCTTCGACCAGATCGGCAGGTCTCGCAGCCGATCCGCCGGACGACGGAGACGCGACATGACGCCATTCGCCGTCGTTGGGCGCTTGCTCACGTCACCGTCCTCCTGATTCGGGCCCGGGCTTCGGCTCGCCGGGCACCGCACACGGCCGACTCGCCGGTCGGGCCCCCGAGATTCCATCACGACGAGTGTCAAAGAGAAAGAGCAGGCCGACACGGACCGTTTGTGTGGCGCGATTGTTGCCCAAGTTGCGGCCTCGATCGCCGATCCAATGTCACTGCTTGTATCGGGGTGCGTTCTCAGAGTCACTCAACTCGATCGGCACGGCGGGGGGTGGGCCAGCCGATCGCGCCCGATCGTAGTGGATCGCGGCAGGAGAGACGATGGCGCGGTACGCGCCGCACGGCAAGGTGAGATGCCGGTTTTTGCAGTGTTTGTAGGGACCATTCTGACCGAACGGATGAGTACCGGCGCCGAATAGGCATATCTGAACTGCTGTAGCCCAGTTTGTGCCAGGTCGGGTCAGCTGATCAGTTTGGCGTACGCCGGCTTGATCACCTCGTTGATGATCGTCAGCCGCTCGTCGTACGGGATGAACGCCGACTTCATCGCGTTGATGGTCAGCCACTGCAGCTCGGCCCAGCCCCAGCCGAACGCCTCGGCCAGCAGGGCCATCTCGCGCGACATCGAGGTGCCGCTCATCAGCCGGTTGTCGGTATTGACGGTCACCCGGAAACGCAGATCGTGCAGAAGGCCGATGGGGTGCTCGGCGATCGAGGCGGCGGCACCGGTCTGCACGTTGGACGAGGGGCAGAGCTCGAGCGGAATCCGCTTGTCGCGAACGTAGGCGGCGAGCCGCCCGAGAACCACCGGTTCGGCTCCCGGCCGGCCGGTGATGTCGTCCACAATGCGCACTCCGTGACCCAGCCGGTCGGCACCGCACCACTGGATCGCCTGCCAGATCGACGGCAACCCGAAGGCCTCGCCCGCATGGATGGTGAAGTGGAAGTTCTCCCGCTGGAGGTATTCGAACGCGTCCAGGTGCCGGGTGGGCGGGAAGCCCGCCTCGGCACCGGCGATGTCGAACCCGACCACGCCGGTGTCCCGGAAGCGCACCGCCAGCTCGGCGATCTCGTGCGACCGGGCGGCGTGCCGCATCGCGGTCAGCAGGGTGCCGATCCGGATGACCCGGCCCTGGGCGGCCGCCTCGGCACAGCCCGCCCGGAAGCCCGCCTCGACCACCTCGACCACCTGGTCGAGCGTGAGGTCGCGCTCCAGGTGCTGCTCGGGCGCGTAGCGGACCTCGGCGTAGACGACGCCGTCGGCGGCCAGGTCGAGCGCGCACTCCCGCGCGACCCGGTGCAGGCCCTCCTCGGTCTGCATCACCGCGACGGTGTGCGCGAAGGTCTGAAGGTAACGTTCCAGCGAGCCCGAGTCGGCGGCGGCCACGAACCAGTCGCCCAGCGCGGCCGGGTCGGTGGTCGGCAGCTGGTGGCCCACGGCATCGGCCAGCTCGATGACGGTCGCCGGCCGGAGGCCGCCGTCCAGATGGTCGTGCAGCAGCGCCTTGGGGGCCTTCACGATGTCGGAATGTTGAATGGCGGCCATCAGAAGAGCCTAGAGGCAGGAAACGAATGATCGACGGAGCATTGCCGTACCTGCGGTGCCCGGTCTGCGAACAAATCCTGTCCCGCACCGAGCGTGTCCTGCGGTGCGTCACCGGGCACGTGTTCGACCTGGCCAGGCAGGGATATGCCAACCTGTCCAACGGCCGCGTCCGGTATTCCGGTGACACCGCGGAGATGGTCGCCGACCGCGATCGGTTCCTCTCGGCCGGCCACTACGCCTTCATCGCCGACGCGCTGGCGTCCTATGCGAGCGACGGGCTGGTGGTCGACGCCGGCACCGGCACCGGCTACTACCTGGCCCGGGTGCTTCAGGCCAGGCAAACCAGCGTCGGCCTGGGCGTCGACGTCTCCAAGGCCGCGCTGCGGCGGGCCGCCCGGGCCCACCCGCGGGCCGCCGCCGTGCTCTCCGATCTCTGGCGCCCGCTGCCGATCCGGGACGAGGCGGCCGGGCTGCTGCTGGACGTGTTCGCGCCGCGCAACGGTGCCGAGTTCCACCGGGTGCTGCGACCGGACGGCGTGCTGCTGGTGGTTACTCCGGCTCCCGACCACCTGACCGAGCTGATCGAGGCGCACGGGTTGATCCACGTCGACCCGGACAAGACGGCCCGGGTGGCCGAGTCGCTGGGCGACCGCTTCACCACGGTCGGAAGCCGGGCGCTGCGCCACCGGCTGGAGCTGACCGGACCCGAGGTGCGCACGCTGATCGGCATGACGCCGAACGCCCACCACGTACCGTCGGCGGCGCGGCCCGACGAGGCGTGCACCGTCACCGCGGCGGTCACGGTCACGGCGTACCGGAAGAAGCGCTAGCAAACCGCGTACGGGAAAGGCCTAGACCGAAAGGTCGACCTCTTCCCATTCGGCGGGTTTGTCATGGTAAGGCCCGTGGAAGACGACCGCCCATTCGAGCGCCCACCTCCGCTGCCCGATCGCATTGGCGTCGATCTCGCCCGGAATCGACGCGCCGGATGCCTGTACCTCCTGGAACGCCCAGTCCAGGCAGTAGTAGAGATCGAGCAGCACGGCCGCCTCGACCGGATCTCGGGGAGCCATCAGCGACCGTGACCGCCACTGCCCGAACGTCTCACCAGACGGAAGATCCGGCATCTGGGACATCAACCGATCCTCCGGGGGCGCGGTCGGGTCGAGATGCCGGGCCAGGCCGAGCAGCCAGGCCAGCGCGAAGACCGCGTCGTGGTGCAGCACGAAGGACCGGTGGTCGCCCTTGGCCCCGATGACGAACTCCCACTCCGGCGGGGTGACCAGGTCGACCAGGTGCGAGCCGAGGATCCAGCTCATCGCCAGCTCGGTCGGCATGCCGAAGCACCGGGCCACCACCACGTGCAGAATCGCCGCGCGGGCCTCCAGGTCGATGGTGGGCCGCAGTTCGATGCTGTCGCCCGGCTCCCACACCAGCGGGAAGCCGGGCGGCGGCAGCGGCAGGCCGAGCCGCTCCAGTTCGTCGAGGCTGGCCTCGCGAACGGCACGCGGATCGGGTGCGGCCTTCGTCATGGTGCGTCAGGCTATGCGGTCGAGAAGAAGGTTTGTAGTAGAGGGCGCCTTCTCACTGATGTCGATCGCCCCGGCCGCGACGGAGCGTGCCGCCGGGATTCGATCGGCGTCGTCGGCCCGCAACTCCAGCAGCACGTCACCCTCGCTCACCCGGTCACCCGGCTTGACCCTCAGCACGATCCCGGCGCCGAAACTCACCGGGTCCTCCTTGCGGGCCCGCCCGGCGCCGAGCCGCCAGGCGGCGAGACCGATTCCGTACGCGTCGACCGCCGTGACCACCCCACCGGCCGAGGCGCGCACCACTTCGTTCTCCCGGGCCACCGGCAGCGGCGCGTCGGGGTCGCCGCCCTGGGCCCGGATCATCGCCCGCCAGGTGTCCATCGCCTGACCGGACGCCAGCACCTTGGCCGGGTCGGCGTCGAGCCCGGCGGCCGCCAGCATCTCGCGGGCCAGGGCCAGAGTCAGCTCGACCACGTCGGGCGGCCCGCCCCCGGCCAGCACCTCGAGCGACTCGGCCACCTCGACCGCGTTGCCGACGGCCCGGCCGAGCGGGGTGTTCATGTCGGTGAGCAGGGCGACCGTCCGCACCCCGCTGTCGGTGCCCAGCCGCACCATGGTCGACGCCAGCTCACGGGCCGCGTCCAGGTCCTTCATGAACGCGCCCGAGCCGACCTTGACGTCGAGGACCAGCGCACCCGTACCCTCGGCGATCTTCTTGCTCATGATCGAGCTGGCGATCAACGGGATCGCCTCGACCGTGCCGGTGACGTCGCGCAGCGCGTAGAGCTTGCGGTCGGCCGGGGCCAGGCCGTCGCCGGCCGCGCAGATCACCGCGCCGACCTCCCGCAGCTGCCGCTTGAACGCGTCGTTGCTGATCGTGGCCTGCCAGCCGGCGATCGACTCGAGCTTGTCCAGGGTGCCGCCGGTGTGGCCGAGGCCGCGGCCGGAGAGCTGGGGTACCGCCGCACCGCACGCGGCGACCAGCGGCGTCAGCGGCAGCGTGATCTTGTCGCCGACGCCGCCGGTCGAATGCTTGTCGGCGGTCGGCCGGCTCACCGAGGAGAGGTCCAGCCGCTCGCCGCTGGCGATCATCGCGGCGGTCCACCGGGCGATCTCCCGCGGCGTCATGCCGCGCAGCAGAATCGCCATGGCCAGCGCCGACATCTGCTCGTCGGCGACCACGCCCTTGGTGTAGGCGTCCACGACCCAGTCGATCTGGGCGTCGCTCAGCTCGCCGCCGTCCCGCTTGGCCCGGATGACGTCGACCGCCGCGAACTCGCTCATGTGTCCTCGCTCTATCCCTGCCACCGGGAGGGGATGCCCTCCGGTGGTTCTCCCTCGCCGGCCCAGGTCAGACCGCCGTCGGCGTCCACCACCACGATCCGTGGCGTGCGGACCTGCCCCCAGGCCACCGCTTCGGAGGTGGTGGGGAAGTTCGGCCCCTCCTCGAGGACGCCCTTGTCGGCGTCGCTCTCGGCCGGGCTGCCGCCCGACCGCTCCCAGTAGCCGGTCCAGACCGTCTCGCCGCCGTGCAGGTCGGGGTGCACGAAGACGGTGCCCCGACCTCGCCACCGGGCCAGCTCGGTCGGCACCTGGTGACCGGACGCCGGGCCGGTGACCTTGTCCAGGTCGTCCGGGCCGAACGCGTGCGGCAGCAGCTCGGCCATCGTCAGCGGCCGGGGCAGCGCCTCCACCACGCAGCGCGGCCCGCCGTGCTCCCAGAGCAGCTGCCGGCAGCGCCCGCAGGGCATCAGCGGCGAGCCGTTGGCGTCCACGCAGGAGATGGCCACCAGTCGCCCGCCACCGCTGGCGGCCAGCGAGCTGACCAGTCCGCACTCGGCGCACAACCCGACGCCGTACGAGGCGTTCTCCACATTGCAGCCGACGACCACCCGGCCGTCGTCCACCAGCCCCGCCACCCCGACCGGAAAGTCGGAGTACGGCGCGTACGCGTGCCGCATGGCCTCGATGGCCTGCGCACGCAACCCGGCCCAGTCGATCTCCATGCGCCGATTGTGCCCCACCCCGCGGGCGGCGGGCTCAGCTCTTCACGTACGGCACGCCGTCCGCCTTCGGGGCCCGCACCCGGCCGACGAGTCCGGCCACCGCGACGATGGTCGCCAGGTAGGGCAGCATGTTGAGGAACTGGTTGGGTACCGGGCTGCCGACCACGCTCAGGTAGTTGGCCAGCTCCTGGGTGAAGCCGAAGAACAGGGCCGCGCCGAGCGCCCCGAACGGCGTCCACCGGCCGAAGATGAGCGCGGCCAGCGCGATGTACCCGAGGCCGCCGGTCATGTTCTGGTTGAACGCGTCGCTGGAGATCAGCGTGAAGTACGACCCGCCGGCGCCGGCGATCAGGCCGCCGACCAGCACGTTGGTGTACCGCAGTCCGCGGACCCGGACACCGACCGTGTCGGCCGCGATCGGGTGCTCGCCGACCGCCCGGGTCCGCAGGCCCCAGCGGGTCCGCTTGAGCGCGAAGTGGATCACGAAGACCAGGATCAGTGCGAGCCAGACCAGCACGTTGGTGTGGAACAGCACCGGGCCGACCAGCGGGATGTCCGACAGGCCGGGCACCTTGACGTCGCTCAGGTGCGGCGGCTGGTTGTACTTGGGCGCGTTCGGCTGCATGAGGCGGTCGTAGAGAAAGCCGGTGATGCCGGCCGCGAA
>DASWRZ010000312.1:0-21506 GCA_036402935.1 Actinoplanes sp.
CCTGTGTCCTGAAAGTCCTGTGTCTTGAAGTCCTGTGATCCTGTGTCCTGCTACGGCCTCAGATAGGCCAGCACGGCCAGCACGCGGCGGTGCTGCTCCTCGTCCTGATGCAGGTCGAGCTTGGTGAAGATGTTGCGCACATGCTTTTCGACGGCGCCCTCGGTGACCACCAGCTTGCGGGCGATCGCGGTGTTGGACAGCCCTTCGGCCATCCGCTCCAGCACCTCGCGCTCGCGCGGTGTCAGGTTGCGCAACGGGTCGTCGCGCCGCCGCCGCACCAGCAACTGGCTGACCACCTCGGGGTCGAGCACCGTGCCGCCGTCGGCCACCCGCGTCAGCCCGTCGAGGAAGTCGGCGACCTGGGCGACCCGATCCTTGAGCAGATAACCCACCGCGCCGCGGCGGTCGGCCAGCAGGTCGTCGGCGTACGACACCTCGACGTACTGCGACAGCACCAGGATCGGGGTGCCCGGCACCAGGGAGCGCGCTTCAACGGCCGCCCGCAGTCCCTCATCGGTGTGCGAGGGTGGCATCCGGACGTCCACGATAGACACGTCCGGCTTGTGCTCGACCACCGCGCGTACGAGGGACGGCCCGTCGCCGACGGCCTCCACCACCGTGTGGCCGTTCTCCTCGACGAGCCTGATCAGACCCTCACGCAACAGCACCGCGTCGTCGGCAATCACCACTCGCATGCCGCCATGCTGTCAGATGACGGCCCGCCTAGAGGGGCAGAGCCGCCGTGATGCGCGTGCCTTCGCCCTCGGGGCTGTCGAGCGACAGCACCCCGCCGGCCGCGCGCACCCGGTCGTCGAGCCCGGCGAGCCCGTGCCCCTTGGCCAGGCTGGCCCCGCCGATCCCGTCGTCGTCGACCGAGACCAGCAGGCCGGTGGCGAGCCGCTGCACGCTCACGTGGACCTCGGTCGCCCGGCTGTGCTTGGCGATGTTGGTCAGCGACTCGGCGACCACGAAGTAGGCGGTCGACTCGACGGCCGGGTCGAGCCGATCGACCAGCGGCGCGTCGAGGTCGACCGGGACGGTGCAGCGGGCGGCCAGCGCCGTCAGCGCCGCCTGCAGGCCACGGTCGACCAGGATCGGCGGGGCGATGCCGCGGGACAGCGCGCGCAGCTCGTCGAGCGTCTCGCGGGTCTGGGTGACCGCCTCGGCCAGCGTCGCCCGGGCCTTCTCGGGGTCGGTGGCGAACTGCTGCTCGGCCCGGCCGAGATCCATCGCCAGGCGGACCAGCCGCTGCTGCGGCCCGTCGTGGATGTCGCGTTCGAGCTTGCGCAGCGCGGTCGCCTCGGCCGAGACCGCGGCCGCCTTCTGCGCCTGGGCCACCTCGCGGGCCGCGTTGGCCTCGGCGACCTGGGTGCGCAGTTCGTTGACCCCGCTGAGCAGGCCCCGGGCGAACAGCGCCTCGAGGAGCGCCACCCCGCGGACCACCGGGTAGAGCGTGACCGCGAAGAGCGCGCCGATAACCAGATAGAAGATGACGTCGGTGGTGTAGTCGGAGTTGAAGCCGAGCAGTTCGGGCAGGCCCTCGTTGCCGGCCCCGAGAGTCGCCCACCCCCACAGCGACCAGCTGAGGCCGCCCAGCGCGGCCGCCCACCAGGTCACGGTGAAGGCGAACGCGATCGTGCTGGGTATGAACCGGAAGGCGCCGTGCACCAGATCGAGCCAGGCCTGGCCGTCGGTGAGCGGGGTGATCATCCGCCGCACGAAGCCGGCATCCTTGCGCTTCTTGTAGTACGGGTGCGGCATGTCGCGGTGCAGCACCGGCCGGATGCGGGCCCGCTCGACGGTGGCGAAGCCGCGCGCCATGATCAGCGTGGCGGGCATGATCACGATGCCGATCCAGATCACCGTCGTGCCGAGGCCGAGAAAGAAGAAGGGCAGCAGCAGCGCGACGGTGAGGATGCCCAGCGGGAACCCGAGCAGCGCGTACTGCGTGTCGATGCCCAGCTGGCGGAGAATCCGCAGCGCCGGACCGGGGGCATATCGGTCGTCGGCGTAGGTCGTGGTCATGTCATTGACGCTAGGCATCGGAGCGCCCCCTTCCGATCCCGCTTGCCACCCGATCGACAGTAGGGTTAACCCGACCACCAGCTCAACCCGGCCACCACCGCGGCCGAGCTGCGGACGACGGTCGCCGCGTTCCGGATCTGACGCTCGACCCGAGCTCTTCCTAGAGCTCGAAGACGCTCACCGGGCCCGACTGGTAGCGTAGGTGACCGACCCGCGCCAGGTCGGGCGAGACAGCGCCGACGCGGGCGTCGGCGAAGAGCCACTTCACGTGGTACTGCTGGCGGAGCTGCTCGACATCGGCCGCGGCGCCCTGGGCGAACACCCGCTCGTTGAGGGCGAACCGCTCCGGATAGGGCGCGGGCTGCAGCATGAACCGTTTGCCGTTCTTCCCGTCCGCCGCCACCGCCTGGTCGGTGTAGCCCCAGCTCTCCACCAGCGTCCGCCGGCCGGCGAGCCCCGCGACCCAGAACGCGCGGGCGTCGCAGTGGCCGGGTTGGTTGCCCATCTGGCAGTGCACGTTGGTGGCGATCACGTCGTCCCGCCCGGAGTGGTCGCCCAGCCAGAGCGCGGCCCGCATCTCGTCCGCGGTGACCGACAGCCGGGCCGCCGCCACGGGCGCCTTGCCGTGGATGTCGGCCTGTGCCTGCCCGTTGACCGGCCCGGTCAGCGACGCCCCCAGGATCGCCGCGGTCAGCCCGGCCGGAATCGCGCGCCAGGCGAACCGGCCGGTCGCCACCCGCCAGACCACGAGCACCACCAGGGCCACCCCGGCGGCCACCGCCGCGGTCACCAGTAGCGGCTCGAACATCGCCCGGAACCAGTCGCCGACGGTGTCGTGCCGGGGCGTGAAGCCGTGCGGCGCGAACACCTCCCAGAGCGTCCCGGCCGCGAGCCCGGCCACCACCGGCCGCCAGCTGCGGGCCTGATCGGCCAGCAACCAGACGGTCAGCAGCCCGGCGAACGGTGCCGCACCGACGAAGAAGTAGATCTGGCTGGACGCCGCGTGCCAGATCACCCAGAGAGCGCCGACGCCGGCCGTCGTGATGCCGGCCAGCAGCCACGCCGCCGGGTCGGTCCGCGTGCGCCGGCGGGTCAGCGCGACCATCCCGAGCAACCGGGGCACCTGAACGACAACCCACCAGGCGAACATGCCGAGCGCGATCCCGACTCCGGCCGCCCCCTGGCCGACGATGCCGGCCGGCAGCAGATGGCTGGCGTCGATCGGGTCGTCCGCTCCGATCGTCCGCCGGAAGGGCAGGAACCATTCGAGGACCGCGAACACCTGGATGGCCAGGGAACCCGCGCCACCGCCGGCGAAGAGCCTCGTGCCGAGCACCATCGCCACCAGGGTCAGCCCGAACATGACCAGTCCGGCGCGCAGCCGGTCCCGGTAGCACAGCAGGAGCACCAGCACCGCCGGCCCCATGCCGGCCACGAACAGGGGCAGCGTGCTCTCCTTGGCCCCGGCACAGGCCAGCGCCAGCGGGAACACCAGCGCCCAGGTCCAGCCCAGCCGACGGCCGTGCAGCACGTCCAGGCTCACCGCGATGAGCAGGCCGAGCAGCGGCAGGGCGTACGACTGGGACGGGCTCAGGAAGGAGAACGGCGAGCCACCGAAGGCAGCGACCACCGAGCCGAGCATCAGCGGCCACGCGAGCAACGAGACGGCTCCACCGAGCGCGCCCGCCCACCACTTGCCGGTCAGTTCGCGCGCGATCGCCGCGCACACCAGCACGGTGGCCAGCCCGATCGGGACGATCCAGAGCCGGAACAGCAATGTGGGCGCCGGGATCCGGGTGATCATGCTGGCCGTGGCCATGTCGGCGTCGGACAGATAGTGGTAGCGCAGCGTGTCCCCGGCCACCTGCGGCACCTGGAACGGCATCGAGCGGGTCATCTCGTGCACCAGCGCGAGGTGGTACGTGAGGTCCTGGTAGTAGTCGGTGGTGGCCGGCGGCAGCGGATTGTCCCGCCAGAACGACCAGGTCACCGCCACCAGGGCGAGAGCCACCGCGGCGATGATCCACGACCAGGCGGCGGGCAACGGCCGGCGCTGCCCGGCCGGGATCCGCCAGTGCCGGCGCAGCCCGGGTACGGCCACGAACAGCGCGATGACCAGCAGCGGCCAGCCCGGCAGCAGGACCTGCAAGCCGGTCGCCGCCGCGAGCGCCCAACCGATGATCAACACCAGCAGGCCGGTGGCCGCCCCGAGCCCGAGGTCCTCGGGCAGATTGCCCCGGCTGCCCCGCAAGGCCCGGTGCACCAGCGTGCCGGGCAGCACGATCGCCACGGCCAGGTACGCCGCGTAGAGCGCGATGTCGCCGGCCGGCGTGCCGAATCTCCACAGGCCGAGCGTCCAGGCGAGCGCCGGGACCAGCCACGGCACGAGGGTCCAGAGGGTCCGCCCGCGGGTCCCGGCGGCGGGTTCGGCGGGCGTGTCCACCGAACGTTCGGCGAGGAGGCTCACGACACCGCGTTCAGCTGATAGATGGTTACCGGGCCGGCGGTGTAGCTGACGTGGGCCACCTGGGCCAGGGCCGGCGCCACCTGACCGGCCCGCGTGTCCGCGAAGAGCCACTTGACGCCCTGCGCGCGCAACTCGGCCACCGAGGCGGCGTCACCGGTCGCGAAGACCCGCTCGTTGAGCGAATACCGGTCCGGGTACGGCGCCGGCTGGTACATGTACTTCAAACCGTTCACTCCGTTCGCACCGACCGACTGGTCGGAGTAAGCCCAGCTCTCCACGTAACTTCGCCGTCCGCCGAGCCCGGCGACCCAGAACGCGCGGGCGTCGCACTTCTTCTTCGCGTTCATCGGCATGCAGTGCACGTTGGTGGCGACCACGTCGTCGGCACCCGCGTTCTGGTCGAGCCACCGGGCGGCCCGCATCTCCGGCGCCGTGACCTCGGCGCGCAACGGCACCGGCCCGTGATGGGCGTGGATGGCGCGAGCCGTGACCTCGAGATTGGCCGCCACGCTGCCGCCCAGGACGGCGGCCAGCAGGGCAACCGGCACCGCGCGGAGCGCCCGGCGCCGCCAGATCGCCACCCCGGTGGCCACGAGGACCACCGCGATCCCGGCGGCGACCAGCACTGGAACGACGAGGGCCGCCTGCCAGCCGTCGATGGTGGGATGAGACGGCGGCCGGTACCGGAGACCGAACCACATCCACAGCGCCCCGGCCGCGGCACCGGCGGCCAGCACCGGCCAGCCGCGGCTCCGCACGGCGACGGCCCGCACGGTCAGCACCACGCCGAACGGCACCGCGCCGTTGAAGAAGTAGACCTGGCTCGCCGCGGGATGCCAGAGCACCAGCGCGGCGCCCAGCCCGGCCAGGATCATCCCGCCGAGCAGGAAGGGCGCGGGGTCGCCGGTGCCCGTCCGGCCGGGCACGACCAGACCGATCAGTCGCGGCGACTCCATCAGCAGGAACCAGCCGACCAGGATGGCGACGAAGAGCAGGCCGCGCCCGCCCGCGTGTTGCAGGCCCGGCGGGAACAGCCCGCCCCGGCCCACGCCGTCATCGATGCCCAGCGTCTGGCTGTACGGCTGCATCCAGCGGAGCAGGCTCAGCGGTTGCAGGCCCAGCGTGCCGGCGCCACCACCGGCGAAGAGCCGGAAGCCGGCGGCCATCCCGAAGGCGACCGAGGCGAGCAGGCCGACCGCGGCCCACGGGACCGTGCGGCGCCGCCACCACAGGTAGAGCCCGGCGAGCAGCACACCGGCCAGCAGGGGTGGCAGGGCGCTCGACTTCGCGCCCGCGCAGGCCACCGCCAGAACGGGGAGGGCGGCCCAGCCGGCCCACCCGCGGGCCACCTGGCCACCGCGAAGCTTCTCGACCGCGACCAGCGTGAACAGGGCGAGCAGCGGCATCGCGTACGACTGGGACGGACTCAGCAGGGAGATCGGCTGGGTGCCGAACGAGATCGGGGAGTTGCCGTACAGAGGTTGACCGGCGAAGGCCACCGCGGCGGCGACCGGGCCGGCCCACCAGCGCGGGGCGACCGCACGCGTGAGCGCCGCGATCGCCACCGCGGCCGACGCGACCACCGGCAGGATCCAGAGCCGCAGGAACACGGTCGTCGGCGCGATGTGCGTGACCATGCTGGCCGTGGCCATGTCGGCGTCGGACAGGTAGTGGTACCGCAGCGAGTCTCCGGCCAGCTGAGGCACCTGGAAGGGGAAGAACCGCATCATCTCGTGGATCAGCGAGAGGTGGTAATAGACGTCGGGGTAGTACTGGGTGGTGACCGGCGGCAGCGGCATGGAGCGGAACTGCGGAGCCGCCCAGGCGACCAGGGCCAGCAGCACCGCCGCCATCAGCCAGGACCAGGCGAGCGGCAGCGGGGACGGGTCGGCGATGCGCCAGTTCCGGCGCAGCCGCGGCACGGCCAGGAAAAGCGCCAGGATCAGGATCGGCCAGACGGTCAGGATCAGGTGCCGGCCGGTGGCGGCGCCGATCGCCCAGCCGATCAGCTGCAGCAGCATGCCGGTGGCCGCGCCGAGACCGAGGTCCTCGGGCCAGTTGCCACGGCTGCCCCAGAGTGCACGGAAGACCAGCGTGCCCGGCAGCACGACGGCCGGCACGAGGTAGGCGGCGTAGCCGGCGGTCGCCCCATCGGGGGTGCCGTAGTGGTGCAGGACGAAGCCGGCGGCCACGGCCACGAGCAGCCACGGCAGCAGCGCCCAGACTGTCCTGATTGGACGTGGTGAGGACACTGCCGGTGGCGTGACCTCCGCCGGCACATCCGCGACCTTGTTGTGGATTTGCCCCGTGGAGGTCATCGGCTCCGTCAGTCCTGGAGAACGGTCAAGCGCGTGAACTCACGCGGCAGGTCGTAGCCATCCCAGATCGCGCCGAAGGTCAGCGCCTGACCGAACGGCACGATCCGATCCACCCCGCGTCCGCCGAGCGCGCTCGCGAACGCCCGCAACTCGTCGGTCGCGAAGCCGAAGTGGCTGAACGTCTGGTCCTGCCGGTTCATCGCCGGCACCAGGTCGAGCAGGGAACCGACCTGGGCGAACGGGAAGGCACCGGCCCCGATCCAGTGCCGCGGCGCGTCCGCCACCGCGGCGAGCGACATCGAGGTCACCGAGTTGGCCGGGAAATCCATCCGGGTGATCGCACCGGTCGCGGCCATCCCGTACGCGTTGACCCGCTTCTCGACCGCCATCGCCGCGTCGACCTCCCAGCCCCGCCGGCCGACGACGTCGAGCAGCAGGGTGAGGAACTCCTCGCGCACGTCCTCGCCGTCCGCACCGACCAGGAAGACCGTGCGCGGCGAGGAGCAGGCGGCCTGGTCGAACCAGTACGCGTCGTTGGAGAACCCGACCACGGCCTGGCGCCGCGCCGCCGGATCGGCGGCCCGCCAGCCGGCGACCGACAGCGCGGCCCAGGACGTACGGTCGGGGAAGGTCAGGTCGCGCCCGGACGGCCGGAGCGGCTGCTTGCGGATCGTGGTGACCGCGACGTCGCCGCCCCAGATCAGCCGCAGGTCGCACCACTGGCTCAGCGCGGCGGTGATCGCGTCGTCCCGGCCGTACGTGATCATGCGCTGGGTGCGTCCGATCACCGGGTCGGCGTCGGCCAGCGTGGTGTTGAGCGCCTCCAGGATCGTGTCGGCCGCGGTCGCCGAACGCTCCGAGATCCGCACGACGTTGTGGTTGCCGGCCAGCGCGGACAGTGCCCACGAGTACACGAAGATCGTGTCGACGTTCGCCGGCGGTACGTGGAAGACGTTGCCGCGCGGAAAGACGTAGGCGTCCTCGCGCCGCATCCGGGCGACCGCCCGGGTGAGCTCGGCCGGCCGCATGAAGTAGCCGAGCGAGCCCAGCTCCGGGTGCCGCCGGGCGACCGCCGGGGCGAGCAGCTTGCGGGCCAGCTTGCTGAGGAAGTCGACGACGCGCGGGTCGCCGACGGTCAGCCGGTCCTCCGCGAGGGCCGGTGCGGTGAGGTCGCCCTCGGCCCCGAACCGGAAACGCACCCCGTTCACACCGGGCCTCATCGGGCGTGCCCTCCTGTCCCTACGGGCGCTTCGCGGTCTACGGTGCAGTCGGTCACGCCGCCTCCTTGTAGGTGTCCGAGCAGCCCCTGGCCTCGGCTCGCGGCAGCCGGCCGAGCACCGAGAAGCGCTTGCCGGGCCAGTCCCCGTCGTCGATCCCGTCCACGACGCCGAGGTCCTCGGTCAGCAGCACGTGTCCCGGGTACGACGTGGGCAGTGTGCTCACCACCTCGAGGAGGCCCGGTTGGCCGGGCGGAAGCTCCGCCCAGGTCTGCGGGTCGCGAACCACCACGTCCGCGAAATCCGGGCAGTACAGCGAACCACCGGACGGTCCCTCCAGGAAGATCGTGCCGATCTGCTCGACCATGCCGTAGAAGTTGTGCGTGCGGGTCAGGCCCACACCGGCCAGCCGGCGCCGGAACTCCTCCGGCGACACCGCCTGGTCGACCAGCTTCTTCCAGCCGCCCGAGTGGATCAGGATGCCGTTGCTGAGGTCGAGCCCGTTGTCGCGGGCGACCTCGTAGAGGTGCAGCCAGACCAGGTAGGTGAAGCCGAAGATCAGGAACGGCTCGTCGCCGTGCTTGGCCAGGAAGCCCTTGATGGCCTCGACGTCGACCAGGCCCTCACCGTCGAGCGCCCAGACGTGGTCGCGGCCGAACGTCGACATGCCGAGCACGCCCGCGCCGCGGGCGCTGAACGACTTGCGGTCCTTGAGCATCGCCTTGGTGTCGACCAGCAGCATCGGCAGCCGCCTGGGGCCGAGCACGGTCTGCACGGTGGCGGCGAGCTGGCGGGTCTGGGTGGCGGCGGCCGCCTTGTCGAGGTAGATCTTGCTGACCTCGCCGGTGGTGCCGCTGGACGTGAGGACCTTGAACACCTCGTCGTCGGCGATGCTCTTGAGGTCGAGGTTCTTGAACAGGCGTACGGGCAGCCAGGGCAGGTCGGCGACCGTGTCGGCGCCGGTGTAGCCGCTCGCGGCGAGAATCCGGGCGTACGGCTCGCACCGCTGGAGGTGATGCTCGACGAGGCCGGAAAGCTCCTCGAGCAGCACCTTCTCCTTCTCGGCCTGCGAAAGGGTGAAGACACTCACAGCGACGCCTCCAGGGCCCGGTAGTCGGTCTTGCCGTTGGGCAGCAGAGGCAGCGCCTCGATGCGGTGCACGACCACGCCGGTGTGGTGGGTGCCGAGCCATTCAGCGATCTTGGCGCGAAGTGTCTTTTCGTCGTCGAGATCCACTACGTAGACGACGAGCTTGTCGTCGCCGGCGACGGCCGCGACCGGGAAGTTCTTCTCCACGTCGTCGAGGTTGATGCGGACGCCGAACACCTTGGCCATCCGCTTGAGCCGGCCGGTGATGAACAGGAAGCCCTCGTCGTCGAGCCGGCCCAGGTCGCCGGTGCGCAGCACGCCGCCCTGCTCGTCGCCCTTGACCAGGTCGGCGCCGGTCTCGGCGTATCCCATCATCACGTTGGGCCCGCGGTAGACGACCTCGCCGTCGGAGATGGTGAACTCGCCACCGGGCAGCGCCCGGCCGACCGAGCCGAGCTTGTCGGCGAGCCGGTCCGCGGGCAGCGTGGCCATCCGCGGGCCGGCCTCGGTCTGGCCGTACATCACGTAGAGCTTGCCGCCGACGGTCGCCATCTTCTCGGCGAACTCGGTGACCCGCTCGGTGCGCAGGCGTCCGCCGGCCTGGGTGAGCGTGCGCAGCGCCGGGTACTTCGCCGGGTCGAAGCGCAGGCGGCGGAGCATCTCGTATTGCGAGGGCACGAAGGCCATCGAGGTCACCTGGTGCTCGACCGCCGCGTTCCAGAACGTGCGCTGCATGATGCCGGTGCGCTCGAGCACGACGGTGGCGCCGCGGACCAGATGCGAATTCAGGACCGAGAGACCGTACGAGTAGAACAGCGGCAGCGTTGTGATCGCGACCTCGTTGCCGTCAATCTCCAGCGCCTCGGCGATCTGCTCGGCGTTGGTCAGTACCGCGGTGCGCGAGAGCCGGACCAGCTTGGGGTTGCCGGTCGAGCCGCTGGTCGTCAGCAGAAGCGACAGGTCGGGGTGCACGCGGTCGGTGCGGAAGCGTTCCGAGAACTCGTTGTGGCCACCGTCGGGGTCGAGCAGCAGCACCGGCTTGTCGAGCCGGAGCGCGGCCAGGTAACGAGCGATCGAGGCGATCGTGGTCTCGATCGGCAGGATGACGATCGTCTCGCCGGACCGCCCATCGTCAGCCAGCACGGCCGCCTCGGCCTCGATCAGCTCTTCGGTCAGGGTTTCGCCGGTCACCGCGTCGACGACGCGGGCCGAGGGGTGAAGCAGGTTCACAGCGACAGTCCTCCGTCCACCCCGAGCACCTGACCGGTGACGAAGCGGGCCTGCTCGGAAAGGAGGAACACGATGACGTCGGCCACCTCGCCCGGCTCGCCGAGCCGCCCGAGAGCGGTGTCGGCGATGCGCTCGGCGCGGCCCTTCGCGTCGAGCGAGTCGAGCATGTCGGTGGCGATGAACCCCGGTTCGACGGCGTTCACCCGGATGCCCTGTGGCCCGAACTCCTTGGCCGCCGAGCGGGCCAGACCCGCCACGGCGGCCTTCGACGCGGCGTAGACGACCTGGCCGGCGATGCCGCGCGTCCCGGTGATCGACGACATCAGGACCACCGCGGGATTGCTCCCGCGGGCCAGCAGCCGGGCCGCACCCCGCAAGGTGTACGCCGCGCCGGCCGCGTTGACCGCGAACAGCCGCTGGATCGTCGCGTCGTCGGTCATCCCGAGCATGCCGGCGGCGTGCGTGCCGGCGTTGACCACCAGAGCGTCGAGACGCTTGAAGTTCTCGAAGGCGACCCGCATGAGGGTCTTGCTGGTGACCGGGTCGGCGATGTCACCGTGTGCGGTGCGAACCGTCACGCCGTACTTCTCGGTAATCGTCTCCGCCGCTTGCGTCACCGCCTCGGCGCGATGGCCGTGCAGCACGAGTCGATAACCGTTCTCGGCGAGCCGGACGGCGGTGGCGAAACCAATACCGCGGGAAGCCCCGGTGACAAGGGCAACCCGATCACTCATCGAACGACACCCCGTATTTACCGAGAATTCGCACGGCCTCGGCAAAGCTGGACATGTTGATCACGTCGTCCGTGTCGATCATAACCTGGAATTCATCTTCGAGGGTCGCGATCAGCGACATGTGCGCCAGCGAATCCCACTTCTCGTTGTCCTGATAGCGCAGGTCGTCCACGGCCGCGTCCGCATCGAGTTCGAGGGCGGTGCGGAACGCGTCGCGCAGTCTCTGCAGCTCAATCACAGGGGAACTCCAAGTCGGGGTGGACAGAGGACTCTTACTTTCTTACAGCCTCATGGTCCATCGGACCACGGTAAGTTGAACTAGGTATGAACGCGTGTTGGCGTTTTTCACCCGCCCTGGAAATGACGTGAGAGCTGGTTATGCTTCCGCTCCGTACCCCGTCCGACCGCCCCAACCGCCGCCCTTAAGCGGACTGAAGGCTAGCTTTGTCGCCCACCCCCGGGAGCCCAATCGTGTCTGAAATCAGCGGATCATCGATCCTCGTCACCGGTGCGACCGGTTCGTTCGGGAAAGCGTTCCTGGATTACGCGCTGACCCATCTCGACCCGCAGCGCATCGTCGTCTTCTCCCGGGACGAGCTGAAGCAGTACGAGGTACGCCAGATGTTCGGCGACGACCGGCGCATCCGCTTCTTCCTCGGCGACATCCGCGACCGCGACCGGCTGGCGCGGGCCATGCACGGCGTCGACTACCTGGTGCACGCCGCCGCACTCAAGCAGGTCGACACCGCGGAGTACAACCCGTCGGAGTTCGTCGCGACCAACATCAACGGCTCGCAGAACGTGATCGACGCCGCGATCGACGCCGGCGTCCGAAAGGTGGTCGCGCTCTCCACCGACAAGGCGTCCAGCCCGATCAACCTGTACGGCGCCACCAAGCTGGTCGCCGACAAGTCGTTCATCGCCGGCAACCACTACGCCGCCACCCACCCGACCCGTTTCTCGGTCGTCCGGTACGGCAACGTGATGGGCAGCCGCGGCTCGGTCGTCCCGCTCTTCCGCAAGCTCGCCACCGAGGGCAAGAGCCTGCCGATCACCGACAAGCGCATGACCCGCTTCTGGATCACGCTCCCCCAGGCCGTCAAGTTCGTCGTCGACTCGTTCGACACCATGCGAGGTGGCGAGCTGTTCGTGCCGCGCATCCCGAGCATGCGGATCATGGACCTGGTCGAGGCCGTCGCGCCCGACTCGGCGACGCATGAGACCGGCATCCGCCCGGGCGAGAAGCTGCACGAGGAGATGATCGCGTCCGACGACAGCCGACGGACGCTGCGCTTCCCCGACCGCTACGTGGTGCAGCCGGTGGTCGCGAGCTGGGGCTACGAGACCCCGACCGGCGGCGAAGAGGTGCCGGACGGCTTCAACTACCGGTCGGACAACAACGACCTGTGGCTCTCCATCGACGACATGCGCAAGCTGCTCGAGGAGAAGAAGTGATGCTGCCGTACGGGCGGCAGTCGATCGACCGGTCCGACGTCGAGGCCGTGGTCGCCGCCCTGACCAGCGACTGGCTCACCACCGGCCCGCGCGTCGCCGACTTCGAGGCCGACATCGCGGCGATCGCCGGTGCGCCCGCGGTCACCGTCACCAACGGCACGACCGCGCTGCACACGGCCTACGCCGCGGCCGGGGTCGGCTCGGGCGACGAGGTCGTGACGACCCCGATGACGTTCGTGGCCACGGCCTCGACCGCAATGCTGCACGGCGCCAGGGTGCTGTTCGCCGACGTCGAGGACGAGACCGCCAACATCGACCCGGCCGCGGTCGAGGCGCTGGTCACCGAGCGGACCCGGGCGATCGGCGCGGTCGACTACGCCGGGCACCCGGCGGAATACGACGTGCTCCGCAAGATCGCCGAGCGGGTCGACGCGGTGGTGATCGGCGACGCGGCGCACGCGATCGGCTCGACGTACCACGGGCGGCCGGTCGGCACGCTGGCCGACCTCACCACGTTCAGCTTCTTCCCGACCAAGAACCTGACCACGGCCGAGGGCGGCGCGGTCACCTCGATCCGCCCCGACCTGCTCGACCGGGCGCGCACCTTCCGCAACATCGGTATGGTCCGCGACCGCGACCAGCTCCGGCACCCCGACGAGGGCGGCTGGTACTACGAGGTGCAGGGACTCGGGCTCAACTACCGGCTGCCCGACGTGCTCTGCGCGCTCGGCAGCTCGCAGCTGCGCCGGCTCTCCGCCTTCAAGGCGCGCCGCCAGCAGCTGACCGCCCGGTACGACCGGCTGCTCGCCGACCTGCCCGGCCTGCGCCTGCCGGTGCAGCGCGACGGGGTCGACCCGATGCGCCACCTCTATCCGGTGCGCGTTCTCGACGGCCGCCGCCGCGAGGTCTACGACCGCCTCCGGGCCGAGGGCATCCTCGTGCAGGTCAACTACATCCCGGTGTACTGGCACCCGCTCTTCGAGGATCTCGGATATCGGCGCGGCATGTGCCCGGTCGCCGAGGCCTTCTACGCCGAGGAACTGTCGCTGCCGCTCTTCTACGACCTCACCGACGCCGACCAGGACCGCGTCGTCGAGGCGCTGCGGAACATCTTGGAAGGCTAGCCGGGTGCACCACGGCAACCACTTCTACGGTCACGCGCACGTGCTGGCCGAGTACTGCGGCCTCGACCCGGAGAACCCGCCCCGGATCAACGGCTACGTGCAGCACGGCTGGAACGTGGAGGACGGGCTCGGGGTCGGTACGCCGTACATGCCGGGCCGGCCGATCTTCGTATGGTCGGAGCGGACCCGCCGCCGCGCCTGGTCGATGGGACGGCGGCAGGCCACGGTGGTCGGCGCGCCCTTCCTCTACCTTCTCCGCACAGCCGAGGCGGCCGAGGCGGCCGAGGTCGAGCGCAAGGGCACCATCTGGTACCCGTTCCACGGCTGGGAGGGTCAGTACGTCAAGGGCGACCACCAGCGGTTGATCGCCGAGATCGTCGCCACCGAGCCGGGGCCGATCACGTTCTGCCTCTACTGGCACGAGTTCCGCGACGACCGCATCCGGGCCGCGTACGAGAAGGCCGGCCGGGTGATCTGCCACGGCTACCGCGGCTTCCACTTTCGCGACACCGACACCCGCTTCCTGCACAACCAGCTTCACGAGCTGCGCCGGCACGAGCGGGTCGCCTCCAACCGGCTGAGCAGTGCGGTGTTCTACGGCGCGGCGGCCGGCTGCGCACCCGCGGTCTACGGCGACCCGATGCGCCTGCAGGACGAGCACCGCCCGACCGCCGACCGGATCCGCCGGGAGTGGCCGGAGCTGCACGGCAAGCACCCCGACCCGGAGGCCGCCCAGGCCTCCGCCCTCGCCGAGCTCGGCGAGGGTTACCTCGCTTCGCCGGAGGAGCTGCGCATCATAATCGGGTGGGCATCATGATCGGGTGGGCATCATGATGCGGCTGATGGGCGGCGAGATGACCGCCTTCACCGAGACGCGCTCACCGGCCGGCGGCGCCCTCTACCGCTATCTGGCCGACCAGCTGCCGGCCGGCGCCGAGGTGCTGATCGCAGGCCCCCACGCCGATGACCTGGTCGAGACGCTCGCCGCCCGCGCCCAGGTGACCTGCCTGCTGCGCTCGCAGCCCGACGCGATGGAACTGGACGCCAAGGGGCTCGACGTGCAGTGCGGCACGCTCTCCAAGCTCACCGACGTCGAACGGTACGACGTGGTCGTCGCGCTGGACGGCCTCGACCGGCTCTGCTCGGCCGAGGGTCCGCAGTACGACTGGTCGGAAACCCTCCAGGCGCTCAAGCGGACCCTGCGCCCGGGCGGCCTGCTGCTGCTCGCGGTGGAGAACGAGCTCGGCGTGCACCGGCTGGTCGACCCGAGCTCACCGACCGCGGCCCAGGACGACGCGGCGTGGCAGCCGCTCGGGGAGTTCGACAGCAAGCCCGGCAGCCCGAAGCGGCTGACCGCCCGGCTGGCGGCCGAGGGTCTGGCCGTCGACTGGCTGGGTGCGGCCTGGCCGGTTCCGGACGCACCGACCCTGATCGCCACCCCGGACGCGCTCGAGGACGGCCCGGTCGACGCCCTCGCGGCGGTGGCGGCGAGCGCGGTGTCCCGGGCGTACGAAAAGAGAAGCGTGCTCTCCGATCCCCGGCGGCTGGCCGCCGCGGCCGTGCGAGGCGGCCTCGGCGCCGAGCTGGCCGCCGCATGGCTGGTCGTCGCCTACCGCGCGCCCCGGCCCGGCGCGGTCCTCAACCTGCCGCCGGTGCTGATCGGCGCGGATTCGATCGTCGCGCTGGGTCCGGACGGTGCGGCCGGCTGGACGCGGCGAGCGCTCCGCGGCGATGCCCCGGAAGGCCCTCTACCGTCGGGCCGGCTGCTCGAAGAACTGCTGCTCGGCGCGGCACTGCGGCACGACCTGCCGACGCTGCGCCGGCTGCTCACCGGCTGGATGGCCGCGCTGCCCCGCGCGACCGCCGACAACGTGGTCGTCGACCACGACCGCTTTGCCCGGCTCGACCCGGCCGCACCCGAGACCGGGGACGCGCTGCGCCGGTTCGGGCAGACGCTGTTCGGCGGGGCATATCCCCATCCCTGGCCGGCCGTCACCGACCTCGACACCCTGACCGCGATCCTGCGCGGCGCGGCCGGACTCCCGGCCGGCGCCCCGGTGCCGGCCGCGGCCGACGGGCCACCGGCGCCCGACTCCCGCCGGGAGCACGAGGAGCAGATCCGGGCGCTGCGCCGGCAGCTGGCCGACGCCGTCTCGCAGGCGCAGTGGTACGAGGCCGAGCTCGCCAAGCGCGACGATCGGCTCCGGGACGCCCAGATCAAGATCGAAGCCTTCACCGGCAACCTCAGCTACCGTGTCGCGCGGCTCGGCCTGCGGGCCGCCCGCAAGGCACGCCACCACCTCCGCAAAGGAACGACACCATGACCCTCGGGATCATCCAGGCCCGGATGGGCTCCACCCGGCTGCCCGGCAAGGTGCTGCGCAGGCTCGCCGGGCGTACGGTGCTCGACCGCGTGGTGCGCGCGGCCCGGGCCAGCGGCGTGCTCGACGACCTGGTCGTGGCCACCACCACCGAGACGATCGACGACGCGGTCGAGGCGGAGTGCGCCGCGATCGGTGTCGAGTGCTACCGCGGCCCGGTCGACGACGTGCTGAGCCGGTTCCTCGGCGTGCTCGAGACGCACGACAGCGACAGCGTCATGCGGTTCACCGCCGACTGCCCGCTGCTCGACTCGCGCCTGGTCGCCATGGCCTGGCGGGTCTTCGAGGCGGCCGGCGTCGACTACCTGACCACCTCGATCGCGCGCACGCTGCCCCGCGGGCTCGACGTCGAGATCGTGCGAACGCCGGTGCTCAAGGGCATCGACGCGCTCGCCACCGAGCAGCACCACCGCACGCACGTGACCTCGTACATCTACACCCATGCGGAGGACTTCGACGTGATCGGGCTGACCATGCAGCCCGACCTCTCGCACCTGCGGCTGACCCTCGACACCGAGGACGACTGGAAGCTGATCGAGGCGATCGTCGGCCACTTCGGCGACGAGCCGGTCGAGGTGCGTGAACTCGCCGACTGGCTGGCCGGTCAGCCCGACCTCGTGCTGCTGAACGCGCACGTCGAGCAGAAGGCCCTCATCCAGGCATGATCGACGGCACCGAGCGGCATCCAGCCGCACCAGCGGACGGCCGCACGGCATGACCGTCACGGTCGGGATCCGGACCGACGCCGGGGCCCGGCGCGGCGTCGGGCATCTGGTGCGCTGCGTCGCGCTCGCCGAGGAACTGGTCGAGCGGGGCGTGGCGGTCAAGTTCCTGAGCGACCTGGGCGGCCTGAGCTGGGCCGAGCTGCAGCTCACCCGGCGCGGCCTGCCCTGGCATCCGGCGCCCTACGACCCGGTCGGGCTGGTCGCGGCCTGCGACCGGCTCGGCCTGGACGCGCTGGTGATCGACTCGTACACCCTGCCGGCCGAGCACAGCGCGGCGGTGCGCCGGACCGGGCGGCCGGTGCTCGCCATCGTGGACGGCGACTTCCGCGGCCAGACCGCGGACATCTACGTCGACCAGAACCTGGACGCGGCGATCGACACCGAGGACGCGGTCGGCCTGGCCGGGCTCGACTACGCGCTGCTCCGCACGTCGGTGCGGCACTTGCGTCCGCTCGAAGCGCCCGTGCTGTTCACCCACGACCCGAACGACGACAAGAGGGCGGCGGGGCGTACGCCCAAGGTGATCGCCTTCTTCGGCGGCACCGACGCCTACCGCGCGGCGCCGCAGATCGCCCGCCTGCTGACCGCGACCGGGGTCGCCTTCGACGCGACCGTGGTGGCGGCCGACGACAGCCTGCGGGCCGATCTGATCGCGGTCGAGGCGGGTCCGGGCCAGCACTTCGAGATCATCGCGCCGACCGACGACCTGCCCAAGCTGCTGGTCGGCGCCGACCTCGCGGTCAGCGCCAGCGGCACGTCGACCTGGGAACTGCTCTGTCTCGGGCTGGCGTCGGCGCTGGTCTGGGTGGTCGACAACCAGATCCTGGGGTACGAGCGGACGATCGCGCACGGCTACGCGGCCGGGCTGGGCCGGCTCGGGCAGTTCACCGACAAGTCGGTCGACGTGCTGCGGGAGCTGCTGACCCGGCCCGGCTCGCGGGCCGCGCTGGCCACCCGCGCCTGGTCGGCGGTCGACGGCCGCGGCGTCGAGCGAGTGGCCGACGCCCTGCTGTCTAGCCTTCGCTGATCTCGATGACGACCTTGCCGGTGACGTGCTGCTCGACCGCGGCGTGCGCGTCACCGGCCTGCTCGAACCCGAACCGCACGATCGGGAGTCCGGCCTGCTCGCCGACCCGGAACGCGCCCGTGTTGACGGCCTCGGCGACGGCCGCGACCGCCGCGTCCTTCTCCGCGTCGCTGGTCGTGTAGGTGAGCACGAAGTCGAGGCTGACGTTCTTGAGCATCGCCTTGAACGACGGCACCGAGAACTTGCCGCCCACGTAGATCGCGATGTTGCCGCCCGGCGCGACCGCGTCGAGGTCGGCCTCCAGGTTGTCCGTGTTGACCTCGACGATCACGTTGGCCCCGCCCGGCGCCACCTCATGCACCCGGGCCGCCAGGTCCTCCTCGCGGTAGTTGATTACCGCGTCGGCGCCGGCCGCGGCCGCCAGATCGGCCTTCTCCTTGGAACTGACCGTGGTCAGGACCGTCGCCCCGGCCCACTTGGCGAGCTGGATCGCGGCGTTGCCGACCGCGCCCGCGCCGCCCGCGACCAGCACCGTCCGGCCGGTCAGCGCGCCCGGGGCGAGCCGATCGGGGCCGTCCGAGGCGAGGGTCAGGCAGCGGTGCGCGGTCAGGGCCGGGATGCCCAGGTCGGCACCGACCTCGAACGGCACGTCGTCGTTCATGCGGACGACCTGGCGGCGCGGCATCGTCACGTACTCCTGAAGCGTGCCGTTCGCACGGCCGTAACCGGCGTCCCAGAGCCAGACCCGGTCGCCCGGCTGCAGGCCGGTGACGCCCTCGCCGATCTCGTCGACGACACCGGCGCCGTCCTGGTTGGGCACCCGCGGCGGCTGGACGCCGTCCGGAACGCCGCGCCCGGCCCGGGTGCCGGTGTCGGTGGGATTGACCGCGGAGAGCACGATCCGCACCCGGACCTCCCCGGGGCCGACCGGCGGCACCTCGCGTTCGATGATCTTGAGGACATCGACGGGACCGGGTTCGGTGAAGACAGCTGCACGCATGATTTCCACCCTAGGCGGCTTGCCGGTCGCGCGGGTGGACCGGCGGGCCGCACGGATCGCAGTACGTCTTCACCGGGCCGGGCTCCTGCTTCGACAGCCGGTTGGGGATCGTCAGAAACGCCAGCACGCCGCCGCCGACCATCATCGCGGCGCAGATCAGCATCGCGTGGCGATAGACCGGGTGCAGGTCGGCCGCGTCGGTCAGGTTGCCCGAGCCGAGCCCGGCCGCCAGCGGCAGGATCGCCACCGAGAGCAGGCCGGCCGCCCGGGCGACCGCGTTGTTGACGCCCGAGGCGATGCCCGCGTGCATGTCGTCGAGCGAGCCCAGCGCGGTCGAGGTGAGCGGCGCGACCAGGGCGCACAGCCCGAGGCCGAAGACCACGATCGCCGGCAGCACCTGGGTCACATAGTTGGCGCCGGGGCCGATCCGGCTCATCAGCAGCAGGCCGGCGGCGCAGACGATCGGGCCGACGGTCATCGGGATGCGCGGGCCGATCTTCTGCCCGAGGGCCCCCGAGCGGGCCGACAGCAGCAGCATCAGCACCGTGACCGGCAGCAGCGCGATGCCGCTGGTCAGCGGGCTGAACCCGGCGACCACCTGCAGGTTGACCACGACCAGGAAGAACACCCCTCCGTTGGCCGCGTAGACCAGCAGCGTGACCAGGTTGGCCCCGGTGAACGCCTTGCTCCGGAAGATCTCGAGCGGCAGCATGGGGTGCTTCGAGCGCCGCTCGCCGAGCACGAACGCGACCAGCCCGGCCACGCCGGCCAACAGCGAGATCAAAACCGCCGGATCGCCCGGCCCGCGAGCGGTCCAGGCGGTGAAGCCGTACGTGAGTCCGCCGAGCCCGAGCGCACCGGTGAGCACCCCGGCCACGTCGAACTTCTGGGCCGCCATCGGGCTGCGTGACTCCGGTACGTGCCGGGCCGCCACCACGAGCACGAGCAGCGCGAACGGCACGTTGATCAGAAAGATGTAGCGCCAGTTGCCCAGCTCGACCAGCCAGCCGCCGAGGAACGGGCCGAGCGCACCGCCGATGCCGCCGAGCCCCGACCAGGCGCCGATCGCCCGCGACCGGTCGCCGGGCACGAACGACGCCTCGAGGATGGCCAGCGCACCCGGCGTGAGCAGCGCGCCGCCGATGCCCTGGAGCACCCGGGCGCCGATCAGCAGGCCGATGTCCGGGGCGAGGCCGCAGAGCAGGGACGACGCGGCGAACCAGGCCACGCCGATCATGAAGATCCGCTTGCGGCCGAACCGGTCACCGAGCGAGCCACCGAGCAGAACCAGGGCGGCCAGGCTGAGCGCGTATCCGTTGACCGTCCACTGCAGACCGGCGGCCGACGAGTGCAGGTCGCGTCCGATCATCGGCAGAGCGATGTTGACGACGGTCGCGTCGATGAACGCGAGGCTCGAACCGAGGACGGTCGCGAGCAGGACCCATCGGCCGGGGGCCGTGCCGTAGCGGACCAGGCGATCATCCATGCCCCGCACGCTACGCCGTCCGGGTGGCCGTTCCGGGTGACCGTTCCGGGGCGGCGCGACCTTCAGAAGTGCGCGATGATCTTGCGAGCCGGCCCGTCGACGGTCATCCGGCCGCCGTACGGCAGCACCCACTGAGGCGTCGTGTGCCCGAAATCCACCCCGAAGACGGCCATCGCCGTCGGGTTGTACATCTCCAGCGCCCGAAGCACCGACGCCCGCTGATCGTCGCGGAACTTCTGCCGCTCGCTCTGCGGCGGCCGATGCTCGATGTTGCTCGCCTTGGCGGTCGCCACCACCACGGCCGGGAACTGCTCGAGCAGCCCGCGCTCGCCCGCGTTACGCAGCATCCAGAAGACCTCCTGAGCCGACGGCATGTCCTCGGACGTCTCCAGCAGCAGCACGCAGCCGGCGTAGTCGGCGGACGGCCGGATCCACCGGTCGGCGGCCAGGTTCCACGACATGATCTCGAGGTTGCCGCCCCAGGTCGGCGCGCTCACCACCCGCTCGGGCCGGTGCCACAGCCAGCCCGGGCTCGGCACGTCGGGCGCCGCCGAGGTCAGCGCCTCCGGAGAGGACCAGCTCAGCTCCTCGTCGCTGAACCTCTCCACCGGCGTGATCGGAAAATCGGTGGTCTCGAAGAGGGCCGCCCGCAGCGACGCCAGGTGCGGGGCCTGGACGCCCGCGCCCCGGCCGAGGTGCACCTGGGTCGAGCCGCCGTGATAGGCGGCCAGGCCGTGCAGCCAGAGCCAGTTGAGCAGGTTGGTGTTGTCGGAGTAGCCGAAGAAGGGCTTGGGGTCGGCCCGGAACGGCGCCGGATCGAGATGCGGGAGCACGGTGATCTGGTCGTCACCGCCGACCGTCGCGAAGACCGCCCGGATCGACGGGTCCGACCAGGCCGCCATCAGGTCGGCGGCCCGCTCGGCCGGGGTCGCGCCGTACTTGCGGGTGGCCGGGAACTCGACCGGCTCCAGCTCGAGCTCGTCACGCAGCCGGCGCATTGCGAGCTCATGCACGGCGGGAAAGAGGCCGGGAGCGGCGAACGAAGGTGAGACGACGGCGACCCGGTCACCGGGCGCAAGCTTGGGCGGAACTGCCGGACTCATGCCCTCATTCAACCCACCCGGCGAGCCGCGCGATAACGAGTTTCAGCCGGCACTCGATCATGCCGGCGCTAGATCATGCCGGCTCGGAGGGCGTAGGCGACGGCGTGGGAGCGGTTGCGGAGCTT
>DASWRZ010000313.1:0-11822 GCA_036402935.1 Actinoplanes sp.
CCGGCTGGCGTAAAACCTGGTCCGGCTGGCGTAAACATGGTCCGGCCGGCGTAAAACACGGCGTAAAACATGGCCCGGCTGACTTAGGGCTCGCTGGGAACCTGGTCCGGCTGGGGTAGGACCTGATCGGGCTCGGTTGGAACCTGGTCCGGCTGATAGGGGGCCGGCGGGCCGCCGTGAGTCCACGGTGTCTGCTCCGGCTCGGGCAGTGTGCCGCCCGGCCGGTAGGCCTCGCTCAACGTCGTGAGCAGCAGCTTTTCGCCCACCGCGGGCACGCTTCCCGGCTCGGCGACCAGCTTGCGGCCCATCCCGCCGGAGAGCTCCAGCAGGACGTCGGTGCCGGCCGTACCGGCGGTCACCGAGACGACCTTGGCCTTCTGGCCGGGCCGGGCCGGCGAGGTGAGAGTTGCGCCGGGCTCGACGCGTACGGTCTCGGTCGTGACCACCATGATGCGCGGCCGAAGCACCGGCCGTTTGCCGGTGTCATCGACGCGGTCCGGGTTGGCGAGGGTGACCGTTGCGCCGAAGGCCGTGCCGGCCAGCCGATGTTCGGCCATGACCAGCGGGTCGTCGAAGGCGCGCTGGACGGCATAGCGGGCGGCGGCATTCTCCAGGCGCTGCAGTCGCGCGGCCGCCGCGACCGCGCCGTCACGCCGGGGCTGGGGCGGAGCGCCGTCCTCGACCCCTTGTACATATCCGGAATAAGAGTCTTTGTCGAGGTCCCACCGCCCCGCGACTCGCGCACCGGCCGGCAGCTCCCGCAGCAGCCCGAGCGCCGACCACATCTGCTCCCAGGTGGGCAGCAGCAGCTCTTCCAGCACTTTGGACAAATCGGGCGACGATGACGAGATCAACGGCGCCAGAACGTGGTTGTCGAAATCCGGATCGGTGTCGGGCCCGGCGACCGGCCCGTTCTCGGCCTCCCGGGCCTTCTGCGCACCGGAAAGGATCCAGGCCAACTGGACCGCCAACTGCGCGTCCTCGGCCGAACTCTGCCCGGTGGCCCAGTGCAGACCCAGCGCCTGCACCGCGTTGAGCAGCAACGACGACCCGGGCATCTCGGCCGTCGCGGCGAAGAACGTCAACCAGCGACCGAGCAGGGGCACCGACGGATGCACCGGATAGTCGCCGTCCACCCGCCGGAACCGGGTCGACCGCCCGAGCAGCTTGAGGAACTCGACGCCGCCCGTGTTGGGCACCCAGATCTGCGGGGCGTCGACATAGCGGTAGCGCACGTCGCGGCCGCGATCGACCGCGACCGGCTCCTCGGCCGCTCGAAACGAGTCCACATAGGGCAGTACCAGGGCGGCCAGATCGGCCGCGAAGGCGAACCGCTCGTCGCGGTTGCGGGGCTGGCCGACCACGAGCAGGTGCCGGTCGACGGGCGACGTGCCGAGCATCGCGGCGAGCGGGGCGTTGGCCTCGCCGGCCATGGCGAGCGGGATCAGCACCAGCGGCCGGTCGTGGACGTGCAGGTGGCGGACGGTGGCGATCGGTTGGGCGCGGCCCTGCACGGCCGCTTGGGCGCGGGCGAGCGCGACGAGCGTACTCAAGAAAGCGCCTCGTCCCGGAGCCGGCGGGCGGCTCGCAGCAGCGCGGCCGCCTCGGTCTGCTCCTCGGTCGGGGCGAGGGTGCCGTCGGCCAGGGCGAGCGCGTCCTCGATCGTCTCGACGCCGCCGAGCGCGTCGCGGACCGGGCGGCCCAGTGCCCCGGTGGTGCCGGCGGCTTCGTTCCGGCAATACACCGACATTTCGCAGGACGACAAGCACTCGGGGGCGTATCGGGCCTCCAGCGCACTCAGCGAGTCGATCAACGCAACGGGTTCATGTGCAAGATCAAAAGACACCCAGGAGGGCAGCTCAGAGATCAACGACGACACCGAAGCGAGGCGGGAGAGCTGCCGCCGCAGCGTCGACAGCTGCTTGCGTACGTCGAGGACCACCGCTACCGGCGTCATCGAGAAATCGACCGGCGCGACCAGCACGACCTCGTGGCTGACCCGCTCCTCGCCGAGCAGCCGGCGCAACGCCAGCACGTAGACCGCCGCCTGCACCGACGCGGCCGAGACCTTGGCGCTGTCGGCCTGCCCGTCGACGATCGCGAACGACTTGATCTCGACCACCTGGAGCAGGCCGCCGGCCGGTTGGAAGGCGATCAGGTCGGGCTCCAGATAGACCGTCTGGCCGGCGACCTCGAGGGTGAGCATCGGATGGTCGAGCAGCTTCGCCGCCTGATCGCCCAGGAGCTCTGCCGTCCGGACATTTCGGGCATTCAGCGTCTCGTCGGTGTCGTCGCCGACGTCGATGTAGGAGCCGGAGATATCACCCAGAACCGACCGGAGCAACGCGCCGTCCGACGCCTTCAACATCGCCTCGAAAGCGTTGCCCCGCGCCAGCGCGAACCGGCTCTGCCCGAACCGGCCCGGAAATCCGATCCGCTGGGCCAGGCGGGGCTTGTCGACCCCGGCCGCGTCGAGCACGGCCCGCCGCGTGCACCCCGGGTTGCCGGTCAGCGCGGCGATCGTGCGCGCGTTGTGCCGCTTGCCCGGCACCGGCCCGCGCAGTGCGTCGACCCGGCTCACCCGTGTCCTCGCTGGTGCGGCACCGCGGGAACGCCGTAGAGCCGCTGCGCCTCGTCGAGCCCACCGGCCCGCCGCAACGCCGCCCCCCGCACCGGCTCCTCGGCCGCGATCGCCGCGGTGAGTCGCTCATCGCTGAGCGCGGCACGCGCCGCGCCGGCCAGATCGAGGGCCTCCGGCCCATGCGGTACGGCGTGGGCCAGCTCGCGCAGCAACCGGTCGGCGGCCCGCCCCGCGTGCGGCTGAGCGGCCACGAACTCGGCCACCCGCAGAACCGTGACCAGCGTATCGGCCCGCTGGTGGGCCGGGGTGAGCAGCCGCTGCCCGATCGGCCAGTCGGCCAGCGTGAGCACGCCCCACGACGGCGCCAGCTCGACGGTCAGGGCGGGCGCGAACCCGGCCGCCCGGCGGCGCACCAGCCGGGCCAGCGCGGGCACGTCGAGGTCGCCGTCGAACAGGGCGGCATGCACGTCGACCAGCAGTCGAGCGGGCGCGGGCGAGCCGAGCAGCAGCAGCGCGTGGCGTGCCTGCTCAGCCGTGCTCGGCAGGGTGCTCAGAGGGTTCACCGGGGACTCTCGTCGGGGGTCACAACGCAGATCGACTCTAGATCCTGACACTCGAGCCCAGCAATCAGCGGATGAGTCGTCACGTTTCACCCGCGACAGCGATTAACGTCCGCGCATCGGACGGCCGGCCGGGCACGCGCTACGTTCTGGATATGCCGAAGGCCATTTGGAACGACGAGGTAATCGCCGAGAGCGACGACACCGTGATGCTCGAGGGCAACGTCTATTTCCCGCGGACCTCCCTCCGGGAGGACGTGCTGGTCGAGTCCGCGACCCACACCGTCTGCCCCTGGAAGGGCAAGGCGTCGTATTACACGCTCGAGTCCAACGGGCACACGACACCGGACGCGGTCTGGTTCTATCCGGAGCCCAAGCCCGACGCGGCCACCGTGCGCAACCGGGTCGCCTTCTGGAAGGACGTCCGGGTCGAGGCCTGAGCCGCCCACGAGCCCGGCCGGTCACGACATCGTCGGCCGGGCCTCTTCGATCGATTTGACCTCGAGATATTCCAGCATCCTGGCCTGCTCAGCCGGGTCGAGCGCGCCGAACGCCTCGTAGGCCGAGACCCGCGCGTGCTCGGTGCCGCCGGCCAGCAGTGCGATGATCGCCGTCCAGGCCAGCGAGACCGGGTCGAACACCCGGGCCAGCCGCAGCGACGTGAGCCGGCTCAGCATGGCCACCTTGGTCGCCGCGTCGTCGTCGGTCGGGATGCGGTCGGAGAGCTCGAAGAGCGCCCGCCCGCGGTAGGGGTGCTCGGCCTCGATCATGCGGGCCAGCTCGGCGTTGGTCATCCGGTCGACCGCCGGCGCCTGACCCCGGCGCGGCAGTTTGGGCAGGTCACCGGGCACGGCTGTCCCGCCCACTCTCGAAGCCGTTGCCGGGCAGCTGCTGCGGCAGGGTCGGTGTGCTCTGGAAGGTCGGGAACGGCGGCGTCGGCATCACCGGCGTCACAGGCGGCTCCTCGCTGCTCTTGTCCGGCTCCCTCGGGAACCGCTGGCTGAAGCTGTCCAGTACGGCCTTACCGGTCTCACTGTCGGACCCGACGGTCTCATCGACCGCCACCGCGGCCTGGCCGACGATCGCGGCCTGAGCCCGGCGGATGGTCCGCATCAGCTCGGCGGCGAGCATCGTGCCGGGCAGCCGTTGCACCCGGTCGTCCAGCTCTATCCCGGTCACCAGCCCCGAGCCCGCCACCGTCACCCGCACCGCACCGTCGTCTCCGGCGGCGGACGCGCTCAACGTGGCGACCCGGTCGGCGAGGGCGACGGTCGAGCTCATCGAGCCTGACGCCGCGTCCGGTGAGGCGGAAATTCCCTCCGGCACAGTTTTGTCCTCCGTTGCCGACTTTCGTGCTGTTGGCGGGTCTATGAGATCACGGTCGCGCAACAACCGGCACCTCGGCCCCTGCTCACGGCCCTTGGCCGACCACCGTAACCTTCAGGCAATACATTGATTGTTGCTGACGGACAAGTTGAGGCAGGTGTAGTGGACCGGACCACGGGGGTCGATCCCAGTCAATGGGAGTCCGGCATCGTCGACATCTCCGAGATGTCGTTGGAGGAGCTCGGTACGCTCCCGGCCGGCGACGAATCCGCCCTGGCCAACAGCCTGCGCCGGGTGGCCGAGGAGCTCATCGACGCCACCGAGCAGATCGCCGGCTTCAACTCGGCGCTGTGAGCCGTTGCGCCACTTCCGGCTCGCCGACCGCGACCTGGGCACCCTCGGGGCCGGGCGCCCCTCCCCCGGGACCCTCGGCGAGCTGCGCAAAGCGCAGCTCAGCCGCCATTTGCTCCTGCTGAGCGAGATCCTCCGGGCCGAGACACCCCAGTGGTACGCGACGTCACCGTCCCGCACCATTTTGGCCGATCCCGCCACCGGCCTCTACGCCGCCACGGCGATCGCGACGATGCGTTCCGGCGGTCGGCCGCCCGATCGTCCCGTCCTCGTCGGCACCGCCCCGGTCGTGACCGTCACCTGCGACGACCTCACGCTCCGCGTCCGGCTCGAGGACGCCGACCCGCTGCGTGACCGCCTCGGGCTGCCACCGACCGGCCGCCTCTCTCCCGCCGAGGTGGCCCACTGGGAGCGCCTGCTGTCGGAATCCTGGCAGCTACTGGTCCGCCGCCACCGCCCGGCGGCCGAGATCCTGTCCGAGGTGCTGCGCGTGATCGTCCCGGTCCAGCCGGACCCGGCCGCCCACGGCATCAGCGCGACGTCGGCCCATGCGTACGGCGCCATGGCAATGTCTGCCCCGACCGACCCGGTCTCGTTGGCCGTCGGTCTCCTCCACGAGACCGCACACAGCCTCCTGAACGCGACGACGCTGCTGTTCGACCTGGTCCGCCCGTCCCGGACGCTCGGCTATTCGCCCTGGCGGGACGATCCGCGCCCGGCGTCGGGCGTCCTGCACGGCGCCTACGCCTATCTGGCCGTGGCCCGCTTCTGGCGCACCGAGGCCGCCCTCGACGGAAGCCGGCCGGCCCAGTTCGAGTTCGCCCGCTGGCGCGCCGCCGTGGCAGCCGCCGCCGACTCGCTGCTGGCGGGCGACGGGGTGCTCACCGCGGCGGGGCGGCGGTTCGTGGGTGCGCTGCGGGACGAGGTCGGGCAGTGGCTCGAGGAACCCGTCGACGGCGACGTCGTCCGCCTCGCCGAGGGCGCCAATCTCGATCACCGGGTGCGCTGGCGGCTGCGCAGTCTGCGGGTGTCGGAGGCGAGCACCCGGGCGCTGGTCGACGCCTGGCAGCACGGACGGCCGCCGCCCGACCTGCCCGAACCGGAGGTGGTCGCGGGAGTGCGGCGGCTGGAGGTCAGCGGGCGACTCGGGCTGGTGCACGAGTGGCTGCGGGCCTCTGACCTCGGCGAAGAGGGCGGCGAAGAAACGGGCGAAGAAGCCGGCGACCAGGCCGGCGACCAGGCCGGCGACCAGGCCGGCGACGAGGCGGGCGAAGAAGCCGGCGACGAGGCGGGAGCCGGGCCGAGGCGGGACGGCGCCCAGGGTGACCAGAGGCTTCCGGCCGGCGGCGGCGTGCGGCCCGGGGATGTCGCCTGGCTGGGCGGTGAATACGGGACCGGTCAGGATGCGTACGTCTCGGCGCTGGAAAACGCGGGCGTGCGGGCCTCGCCCAGCGAGATCGACGCCGCGCTGGCGGGTTTGGCCCTGGTGTCCGGCCGGGCGGCGCTGCGGGAAAGGCCGGAGGTCGTCCGGGCGGTGTGGGCGGCTCTGTGGCCGCGCCCGGCGCTCGATGCCCTGCTGGAGTGGCTGAGCTGAGCACGGATCGCTCAGGTGGGTCCGCGCGCAACCGATGGAAGGCGCGGAGGTGAGGCATGGGTCGGACGGGTAAGGCCATGGACAAGCTGCGT
This sequence comes from Actinoplanes sp., assembly GCA_036402935.1. Classification (GTDB taxonomy): domain Bacteria; phylum Actinomycetota; class Actinomycetes; order Mycobacteriales; family Micromonosporaceae; genus Actinoplanes. The sequence goes on from DASWRZ010000313.1 coordinate 6,505, forward strand.
CGCGTGGTCGACAACGCCATCATCTTTGCGTCGCTGCTGGTGCTCGCGTGGCCGGTGTTCTTCGACGACCTCGATCGGCGGGATGCCGGCCTGTTCGACCGGGCCTGGCCGACCGCGGTCGTCGTCGTGATCGGCGCGGTGATCGCCAAGGTGAGCGAGCGGTGGCCGCTCGTCCAATACGTACCCGCCTCGGCGGCCGTCGTGACGGCTGCCTTCGAGCACGCCCGGACGGGCGGCGCGAGCCGGGAGCTGACCTGGCTGATCATCGTGGTGGCGGCGGTCGTCCTGGTGCGCCAGTTCCTCGGCGCCCGTACCAACGAGGGACTGATCCGCGACCTCACCCGCCAGCGCGCCATCATGGCCCGCCAGGCGTTCCACGACCCGCTGACCCAGCTCGGCAACCGAGCCATGTTCATCAATCACGCCGAGGACGCGCTCGGCGACGCCGACGAGACGATGACCGCGGTCATCATCGTCGACCTGGACGGGTTCAAGGACGTCAACGACACGTACGGCCACGCGGCCGGCGACGAGCTGCTGAAGACCACCGCGGCCCGGCTGAACGCGAACGTGCGGGCCAACGACACGGTGTCGCGGCTCGGCGGCGACGAGTTCGTGGTGCTGCTGCCCCGGCTGGTCGACGACACCATCGCCGACACGGTGGCCGACCGGATCCTGCGCGACCTGCTCCAGCCGCTGGTGGTCGGCGAGATCATGCTGAGCATCCGGGCCAGCGCCGGCATCGCGATCACCCGCGGCAGCGGCCACGACGTGGACGAGGTGTTGCGGGAGGCCGACCAGGCGCTCTACCAGGCCAAGGCCGAGGGCAAGGGCGTCGCCCGGCGGTTCGACCCGGAGCTGTTCACGCGCACCGAGAAGCGGCGGCTGGACGAGGCCGAGCTGCGGCAGGCGTTCGCCGAGAAGCAGTTCGAGGTGCACTACCAGCCGATCGTCGACCTCGATGGCGAGCACACCGTCGGGGTCGAGGCCCTGATCCGGTGGCGGCACCCCGAGCGTGGCCTGCTGCCGCCGGCCGCCTTCCTCGACCTGGCCGAGGAGCTCGGCATGCTGCCCGAGGTCGGCCACTGGGTGCTCCTTCAGGCGTGCCGGCAGGCCGTGGCCTGGCAGGAGCACACCCCGGGCTTCGAGCTCAACGTCAACCTTTCGGCGTCCCAGCTCGGCAACCCGGCCCTGTGCGACGAGGTACGCGAGGTGCTGGCGAGCACCGGCATTCCGCCCCGGCTGCTGGTGCTGGAGCTGACCGAGACGGTGGCGCTGACCGACCTGAACGAGTCGGCCCGCATCCTCGGCTCGCTGAAGGGGCTCGGCGTTCGGATCGCGCTCGACGACTTCGGCACCGGGTTCTCGTCGCTGAGCCACCTGGGCGTGCTGCCGGTCGACGTGGTGAAGATCGACAAGTCGTTCGTGCAGGCGATGCAGGAGAGCGGCGGCGCTTCGGTGGCCGAGGCGGTGCTGCAGATCGCGCGCACCTTCAACCTCGCTCCGGTGGCCGAGGGCGTGGAGGACGCGGTGCAGGCGTCACGGCTGCGCGAGCTGGACTGCGCGCAGGCGCAGGGCTACCACTTCGCCAAGCCGATGCCGGCCGGCGACGTGACCGACCTGCTCACCCGGCAGGCAGCTCTTCGCGCCTGATCACAGGGGCGAAAGGTCGATGTCGACCTCGAGCCGCCCGCCCGCCGACACCTCGGACAGCACCGGATGGCCCTCGCCGAAGACCTTGGCGAGGGCCTCCGCCGTCTGCCGAAGCGCCTCGGCGTCGCCGCCGCCCAGCACCGCGTTCCACTGCACGGCCAGGGTGTCGGGGTGCTCGGAGCCGCGGATCAGCCGGGACCGCTGCCAGGTGTCGGAGGCGACCTGCTGGCCCTGCTGCCGCTCGCCCAGCCCGAACAGGTCGACGGCGAAGCCGTTGGCGCAGGCCAGCGTGAACGGGTGGTCGGCGCCGACGCTGCGCTGCAGGCCGCTCAGCGCCTCCTGGTCGATGCGCCGGGCCTCGGCGTGCCGGCCCAGCCCGCGCACCACCCCGGCCAGCGCGGCCGACGAGGCGAGCGTGAACGGGTGCTCGTCGCCGAGCGTCGAGTGGTAGCGCAGCACGACCCGTTCGAGCAGCTCGTGGGCCTGGTCGAGGTCGCCGTCCTGGCGCACGCAGTTGGCCAGCGAAAGCCCGGCGGCCAGCGTCTCGGCGTGCCGGTCACCGAACCGGCGGCGGCACCGGTCGAGCGCCCACTCGGCCTGCTCGGCGGCGGTCGGCAGGCCACGCCGGCGGTCGGCCATCGAGGCGATCCGGGCCGCCCAGAGCGCGAACGGATGGTCGTCGTCGAGCGAGTCGGGCCGGCCGCCGGCCAGCAGCGCGGCCGCACCGCCGTAGTCGCCGAGACCGAACAGGTCGTAGGCGACCGCGGCCCGGGACGACAGCGTCTCGGGGTGAGTGTCGCCGAAGACCGACTGCCGGTGCCGCAGGATCTGCTCGTCGAGCGTGCGGGCGCCCCGGAAGTCGCCGAGCAGCCGCAGGTCGGTGGTGAGGTTGTTGGCGCAGCGCAGCGCGGTCGGGAAGCTCTCGCCGAACAGCCGGCGGTAGCGCACCAGGTTGTCGCCGTCGAGCTGGCGGGCCTGCCCGAAGTGGCCGCGGATGCGCAGGTCGGCGCCGGCGCTGTTGGCGGTGGCCAGGGTGGTCTCGTCGTCGGCGCCGAGGACCTCGCGCTGGATGCGGAGCGTCTGCTCGTTCAGCGTGCGGGCCTCGGTCGTACGCCCGATCGCGCGCAACGCGTTGGCCAGGTGGAACGAGGCGAGCAGCGTCTGCTCGTCGGTCTCGCCGAGCGACTCCCGCCAGCGGGCGGCGGCTGCGGCGGCCAGGTCGCGGCTGGAGTCGTAGTCGCCGCGGGCGAAGTGGAAGCGGATGCAGTTGATGACCAGTTGGCGGACGTCTTCGCGGGCCGCACCGAGGATGTCGGAGTGGATCAGGTGCGGGGTCAGCTCGGCGTAGCGCGGCCAGCCGGCCGGATTGTCGGGGTCGCCCGGATCGGCGGCGGCCAGCATGCCGCGGACGGTCGACAGCAGCGCGGCGTGCCGCTCGGAGCTGAAGCCCTGGCTGAGCATGCCGCGCACCAGCGGGTGCACCTGCAGCGAGGCGCCCGGCGGGTCGAGGTCGGCCAGGCCGTACCGCCCGATCAGGCGGATCGCGGCCTTGAGCCGGCGTTCGATGCGCACCACCCGGGCCAGCCCGCCGGCGAGCGGCTGGGTGCGGGCGCCCCAGAGCAGATGCCAGGAGATCGGCGCACCGCCGAGAAAGGCGCAGAGCTCCAGCAGGGCGAAAGCCGCCGGCGAGGCCTCCGCCAGGGCGTCGGCGGCCAGACCGTACGCCACCCGGGTCGGCGTGGGAAACGCCAGTTCCGCCTCGCGGCGCGCGTAGCGGTCGAGGTATTCGTCGACCGGCCACAGCGTGGCGGCCCGCACCGCGGCCGCCTGGTCGAGGGCCATCGGCACGTCGCCGAGCCGCTCGGCCAGCCGGTCGGCGTCGGCGGTGGACAGGTCGGACGCGCGATGCCGGAGGAGGTCGATGCTGTCGGCCCGGTCGAAGACGTCGACCGGCACCGGCTGCGCGATGTCCTCGGTCCAGCGCGGGTTGCGGCTGGTGATCAACACGTGGCCGGCGCCGCTGGGCAGGTAGGGCTGAATGTCCTCGGGGCGGTTCGCGTTCTCGAACACGACGAGCCAGTTCCGGTACGGCTCACCGCGGCTGAGCGCGTCGCGGACCGCGGCCAGGGTGCGGTTGATGTCGCCGGTCTCGGGCAGGCCGAGCCGCCGGGCCAGGCCGGTCAGCGCGGCCCGGGTGCCCGCGGTCTGCTCGGCCGGGATCCACCACACGAGCTCGTAGGCGTCGGCGTAGCGGTAGACGTATTCGACCGCCAGCTGAGTGCGCCCGGTGCCGCCCAACGGGTGATCGGCACCGGGCAGGAGAACGGCCGGGCCCTTCGCGAGCCGGGACTGCAGGCGTGCCAGCAGGTCCTCTCGGCCGATGAATCTAGAATTGCGCGGCGGCAGACCGCCCAGGATCGGCACACCACGCTCCTCACGTGTTTGGTGATGCCGATTACCGTACGTGGAACCATCGCCACTGGGAACCAGGAAGGGGTTCGTCGTTGACCGACGAGATCGTGACAACCCTCGATCAGGACACCCGCACCGCGACCGTCGCCCTGCACGGGGAGATCGACGTGCTCAACGTCGACCAGGTGCGGGCCGCGCTGGCCGGGGTCCTCGCGGCGCGCCCGCACGAGCTGGTGGTGGACCTGAGTGATCTGAGCTTCATCGACTCGACCGGGCTCGGCGCCCTGATCGCCGGATTCCAGCGCACCCGCGACGCCGGCGTGTCGTTCCGGCTCGCCCACCCCACCCCGGCGGTGCGCCAGATCCTGGTGCTCAGCGGGCTGCTTGAGGTCGTACAACTGACTGAGTAGTCATCAGGCCGATGCCGGGAGCGATCGGCTTGAGCCGCTTCCCGGCGAAGAGCATGAGGCTGAGCAGGCTGGCGAAGACGGCCAGGGCCCCGGCGCCGTACCAGGCGGCGTTGTAGCTGCCCAGCTGGTCGCGGAGCAGGCCGGCCGCGCTGGCCGCGGCGGCCGCGCCGAACTGGTGCGAGGCGAAGACCCAGCCGAAGACGACCGCGCCGCGCTCGCCGAAGTACTCCCGGCACAGGGTCACGGTCGGCGGCACGGTGGCGACCCAGTCGAGGCCGTAGAACAGGATGAACAGCACCATGCTCGGGTGCACGGTGGCCGCGAACAGCGACGGCAGCACCAGCAGCGACATCCCCCGCAGGAAGTAGTAGCCACCGAGCAGGATCCGGCTGTCGACCCGGTCGGTCAGCCAGCCCGACGCGATCGTGCCGACGATGTCGAACAGGCCGACCAGCGCGAGCAGGCTCGCCGCGGTCGTCTCGGGCACGCCGTGGTCGTGCGCGGCCGGGATGAAGTGGGTGCCGACCAGCCCGTTGGTCGTGGCGCCGCAGATCGCGAAGCCGCCGGCGAGCAGCCAGAACGCCCGGGTCCGGGCGGCCACCCGCAGGCCGCCCAGCGCGGTGCGGGCGGCTCCGGCCGGGGCGATCGGCGCCGGTTGAGTGAACTCGCCGCCGTACGGGGCGATGTCCAGCTCGGCCGGGTGGTCGCGCAGCCGCCACCAGACCAGCGGCACGACCGACAGCGCCACGCCGGCCACAGTCAGGGCGGCGACCCGCCAGCCCTGGCTCTCGGTGAGCCGGGCCAGGACGGGCAGGAAGACCAGGTTGCCGGCCGCACCACCGG
>DASWRZ010000314.1:0-5087 GCA_036402935.1 Actinoplanes sp.
CAGCAGTTCCCGGTGCACTGGGGCGGCGACAACTCGGCCACCTTCGAGTCGATGGCCGAGAGTCTGCGGGGCGGGCTGTCCCTGCTGTCGTCCGGCTTCGGCTTCTGGAGCCACGACATCGGCGGCTTCGAGGGGCGGCCCGACCCGGCGGTGTTCAAGCGGTGGGTGGCGTTCGGGCTGCTCAGCTCGCACAGCCGGCTGCACGGCAACCACTCGTACCGGGTGCCGTGGCAGTTCGACGACGAGTCGGTGGACGTGCTGCGCCACTTCACGCACCTCAAGTACCGGCTCATGCCGTACCTCTTCGAAGCCGCACGCCGCACCCGGCGCGAGGGACTCCCGGTGATGCGGCCGATGGTCGTCGGGTTCCCCGGCGACCCGGCCGTGACCTATCTCGACCGGCAGTACATGCTCGGCGACGACCTGCTGGTCGCGCCCGTGATGAGCGCGAGCGGCGACGTCGAGTACTACGTGCCCGAGGGGCGCTGGACCCGGTTCGGCACCACCGAGGTGATCGAGGGGCCGGCCTGGGTGCGGGAGAACCACGGCTTCGACAGCGTGCCCCTGCTGGTGCGCCCGGGTGCGGTACTGCCGATCGGCAACCGCACCGACCGGCCGGACTACGACTACCGCGACGGCATCACGTTGCGTCTGCACTCGGTGGCCGAGGGCGTCACCACGGTCGTGGTCGGTGACACCACGTTCACGGTCACCGCTTCCCGGGTCGAGCGCCGGGGCGCGGCACTGCCCTGGCGGGTCGAGATCGTCGGTGGCGCGTCGACTGATCTTGCCGCTGACGAGGACGTATGGACGACTAAGATCGGTGAATGAACCCGGCACTGGACCTGTTCGTCCCGGGAGTCGTCTACCTCGACATCATCTTCACCGGGTTGCGGGAACTGCCGTCACCGGGCGCCGAAGTCTGGGCGCCCGGCATGGGTTCCTGCCCCGGCGGCATCGCCAATCTGGCGGTCGCGGCGGCCCGGCTCGGCCTCGAGACCGGTTTGGGCACCGCGCTGGCGACCGACGCCTACGGCGACTTCTGCGCGCACATCCTCTGCGACCAGGAGGGCATCGACCTGTCGGCCTCCCGGCGCATTTCCGAGGGCCATTCGCCGGTGACGATCTCCCTGGCCTATCAACACGACCGCAGCATGATCACCCACGGCCACCCGCTGCCGGTCAACGACGACGGACTGGTCGGCTCGTTGCCGGTGGCCCGCGCGGCCTCGGTGAGCCTGGTCAAGGGGCCGCTGCCCTGGGTCGCGCGGGCCCGGGCGAACGGCACTCTCGTCTTCGCCGACGTCGGCTGGGACGACACGGCGCAATGGCCGGTCGAGGCGCTCGAGGTGCTGTCCGACTGCCACGCCTTTCTGCCCAACGCGGTCGAGGCCATGCAATACACCCGGGCTTCCAGCCCGGCCGAGGCGCTGCGCCGGCTTTCCGGGCTGGTCCCGGTGGTCGTCGTGACGCAAGGCAGCGACGGCGCACTCGCGATCGACGCGACGACCGGTGAGTCGGTGGACGCTGCGGGCGTACGCCTCGACGCGCTCGACCCGACCGGCGCCGGCGACGTCTTCACGGCCGGGTTCGTGCTCGGCACCCTGCGCGGCTGGCCCCTGGCCCAGCGCCTCGCCTTCGCCAACCTGATCGCGGCGCTCTCGGTGCAGCATTTCGGAGGGTCGTTGTCGGCGCCCGGATGGGGCGACATCGCCGACTGGTGGCGGGCGACCCGCTCGTCGGCCTCGCGGCATCACGCCTCCTCCACCGAGTCGGAACTGGCCGCCCGCTACGGCTTTCTCGACGACGTGATCCCCCAGGGGGAGCAGCGGTCGGTGCGGCGGGCGACGGCGACCATCGCCCGGCTTTCCGATGCGGGGGATCAGCGGTGAAACTCGTCATTCTGGGTGGGGGCGGGTTCCGGGTGCCGCTGGTGCATTCGGCATTGCTCGACCCGTCGTCACCGATCACCGAACTGGTCCTGCACGACGTCGACCCGGCCCGGCTGACGGCGATCTCCCGTGTTCTGGACGCACAGGCCCGTGCGGCCGGCCGCGGTCCCGCCCGCTCCGCGACCACCGATCTGACCGAGGCGCTGACCGGGGTCGACTTCGTGTTCAGCGCCATTCGCGTGCACGGGCTGCCGGGCCGGGTGATCGACGAGAAGGTGGCGCTCGGCCTCGGGGTGCTCGGGCAGGAGACGACCGGCGCGGGCGGGGTCTCGTACGGCCTGCGCACCGTACCCGTCGCCGACGCGATCGCCCGGCGCATCGCGCTGGTGGCCCCGCAGGCGTGGGTGATCAACTTCACCAACCCGGCCGGGCTGGTGACCGAGGCGATGGCGGCCCACCTGGGCGACCGGGTGATCGGCATCTGCGACTCGCCGTCCGCTCTCGGCCGCCGCGTCGTGCGGGCCCTGGGCCTGTCCCCCTCTTCCTGTGTTCCGGGCTATGCCGGGCTCAACCATCTGGGCTGGTTGTCGTCGGTGATCTCCGATGGCGTCGATGTGCTGCCGTCGCTGTTCGCCGCCTCCGACGAGGCCCTTCTGTCGTTCGAGGAGGGCCGGCTCTTCGGCCCGGCGCGCTTACGCGCGCTCCGGGCCGTCCCGAACGAATATCTGCACTATTACTACGACACCGCTTCTTCCGTACGCGCCGAGCGGGCGGCCGAGGAGACCCGGGGCGAATTCCTGCTGCGCCGGCAGGCGGCGTGTTACGACGCTCTTGAATCGGGTGATCCGCTTTCCGTGTGGACTGCGGCGCTGCGGGAGCGGGATGCCACCTACATGGCTCTGGAAGGGCTGGACCGCTCGGGGTCGGACGAGGGCGGGGGATATGAGCGGGTGGCGCTCGACCTCATGCGGGCCCTGGCGTCGGACTCGCCGGCGTCGCTGATCCTCAACGTGCGCAATCGTGGTGTTCTGGACATCTTGGACGACGATGCCGTGGTCGAGGTGCCGTGCACGGTGACCTCGGACGGGCCGGTGCCGGTGGCCGGGGTCTCGGTGCCCTCGCACGGGGTCTCGTTGGTGCAGCGGGTGAAGGCGACCGAGCGGGGTGTCCTTGCCGCCGCCGCCGGTGGATCACGGGCGGCGGCCATCCGGGCGATGGCGTCGCACCCGCTGGTCGACTCGGTGCCGCTGGCGCGCTCGCTGATCGACGCGTACCGCGCGGAGTTCCCGGAACTCAGCTACCTGCGCTAGGTCGGCGCGGCCGCGCGCGGTCCTAGCCGCGCTCGAACGCCACGTTGCTACCTGGGCTAGGTCGGCGCGGCCGCGCGCGGTGCTAGCCGCGCTCGAACGCCACGTCGACCTCGCCGTGGGCGGCCAACCATCGCAGCGACTCCTCGAGCGCCTCGAGCGAGGAGTAGCGCGGCGCGTAGCCGAGGACCTGCTTCGCCCGGTCGATGCTCGCCGAGATGCCGCGCTCGATGTGGTCCCTGGTCACGGCGGCCTGGCCGGCGCCGGCCCGGCGCTCGAACTCGTCCCAGTCGACCAGGTCGAGCACCGCTTCGCGGCCGAACCAGCGCGCGACCCCCTCGGCCAGCCCGCGGCACGTCATCGCCTGCTCGGCCACCACGTGGAAGCTCGACCCGATCGCGGCCGGCCGGGTGATCGCCCGCTCGAACGCCTGCGCCACGTCGTCGGCGTGCACGTGGCCGAGCACGCCCAGCCCGAGCGCCGGCAGCGCGAGCGGCTCCCCGGCGGCCAGCCGGCGCCACACGTCGACGTCGAGGTTGCCCTGCGGGTTGATCGGTCGCCAGCCGGGTCCGCTGATGTGCCCGGGGTGCAGCACGACGCTCGGCACCCCACCGGCCCGGGTCTCCCGGTGCAGCAGCTCCTCGATCGCCACCTTGCCGGTGCCGTAGTCGCCGTACGCCGTCCGCGGCTCGTCCTCGGTCAGCGGAACCCGGGCCGCCCGGCCGTGCACCCAGATCGTGCCGCAGTGCAGCAGCAGCGGCCTGGCCGGTCGCAGCGCATCGACCAGGCGCCGGGTGGATTCGGGCGTGAAGGAGATCAGGTCGACGACCACGTCCGGCTTCTCGCGGGCGATCTGCTCGCCGGCATCCTCGGCCTCCCGATCGACGGTCACCCGCCGCACCGACCGCCACTGCGGGCTCTGGTGGTAGGGCTGCCGTTCGCCCCGGCTCATCGCGACGACCTCGTAGCCCGCCCGCACCAGCCGCGGCACCAAGTAGGTGCCGATGTGCCCGGTTGCCCCTGTCACTACTACGCGCTGCATGCCCCAACCCTATGTATGCTGGGGCGGTTGAAGGGGAGTAGCCCCCTCACCGGTGCGTCGACATGCTGGAACTCCCCGGAGTTCCCGGCGCCCGGGCCCGCTCGCGCGGGTGGGCGAGACCTTCGACTCGAACGGTTCGGACTCGACGTCCGCGCTGCGGGTCGAGGGCTACCCAGAAAGCTTGCCGTCCCTCCGCGGCGCGCGGAAGGATGCGGCATTTCGTGATTCACATCGTCCTGCTGCTCGGCTGCGCGGTGGTCATCTACCTGGCCTGCGAGTGGTTCGTCAACGCGGTGGAATGGCTCGGTGCCCGGCTCAAGGTCGGCCCGCTGGCGGTCGGCACCATCCTGGCCGCGGCCGGCACGGCGCTGCCGGAAAGCGTGGTCACGCTGGTGGCGGTGCTGTTCGGCGGCCGGCATCACGGCGACGACATCGGCGTCGGTGCCGCGCTGGGCGGTCCGCTGGTGGTCGGCACGATCGCGTACGCGGTGACCGGCGTGATGCTGCTGTCGCGCCGCCGCACCCGCGTACCGGTGCCGGCCGGTGGCGTCGCCGGCGCCGAGCCACCGCGGCTGGACGGCACCGACCTGGGCCGGCTGGCCCGGGATCAGACGTGGTTCCTCGCGATCTTCGTGGTGAAGGTCGGGCTGGGCCTGGTGGCGTTCGCGTTCAAGCCGTGGCTCGGGCTGCTGTTCTTCGCCGCCTATGCGGTCTATTTCCGGCGTGAGACCGCCGGCGGCGGCGGCGAGCACGCGGCCGACGAGGAACTGGAGCCGTTGAAGCTGCAGCCGCGCCGGCCGAGCCCGACCACGTTCGCCGTCGTGGCCCAGACCGTGGCGACGCTGG
>DASWRZ010000315.1:0-7911 GCA_036402935.1 Actinoplanes sp.
CAGGTCCACCCCGGCCACCTCCACCACGCCGAACTCGTCGACGAAGTGATCGAGTGGTACGACGGTGTGGCGGCCGGCCTCGAGCGTGCGGTCGTGCCGACGACCGCCGAGGAGTTCGCCCTGAAGCGGTGGGCGGCCCACGGCTATGAGACGGACGTGGCGGCGCTCGGCGACAACGGCGACTGGACCCAGCTCAACGAGCGGGCTCTCACCGAGGTGGAGCAGCCGGTACTGCCGGACGGATTCCGGTTCCGCACCGCCGGTGAGGCCGGACCGGAGGCCGCGGTCCGGGCCCATGTGGACGCCTGGGCGCCCTCGGCGTACACGGCCCGGAGCTACGAGGCGGTCCGGCAGACGGCGGCCTATCGCAGCGACCTGCATGTCCTGGTCGAGGCGCCGGACGGGACCATGGCGGCCTCGACCATCATGTGGCTGGACGAGGCGAACCGGACCGTCGAGTTCGAGCCGGTCGGAACGCATCCGGACTACCGGCGGTTCGGGCTGGCCAGGGCGATGATGCTGCACGGGATGCGGCTGGCGCGGGCGGCCGGGGCCACGCATGCGACGGTCGTCTGCCTGGGTGCGCCGGGACATCCGCGGGCGCGCGGGCTGTACTACGGGCTCGGGTTCCGGGAGCTCTCGCGGGACGCGCCGCTCGTCAAGGCCGGGACCGCGGGCTGAGGCCCCCGACCGGGCCCGCCCGGAAGCGGCGGCAGGGGGCGCAACCACCCACCTGGCTCGGCTGCCGGGACGGGACCGGTCGAAAATCTCGTACGTTCTGTTTAGAAGGTGTGTTCCGCGGCCGGGAACTCGCCGCTCCTGACCTCGTCGGCGAATTGCCGCGTGGCGTCCGTGAGGATGCCGGCGAGGTCGGCGTAGCGCTTGACGAAGCGCGGGGCCTTGCCGGTGCGCATGCCCGACATGTCCTGCCAGACCAGCACCTGGGCGTCGGTGTCCGGGCCCGCGCCGATGCCGACGGTGGGGATCGGCAGCTCCTTGGTGATCGACTTCGCGACCTCGCCCGGGACCATCTCGAGGACGACCGCGAACGCGCCCGCCTCGGCGACCGCGCGGGCGTCGGCCAGCACGGCGGCGCCCTCGTTTTCGCGGCCCTGGACGCGGTAGCCGCCGATCGTGTGCTCGCTCTGCGGAGTGAAGCCGATGTGTGCCATCACCGGGATGCCGGCGCCGGTCAGGGCCTCGATCTGCGGGACGACGCGGACGCCGCCCTCGATCTTGACCGCGTGCGCGCCGCCCTCCTTCATGAAGCGCACCGCGGTGCGCAGGGCCTGCGTGGGGCCTTCCTCGTAGCTGCCGAACGGCAGGTCGGCCACGATCAGCGAGGTTTTGGTGGCGCGTACGACCGCGCGCACCAGCGGCAACAGCTCGTCGACGGTGATCGGCAGGGTGGTCTCGTAGCCGAACACGTTGTTGGCCGCGGAGTCGCCGACGAGCAGGACCGGGATGCCGGACTGGTCGAAGATCGACGCGGTGTACTGGTCGTACGAGGTGAGCATGGGCCACCGGTCGCCGCGCTGCTTGGCGTTCTGCAGGTCGCGGGTGCGCACGCGGCGCGTGGGCGGGCCGCCGTACAGGGTAGAAATATCCGACATTTCGGTTCTCCTTCCCTCGAGGCCGCGAGTGGATGCGGTCCCCGGGTCTGATCCGAATGGTGCCACCCGGGAAGGGCACGGGTCAGTGGACGTTGTCACATCCCTTCACGAAACCGGTTGGTGATAGGGAGACGCCGGTCGCGGCCGAACGCCTTGCCCGAGATCTTGGTGCCCGGGGCCGACTGGCGGCGCTTGTACTCGGCCAGGTCGACCATCCGCAGCACCCGGTCGACCAGAGCCTCGTCGTTGCCGGCCGCGATCAGGTCGTCGCGGCCCATGTCCTGGTCGACATACCCGGCGAGGATCGGGTCAAGCACGTCGTACTCCGGGAGCGAGTCGGAGTCCTTCTGGTCGGGCCGCAGTTCCGCGCTCGGGGGCTTGATGATCGAGTTCTCGGGGATCGGCGCGTCCTTGGAACGGTCGCGCCACCGGGCCAGCCGGTAGACCATCGTCTTGGGTACATCCTTGAGCGGGTTGAACCCGCCCACCGAGTCGCCGTAGAGCGTCGAATAGCCGACCGCCAGCTCACTCTTGTTGCCGGTGGTGAGGACGAGGTGGCCTTCCTGGTTGGACAGCGCCATCAGGATCACGCCCCGCACCCGGGCCTGGAGGTTTTCCACCGCCAGACCGGAGAGCGACATGTTGGCCAGGAACGCGTCGACCATGGGCTGGATCGGTTCGACCCGATAGTCGAGCCCGGTCCGTTTCGCGAGCTCGGCGGCGTCGTCCTTGGAGTGCCCCGAGGAATAGCCGCTCGGCATCGAGACGCCGAAGACCCGGTCACCGCCGAGCGCGTCGACCGCGATCGCCGCCACCACCGCCGAGTCGATGCCGCCGGAGAGGCCGAGGATGACCGAGCGGAAGCCGTTTTTGTTCACGTAGTCGCGCAGGCCCAGCACCAGGGCCGACCAGACCTCTTCCTCGTCGACGATGCGTTCCGCTATGCCGCCGTCCGCTTTGTCGCCTCGACCCGGCCGCGGATCACGCGCGGCAGTCACTCTCGTGACCGACATGTCGTCGTCGATGCTCTGCTCGAAGTGCGGCGGGTCGTCTTTCGCGTGAGCCGCCCGGTTCGGCGCGACATCTGCCGCCGGGAGCGAGAGATCGTGAATCAGCAGCTCCTCGGTGAACTGCCCGGCCCGCGCCAGCAACTCCCCACCCGCGGTAACGATCATCGAGTCGCCGTCGAAGACCAGCTCGTCCTGCCCACCGACCATGTTGACGTAGGCAACGGTCGCCCCCGCCTCGGCCGCCCGCCTCTTGACCAGCGGGAGCCGCACATCGTCCTTGTTCAGCTCGTACGGCGAGGCATTGATGTTGAGCACCATCCCGACGCCGGCCCGCCGCGCGGCGGTGAACGGCCCCCCGGCCTGCCACAGGTCCTCGCAGACGGTCAGCGCCACATCGACCCCGCCGAACCGCACCACGGTCAGCGCTTCGCCGGGTTCGAAATAGCGGTTCTCGTCGAAGACCCCGTAGTTCGGCAGGTGGTGCTTGAAGTAGGTCGCCACGACCTCCCCGCCCAGCAGCAGCGCCGAGGCGTCCCGCCGGCCCCGCCCCGGCACCGCGTCGGCGCTGGTGGCCGGCGGCCCGTCGGCGTCCACATATCCGACGACCACGGCGAGGTCACCGAGCCCGTCCGCCGCAAGGTCCACCGCGAGCTGCTTCAGCGCTTCCACCGAGGCCGAGACGAAGGACCGGCGAAAGACGAGATCCTCGATCGGATAACCGGTCACCATCATCTCGGGGAACGCGACCAGCTGCGCCCCCTTGTCGGCGGCCGAGCGGGACCACCTGCGAACCGCCGCCGCGTTGCCGGCGATGTCACCGACCGTGGAGTTGACTTGGGCCAGGGCGATCCGCAGCGTAGGCATGCCCTTATTCTTCCCCAAGGCGATCGGTGCCGGGCCGACGCGTAATCTCGGCGTAACGGCACCGGGCGACACTTGGTCTTTCTTTCTCTAGGGGTGGACGTGGACCGACAGCAGGAGTTCGTGCTTCGCACACTCGAGGAGCGCGACATCCGTTTTGTCCGGCTCTGGTTCACCGACGTGCTGGGCACCCTCAAAAGCGTCTCGGTCGCCCCGGCCGAACTCGAGTCCGCGTTCGAGGAGGGCATCGGCATCGACGGCTCGGCGATCGAGGGCTTCGCCCGGGTCTTCGAGTCCGACATGGTGGCCATGCCCGACCCGACCACCTTCCAGGTGTTCCCGTTCGAGGGCGGGGTCAGCGGCGAGAGCGCCCGCATGTTCTGCGACATCCTGCTGCCCGACGGCAGCGCCGCCTGGGCCGACCCGCGCCACGTGCTGCGCCGCGCCCTGGCCCGCGCGGCCGAGAAGGGCTTCACCTTCTACACGCACCCCGAGGTCGAGTTCTTCCTGATCCAGGACGGCCCGCTCGACGGCGCGCTGCCGGTGCCGGTCGACACCGGGGGCTACTTCGATCACACCAACCACGCGGTGGCCCGCGACTTCCGCCGGCAGGCCGTGCTGGCGCTGGAGCGCATCGGCATCTCGGTCGAGTTCAGCCACCATGAGGTCGCCCCCGGCCAGCAGGAGATCGACCTGCGCTACGCCGACGCGCTCACCACGGCCGACAACATCATGACGTTCCGCCACGTGGTCAAGGAGGTCGCGCTCTCCCAGGGCGTACGGGCCAGCTTCATGCCCAAGCCCTACACCGACCAGCCCGGCAGCGGCATGCACACGCACCTGTCGCTGTTCGAGGGCGAGCGCAACGCGTTCTACGACGGCGACGACCCGGCCAAGCTGTCCAAGACCGCCCGCGCCTTCATCGCCGGCCTGCTGGTCCACGCCCGCGAATACACCGCGGTGACCAACCAGTACGTCAACTCCTACAAACGCCTGTTCCCGCTCCAGCTGCCCAACACGATCACCGAGTCGCCGGCGTTCGTCAGCTGGGGCCACCTCAACCGCTCGGCCCTGGTCCGCGTGCCCGCCTTCGGCAAGCCCAACTCGGCCCGCGTCGAGGTCCGGTCGATCGACTCGGCCAGCAACCCCTACCTTGCCTTCGCCGTCCTGCTCGGGGCCGGTCTGAAAGGCATCGAGGAGGGCTACGAGCTGCCTCCGGGCGCCGAGGACGACGTGTGGTCGCTCTCCCCGGCCGAGCGCAAGGCGATGGGGTACGACGCCCTTCCGGAAAACCTCTCCGAGGCGATCGACGTGATGAGCAAGTCGGAGCTGATCGCCGAGGTGCTCGGCGAGCACGTCTTCGACTTCTTCCTCCGCAACAAGCGCTCCGAGTGGGAGCAGTACCGCCGCGAGGTGACGCCTTATGAGCGGCAGCGCTATCTTGCGCTCTGACGCCGATCATCAAGTCGTTCTTTGGAGAGCCCGTGCTGCAAGATCTGCTCGAGGGTGCCGGCCGCAGCATTGTCTTCGGAGTCGTGGGCATCGGCTTGATGGCCCTCGGCTACGTACTGATCGACTTACTCACTCCCGGCCGGCTGCGTGACCTGATCTGGGTCGAGCGCAACCCCAACGCCTCGCTGCTGCTGGCCGCCAACCAGCTGGGCATCGCCCTCATCGTCTTCACCGCCATCTTCACCAGCTACGACTCGTTCGGCCAGGGCCTGGCCTCCACGGTCATCTTCGGCATCGTGGGCATCGCCATCATGGGCCTGGCCTTCCTGGTCCTCGACTGGATGACCCCGGGCAAGCTGGGCGAGGTCATCTGCACCCCCGAACGCCACGGCGGCGCCCTGGTCAGCGCGGCAGCCCACTTCGGCGCGGCCCTGATCATCTGCGCCTGCATCGCCTGACGGCCCGCGGGCGGCGGCCGCGAACCGCAGCACCCGTCACGACGAGGTTCCGTAACTGAAGAGGACCTTGCGAACGGCCGGATCGGCGGTGTCCAGGCGTACGGAGATCCGCTCGCCGAGCGGAAGCGAGCCGACACACCGGGCCCGGACGGCCGGCTCGTCGACGGCGACCGTACCGCCCGGTGGCCGATGGTGGGACGCCGCGTCGACGTCGACGACCCCCGCGTCGAACGTTTCGCCGACCCGATGTTCGAGCAGCACCGCCTCGGTCAGGTCGATCGCCGACCGGGCCGCGCCGCCGGCCACGCGGTCGGAGTCGGCCATCGTCTTCGGCAGCCGGGGCAGCGCCTCGCGGGCCCACACCGGAACCTCCCGCGACTCGAAGAGGGCCAGGCACGTCTCCGTCGCATATCGGTCGGCCAGACGCCGCAGCGGCGCCGTGACGTGCGCATAGGGCGCACCCACCCCGCCGTGCCCGGTCTCTTCCGGCCGGGAGCCGTCGAATGCGGTGTAGGCCGCCCCGCGCAACAGTTCGGCCGCCTGGTCGAGGAACGCCGCCCCGCGCGGCGTCGCCGGATCGACCGACGCGACCACCGCCCCCGCCGAAGCTTCGGCCGGCCACGCGACCCCGAGCGAACCGGCCGCCGCCCGCAGCTTCTCGACCGCTTCCGGCCTCGCCGCCGGCATCGTCCGCAGCAGCCCGACCCCGCCGCGCAGCATCAGCGATGCCGCCGCCATGCCGGTGAGCAGCGAGATCTGGGCGTTGTGCTCCTCCATCGGCACCGGCGCCCGCAGGACCAGCCGCCAGCCGTCCCCGTCCGGTTCGATCTCCTGCTCGGGCAGCGGCAGGTTGACCGCCCCGCGATCGGCCGCGCGGGCCGCCAGCAGCTTCCCGAGCTCGGGCAGGAGCGCGATCGGCTCCGGCAGGTCGCCCGCGTCGGCCAGGCCCTGAACCCCCACATAGCCGAGCTTGGCCCGGCTCCGCACCCGGGCCCGCTCCAGCCGCACGTCGGCGATGCCGCCGTCGGCATCGAGGTCGATGGTCCAGACGACGGCCGCCCGCTCGACATCCGGGAACAGGCTGACCGCGCCCTCGCTGAGCACGGTCGGGTGCAACGGGATCCGCCCGTCCGGCAGATAGATCGTCTGCCCGCGAGCCCAGGTCTCGGCCTCGAGCACCCCGCCCGGCCGCACGAACGACGCCACATCGGCGATCGCATAGCAAACCCGGAACCCGCCACCCGCGCGCCGGCTCAGATGCATGGCCTGGTCAAGGTCGCGCGAGGTCGCCGGATCAACGGTCACGAACGGCACATTCCGCCGGTCAACGCCCGGCAACGGCGTCCGCCGGGCCGCCGCCTCAGCCTCGGCCGCCGCCTCGGCCGAGAACTCCCCCGGCAACTTCAACTCCCGCCGCAACACCGAAAAATCGATCCGCGGCGCCAGAACCCTCTTTATCGGCACGACACATTCCTACCCTGAAACGACGTCGGGGACGGAGCGCATCGCTCCGTCCCCG
The DNA here is from genome assembly GCA_036402935.1 of Actinoplanes sp. GTDB lineage: Bacteria > Actinomycetota > Actinomycetes > Mycobacteriales > Micromonosporaceae > Actinoplanes. The sequence goes on from DASWRZ010000315.1 coordinate 6,914, forward strand.
ACGTTCCGTCTCGGGCCTACCGGGTGGCGCGCTTCGCGGCCACCTTCCGGCTTGCGGGCGTACGCGGTGAACCGCCCCCGGCATTGCCCGCCGCTGCCTTGCGGGCCGCGGCCGGGTCAGCGGCCTTGGCCACCTTAGTCGCGTTGGTCGCCGAGTTCTTGGCCGTCGCGGAGGTCCGGGGGGCGTTGGCGCTCTTGGCCGCACGCGCCCGGGCCTCGTTCCCTCCACCAGCTCGCGCCGACCGGCCGGCCGCCGCGTTGCCGGCCTTGGCCGCCCGGGCACCGGCCGCCTTCGCCGCCGACGCCGTGGTCGCCCGCGCCCCAGCCGTTTTCGCCGCCGCCGTGCTCGCCCGCGCCCCAGCCGTTTTCGCCGCCGACGCCTTCGCCGCCGATGCCGTGGTCGCCCGGGGCGCCCCGGCGCCGGTTGCCTTGGTCGCCGTCCGCGTAGCCCCCGCGGCCCGTCCGCCGGCCGCCGGCCGTGTCGCGGTGGACTTGGTCGCGGTCCGGCCGGCCGTGGTCCCGGCCGGGCGGGTCGTCCCGCGCCCGGCCGCGGTCGCCTTCCTGGCGGGCGCCTTATTGGCGGCCGTGCTCTTCGCCGCGGTCGCCTTCTTGGCCACGCCACTCTTGGCAGCGGTGTTCCTGGCCGCGGTCGGCCGCGCGCTCTTCACGGCGGTCGCCTTGGCAGGCGTCGTCTTCGTGCTCTTGGCCGCGGTCGCCTTGGTCCCCGTCGCCTTTATGCCGGCCGCCTTCGTGGCCGTTGCCTTCGTGGCCGTTGCCTTCGTCGCGGCCCGTTTCGCCGCGGTCGCCGTGGTCCCGGTCGCCCTAGTCCCAGTCGACTTGGACGCGGTCGCCGCCTTGAACGCGGTCCCCCTAGTCCCGATCGCCCTAATCCCGGTCGCCTTGGTCCCGGTCGCCCTAATCCCAGTCGCCTTGGTCCCGGTCGCCCTAATCCCAGTCGCCTTGGTCCCGGTCGCCCTAATCCCAGTCGCCTTGGTCCCG
>DASWRZ010000316.1:0-13788 GCA_036402935.1 Actinoplanes sp.
ATGACCAACGCCACCAGCTTGCGCGCCGGGGCGATGGGACGGCCGGCCTGGTTCGCCACTGTGGACCTCCTGGTTGTTCCCGTCAGGTTATTGCCCGGTCACCGATTCGCGAAAGTGCGGCCGTCCGGCGTTGGCTCACGAGGCCGATAGCGGTACCGATAGGCTGACTACCGCGTGTCGCCCCTTCCTCAGGAGGATCTTTCCGTGTCCAGCTCCACCGAGCGCTCGCTCGTGCTCCTCAAGCCGGATGCCGTGCGTCGCGGCCTGCTTGGCGAGATCCTGTCCCGGTTCGAGCGTAAGGGCCTGGTCATCGAGGCGCTGGTGCTGCGCACGATGGACGCGGAACTCGCTGATCAGCACTACGCCGATCACGTCGAGAAGCCGTTCTATCCGCCGCTCAAGGAGTTCATGACCAGTGGCCCGCTGGCCGCGCTGGTGCTCTCCGGCGACGACGTGATCGAGGTGGTCCGGTCGATGATCGGGTCGACCGACGGGCGCAAGGCGGCGGCCGGCACGATCCGCGGTGACTTCTCGCTGTCGAATCGTGAAAATCTGGTCCACGCGTCGGACTCGCCGGAGAGCGCCAAGCGCGAGCTGGAATTGTGGTTTCCGGGCATGTAACAGGGCTTGTATCGTTGTCGAAGCGCAGGCTATGAACCGGCCATCACCGGGGAGCCTCCGGAAGAACGGGCGCGAGCCCTGCTAGAACCGGGCGTCAGCGGCACGCGCACCACAGCCGGGCAACGAGCGGGCGGAGAGATCCGTCAAGCGGGGTGGTACCGCGGGCGTTGACAGCGCTCGTCCTCGCAGTTCGGACGAGGGGTTCGGACGGAGAACTGCGAGGAGAACCATGGCCTACCCGAAGCACAGCGATGCCACCGGCGTGCCGGCCAGCCCGGATCTGCCCGCCGTCGAGCGCGCGGTCCTCGAGCACTGGGCGGCCGACAAGACCTTCGAGGCGTCGGTCGACGCCCGCCCGGCCGGTGAGCAGGGCACCAACGAGTACGTGTTCTACGACGGCCCGCCGTTCGCCAACGGCCTGCCGCACTACGGCCACCTTTTCACCGGCTACGTCAAGGATCTCGTCCCGCGCTACCAGACCATGCGGGGCCGGCACGTCGAGCGCCGGTTCGGCTGGGACACCCACGGGCTGCCGGCCGAGGTGGAGGCCGAGAAGCAGCTGGGCATCACGACCAAGGCGCAGATCCTCGAGCTGGGCATCGACAAGTTCAATGAGGCCTGCCGCACCTCGGTGCTGACCTACACCAAGGACTGGGAGCGCTACGTCACCCGGCAGGCCCGCTGGGTCGATTTCGAGGACGACTACAAGACCCTCGACCCCAGCTACATGGAGTCGGTCATGTGGGCGTTCAAGACGCTGCACGACAAGGGCCTGGTCTATGAGGGCTTCCGGGTGCTGGCGTACTGCTTCCGGTGCGAGACCCCGCTGTCCAACACCGAGACCCGGATGGACGACGTCTATCGCGACCGGACGGACCCGGCGCTGACGGTCACCTTCCGCCTGGAGACCGGTTCATTGCCGGAGGCGGTAACGGACGGTGCAGACGTCGCGGTCTGGACGACCACGCCGTGGACGCTTCCGTCGAACCTCGCGCTCGCGGTGGGTCCCGATATCGAGTACGCCGTGCTCGAGAAGGACGGCCACCGACTGATCATGGGTGCGTCGCGCGTCGCCGCGTACGGGAAAGAGCTCGAAGGCTATGAGCAGGTCGCGGCAGTAAGAGGAAGTGATCTCGTGGGCCGGCGTTATACGCCGATGTTCGCCCCCATGCCGTGGCAACAGAGCCTGGTCGAGCAAGCGGGGCCGAACGCCTTCCAGATACTCGCGGCCGACTACGTCAGCGACGAGGACGGCACCGGCGTCGTGCACCAGGCGCCGGCCTTCGGTGAGGAGGACCAGAACGTCTGCAACGCGGCCGGCATCCCGACGATCGTGACCGTGGACGAGCACACCCGGTTCACCTCGATCGTGCCGCCGTGGCAGGGCATGCAGGTCTTCGACGCCAACAAGCCGGTGATCGCCCTGCTCAAAGAGAAAAAGGTGGTGCTGCGGCACGAGGGCTACACGCACTCGTACCCGCACTGCTGGCGCTGCGACACCCCGCTGATCTACAAGGCGGTGTCGTCGTGGTTCGTCGCGGTGACCCGGTTCCGGGACCGGATGGTCGAGCTCAACCAGGAGATCACCTGGACGCCGGCCCACATCAAGGACGGCTCGTTCGGCAAGTGGCTGTCCAACGCCCGCGACTGGTCGATCTCGCGGAACCGCTTCTGGGGTTCGCCGATCCCGGTGTGGAAGTCGGACGACCCGGCCTATCCGCGCGTGGACGTGTACGGGTCGTACGAGGACCTCAAGAAGGACTTCGGGGTCGACCTGCAGGATCTGCACCGGCCCTACGTCGACGAGCTGACCCGTCCCAACCCGGACGACCCGACCGGTAAGTCGACCATGCGCCGGGTTCCGGAGGTGCTCGACTGCTGGTTCGAGTCGGGGTCGATGCCGTTCGCCCAGGTGCACTACCCGTTCGAGAACAAGGACTGGTTCGAGCACCACTACCCGGGCGACTTCATCGTCGAGTACATCGGCCAGACACGCGGCTGGTTCTACACCATGCACGTGCTGGCGACGGCGCTCTTCGACCGGCCGGCATTCCGTAACTGTCTGAGCCACGGCATCCTGCTCGGCGAGGACGGGCGCAAGATGTCCAAGTCGCTCCGTAACTATCCGGACGTCTACCGGGTGTTCGATACGTATGGTTCGGACGCCATGCGCTGGATGCTGATGTCGTCGCCGGTTCTCCGCGGTGGGGACATGCCGGTGACCGAGACGGCGATCCGCGACTCGGTGCGTCAGGTGCTGCTGCCGCTGTGGAACGTCTGGTACTTCTTCAGCCTCTACGCCAACGCGTCAGGCTATGAGGCGAGATCGCGGACGGACAGTACTCATCTGCTCGACCGCTACGTGCTCGCCAAGACGGCCGAACTCGTCGACACCGTCCAGAAGCAGATGGACGACTACGACATCTCCGGCGCGGCCGGAAGCGTCCGAAGCTACCTCGACGCCCTCACCAACTGGTACGTAAGGCGATCACGCGACCGGTTCTGGGCGGGCGACGAGGACGCCTTCGACACCCTGGCCACCGTGCTCGAGACCCTGTGCCGGGTGGTGGCGCCGCTCGCGCCGCTGACCGCGGAGGAGATCTGGCGCGGCCTGACCGGTGGCCGCTCGGTCCACCTGAGCGACTGGCCGGAAGCGGCGGATTTCCCCGCCGACCGCCGGCTCGTCGCGGAGATGGACGCGATCCGCGACGTCGCCTCGGCCGCGCTCTCGCTGCGCAAGGCCCGGGCCCTGCGGGTGCGCCTGCCGCTGGCCAGGCTCACCGTGGCCACCCCGGAGGCCCCCGCGCTGGCCGGCTTCGCCGACCTGCTGTCCGACGAGGTCAACGTCAAGGACGTGGTCTTCACCGACGACGTCGCCGCGTACTGCGAGCAGGTGTTGACCGTGGTGCCGCGGGCCCTCGGGCCGCGGCTCGGCAAGCAGGTGCAGCAGGTGATCAAGGCCGTCAAGGCCGGCGAGTGGGAGCTCGTCGACGGCGCGCCGGTCGCGGCCGGCGTGACGCTTCAGGAGGGGGAGTACGAGCTGAGGCTCGTCGCCGCCGATGTGGACAACTCGGCCCCGCTGGCCGGTGGCGCGGGCGTGGTCGTGCTCGACACCGCGGTGACCCCCTCGCTGTTCGCCGAAGGGCTGGCTCGCGACGTGATCCGGGTCGTCCAGCAGGCGCGGCGCGACGCCGGTCTCGACGTCTCCGATCGGATCACGCTGATCGTCGCCGCCTCACCCGAGGTGCGGGCCGCGGTCGAGGCACACCGCGAGTTCGTGGCCGGCGAGACCCTGACGACCTCGCTCGGGTTCGGGGACGGTGCCGAGGGCTTCGCCGGCGAGGTCGGCGACGGCGAGCAGGTCACGGTGGCGGTTACCCGGGCGGGGTGAGTGTCGCGGCCGGTGCCCGGACATTTGCCGCCTGTGCGATGAATGTCCGGGCGGCGAGCGGATGGGCACAGGGACTTCCGGCGTACGGTCCGATAACCTCATGCCCGCCCCCACTATTTGCACTTTCCGTTCCGGAGGAACCCGCGTTGCCGCTGCTCTACTCGATCGGCAAGGTCACCGTCGGCCCTGCGCTGATGCTCGGCTGGCGGCCGCACGTCGAAGGACGCGAAAACATCCCCAAGACCGGTGGCCTGATCTTCGCCGGTAACCATCTGTCCGTCGCCGACGAGCTCTTCCTCGGCGCGTCCGTGCCACGGCACATCGCCTTCTGGGCCAAGTCGGATTACTTCACCGGAACGGGGTTCAACGGCTGGGTCAGCCGCAACGTGCTCAACGGGCTCGGCGCGATCCCGGTCAACCGTGGCGGCGGCCGAGCCGCGCTCACCGCGTTCGACGGGGCGATCCCGGTGCTTCAGGGCGGCGACTGCGTCGCCGTCTACCCCGAGGGCACGCGCTCTCCGGACGGACGGCTCTATCGAGGGCGTACGGGGGTGGCCCGTCTCGCGGTCGGCGCGGGCGTCCCGATCATCCCGGTCGGCACGATCGGCACGCAGAGGGTGCAGCCGATCGGCCAGCCCTACCCGATGCCGTTCCGCGGCAAGGTTACGATCAAGTACGGCAAGCCGATCGACACGACCGGCCGGGCCGACGACCGCACCTCGCTGCGGGCCCTCACCGACGAGGTGATGGCCGAGATCCAGAAGCTCACGGGTCAGGAATACGTCCCGCGTTACGCGCCGGCCAAGAACACGCCGCCCCAAGACGCATAGGCTGTCGCCATGGAGACGGTGACCTCGCGCGACGGCACGACGATCGCGTTCCATCGCACCGGTGACGGCCCGGCGGTCGTGCTGGTCACGGGAGCCCTGGGCACGCGCGGCAGCGGGCCGGGCGAGCTTGAGGTGCTGCTCGCCGCGGCCGGGTTCAAGGTGTTCGGCTACGACCGTCGCGGGCGCGGCGACAGCGGCGACACCCCGCCCTACGCGGTCGAGCGCGAGGTCGAGGACCTCGAGGCGGTGATCGGGGCGGCCGGTGGGACGGCGTACGTCTACGGCATGTCCTCGGGTGGCCAGCTGGCGCTGCGGTCGGCGCGGACGCTGCCGCAGATCCACAAGCTGGCTGTCTACGAGCCGCCGATCATCGTCGACGACTCCCGCGAGCCGTTGCCGCCCGACTATGTGGAGCGGCTCGACGGGGCTTCGCCCGGCGAGGCGCTGACCATCTTCATGACCGACGCGATCGGTCTGCCCGGCCCGATCCTCGATCAGATGCGGGGCGGCCCGATCTGGCCGGCGCTCGAGGGGGTCGCGCACACGCTGGCCTACGACGGCCGGGTGGTGGGCGACAGCATGTCGGGTCACCCGCTCGGGGCCGAGTGGGGCGACGTCGCGGCTCCGGTGCTGGTGGTGACCGGTGGGGCGAGCGAGCGGTTCATGCGTGACGGCGGCGACGCCCTGGCCGCTCTGCTGCCCAATGCGACCTGCGAGGTGATCGACGGCCAGGACCACAACGTCGATCCGAAGCTGCTGGCCCCGCTGCTGATCGACTTCTTCCGGCGTTAGGGGCCCGCGCTTTCTCCGGTTCGGCCAGCGCGTCGAGGTCGTCGAGCCGGTGCGGGCCCCGCACCGGCCGGCGGATGGTCAGCCACCGGGTCACAACTTCGGGATACCTCCCGACGGCTTCGCTATCCCCGGGGTCAGTACGGTGCTGCGCAGCTGTTCGACCAGCTGGGCGCTCTCGTCCAGCGAGCGCCGGGTCAGGAGCACGGTCGCCAGGCTGCCGTGGTCGGCCCAGGCGCAGACGACGACCGCCTTGCCGTCCGAACGGCCGATCCCGCACTCCTCGTGCACGCCGAACTCGCCGGCCGGGAACGACCGCACGTCCTCGAGGCCGAATTCGTCGGAGAGGCGGTCGAGCTCGCTCCGCACGTCGCGGCCCGGGTCGAGCCGCCAGCCGGTGACGCCGAAGACGGTGACCCGCTTGCCGTCGCCGTCGCCGTAGATGCCGGCGAACGTCGCGTCGGCCTTGCCCCCGGCGTCCCGCAGCTCCTGGGCCAGCCGGGCGGCGGCCTCCTTGCTGTTGTCGTCGTTGCGCTTGTTGAGGTCGAGGAACGAGTCGGGCAGCACGGCGTTGACCGGGTACTGCCGGGCGGCCGGGAAGTTGAGGTAGGCGAGCGGGACGCCGCAGCAGCAGAGCAGCCCGAAGAGGCCGAACAGGCTGAAGCGGCGGCCCCAGCGGCGCCGGCGGCGGCGCCGCGGGGGTGGAAGCGGTCGTTGCGGCGGCCGCTGGACCCAGGGCGGGGCGGGCGGGAGCGGCCGGCTCTGCTCGATCGCGGTGGCCGGTCGCCGCACCCGGTTGATCGGCTGGGCCGTCCGGGCGGCCTGCTTCGGCTTGCGCCCCCAGCGGCTCTTCTTCGGCGGCGCCGGCGGCGCCGGCCGCTGGGCGACCGGCGGCGGGCCGGTAGGTGCCGGCGCGACCGGCGGCAGCCCGCCATTCAGTGGCGCGGCCGGCGGCAGCCCGCCATTCGGCGGCGCGGCCGGCGGCAGTCCGGCATTCAGTGGCGCGGCCGGTGGCAGCCCGCCATACGGCGGCGCGGTCGGCGGCAGCCCGGCATTCAGTGGCGCGGCCGGCGGCAGCCCGGCATTCGGCGGCACGGCCGGGCTCTGAGCGGATGCCGGTGGCCCGTCGATCCGTGTCCGGGCCGGTCGGTCGATCCGGGTCGGTGGCAGCGGCGGCTCGAGCGGCTCGAGCGCCCCAAGCGCCCCAAGCGGCCCAGGCGGCTCAGGCGGCTCAAGCGACTCAGGCGGCTCAGGCGCGAAGGGGAACGCGTCCCACGGAGTGTCCTGGTCGGCCCACGGGTCGACCGGTGGCATCGACGCCCAGTCGTAGGGATCCGCTGTGGTCGGGTCGGGTTCCTCGGGCTTCGCCGGGGGCGCGTCGGGGGTGTCCTCGCGCGCCAGCCGGGCGGCCCGGCGCGAGCTGCGGGACTTCTTCGGCCCCGGTTGTGGCACCGCCGCCGATCCGCTCCAGCGGGTCGGAGCCGCCGTGGTCGAGGGCTCACCCGCGGCGGCCCGGGTAGCGTCTGGTTCCCCCGCTGCCGGCTGTTCGTCGCCCGGCTGCTGGTCAGCCATCCGTCGATCTCCTTAGCTGCCCCGGTCAGGGCGTCTAGGCCCAGGTTAGAGCCGGTACGCCAGCCCTTGCCGGAACCACGGGACCGGACGGAGGATCCAGATGCCGGACAACGTGGGCGATGTGCGGGACGTTGTGGAGCCGTATGGTTACCCGGACATGAGAACGACGCGGAGAAATGCCGTCACGTTGACCGGGAATCCACTCGGTCAGCCGATGGTGTTCGCTCACGGTTATGGCTGCGATCAGAACATGTGGCGTTTGGTGGCGCCGGCCTTCGCGGGCACCCATCGGCTCGTCCTCTTCGACCACGTCGGCAACGGCAGGTCCGACTTGTCGGCCTACTCCGACGACCGTCATTCGACGCTCGAGGGCTACGCCGAGGACGTTCTCGACATCCTGCACGAGCACGAGCTCCATGACGTGATCTTCGTCGGCCACTCGGTGAGCGCCATGATCGGCGTGATCGCGGCCAACCAGGAGCCGGAGCGCTTCGCCAAGCTGGTGCTGATCGGGCCCTCCCCGCGCTACATCAACGCCCCGGCCGAGGAATACGTGGGCGGTTTCGCACGCGCCGACATCGAGGCGCTGCTCGATTCGCTCGACAGCAACTATCTGGGCTGGTCGAGCCAGATGGCCCCGGTGATCATGGGTAACGCGGAGCGGCCCGAGCTGGGCGACGAGCTGACCAACAGCTTCTGCCGCACCGATCCGGAGATCGCCAAGAAGTTCGCGCGGGTCACGTTCCTCTCCGACAACCGCGACGACCTGCTCGGGCTGCGCACCCCGGCTCTGATCCTCCAGTGCTCCGACGACGTGATCGCTCCCGCGTTCGTCGGCGACTACGTGCACCAACACATCTCGGGAAGCACCCTCGTGCGGCTGAACGCGACCGGACACTGCCCCAACCTCAGCGCGCCCGAGGAGACTGTCGACGCCATCAAGGCCTGGCTCTAGAAGCGAAGCGAACGTGAGTGACTCTGGTGGACCGGACGTGACTCAGGAACTGCGGCTGCCGTGGGATGACGATCCCGCCGACCTGTACGAGCATGCGCCGTGCGGCTACCTCACCACGCTCCCGGACGGGACGATCGTCAAGGTCAACCAGACCTTCCTGAGCTGGACCGGCTATGCCCGCAGCGAGCTGATCGGCCGGCGCCGCTTCCGCGACCTGCTCAGCTCGGGTGGCCAGATGTTTCACGAGACCCACTACGCGCCGCTGCTGAGCATGCAGGACGACGTGCACGAGATCGCGTTCGACGTGGTCTGCGCCGACGGCCGTGAGCTGCCCACCCTGGTCAACTCGCGACTGGGCCGCAGCGAGTCCGGGCACCCCAGGGCGATCCGCACCACGGTGTTCAACGCGACCGACCGCCGCCGCTACGAGAACGAACTGCTCAAGGCCCGCCGCGCCGCCGAAGAGTCGGAGCAGCGCGTCCGCGTACTGCAGCAGATAGTGGCCGATCTGGCCGCCGCACCGACCGAGGCCGAGGTGGCCGAGGCCGTTCTGCGGGCGCCCGAGCCCGCCTTCGGGGCGGTCAGCGCCAGCATCTATCTGATCGACGGCGAACGCGACGAGATCATGGCCGTCGCCTCGACCGACCTGACGACCGGCAACTGGACCGACATGCCGCGGTCCTCGTCGCGCGCGGTGGCCCGGGTGGCCGAGCGCGGCGACCTGCATGTGGTCGGCTCGCTCGGCGAGGCCAGGGAGCACTTTCCGGACCTGGCCGAGACCATGCTGCGGTCCGGCCGCAACACGGTCGTACTGCTGCCGCTGACCACCGGACCGGCCGACGAGCAGGGCATCTCCGAGACGCTCGGCGTGCTGGCGTTCAGCTTCACGGAAGAGCGCCGCCTGAACGACAACGAGCTGCGGGTGGTCCGACTCCTCGGGCAGCAGGCCGGCCAGGCGCTCGACCGGGCCCGGCTCTATGACGAGAGCCGCCGCCGCGAGGAGCGGATCACCTTCCTGGCCGAGACCACCCGGGTGCTCGACGAGAAGCACCGGCTGCTGCCGCGCGCCCGCCGGCTGGTCGAGCGGCTGGTGCCCGCGATCGCCGACTGGGCCGACGTGCGACTGCAGGTCAACACCCAGATTCTCCAGGAGGACGCGGGTGGCCCGGCACCCGACGGGGACCTGCTCGCCGACCGGATCGCCGCCGTGGCGGCCAGCGGCGCGGCCGCCTTCCCGTCCGAAACCGACAAGACCGACTGCGTGGTGCTGCCTCTGACGGCCCGGGGCCGGGTGCTCGGCACGCTCGCGCTGCGACCGGCCGACCCGCGCCGGGGCGATCCGACCGAACAGATCTTCCTCACCGACCTGGCCGACCGGGCCGGGCTGGCCCTGGAGAACGCCCGGCTGTACGAGCAGGAGCGGCAGATCGCCCGTACGCTCCAGCGCAGCCTGCTCGCCAGCGATCTGCCGTGCGGCGACTCGCGGTTCGTGGTCGAGACCCACTACCAGGCGGCGGCTCAAGATCTTGAGGTCGGCGGCGACTGGTTCGACGCCTTCCTGATCACCGTCGACAAGCTGGCCGTCGTGGTCGGCGACGTCGTCGGCCGGGGCATCGAGGCCGCGACCACGATGGGCCAGCTGCGCAGCGCGATCCGTGCCCTGGCCTCGGCCTCCGAGGGCCCGGCCCGGCTGATCGAGGGCCTCGACCGGTTCGTCGAGCGCGTCGAGGCGGCCCGGATGGCCACCGTCGCCTACGCCGAGGTCGATCTGGCGACCGGCGACCTGACGTACGCGTGTGCCGGCCACCTGCCGCCGCTGCTGCACGAGCCGACCGGCGGACCCGGCTATCTGATGCAGGGCCGGTCGGCGCCGCTCGGCTCGCGGGCCGGCGACACCAAGCGCATCGAGCACCGGCAGCGGCTCCGGGCCGGCAGCCGCCTCCTGCTCTACACCGACGGGCTGATCGAGCGCCGCTCCCGGCCGCTCGACAAGGGCTTCGAGGTCCTGGCCCGCGAGTTCTCCCGGCGGCGGGACGCGCCGCTGCAGGGCCTGACCGCCGGGCTGGCCGACACCCTGGTCGGCCGCGACCACCCCGACGACGTCTGCCTGCTCTGCCTGACCCTGGGCACCGAGGAGCGCATCGAGCGGTCGATCGGCGCCGACCGGGTGCAGATCGCGCTGCTGAGGGCCGACCTGCGGGGCTGGCTGGACGCGCACGAGGTCGACCCGGTCTGCCGCGACGCGGTGTTGCTGGCCTGCTCGGAGGCGGTCGCCAACGCGATCGAGCACGGTTACCGCGACGACCCGTTCGGCATGATCGACGTGACCGCGACGGTCACCGCCGACTCGGTCGAGGTGCGCGTCAGCGACCACGGCACCTGGCAGGGCCCGGTGGCGGACGTGTCCCGCGGACGGGGCCTGCAGATCATCCGGCAGTCGATGGACCAGGTCATGTTCGACCGCGGCGACGGCACCACGGTGACCATGCGGCGTAAGCGGGAGGACGCTTGATGACCACGGCGACGAACCAGTGGGTCACCTTCTCCCGCCTCGGCTCGGCCGAACTGGTCCTGCTCACCGGCGAGATCGACCTGGCCAACGCCCACGACATCGGACGCGCGATCGCCCGGCACACCTCGGCCGCCGGCGCGGTGCTGATCGACCTGACCCGGGTCTCGTTCCTCGACAGCGCCGGAGTGCGGCTGCTCGACGCGCTGGCCGGTGACATGAGCCGGAGCGGCACCCCGTTCCGGCTGATCGTGGGGGAGCGCGGGGCCGCCCGGATGACGCTCACGTTGTGCGCGTTTCGCGATGATTTGCTGGCCACCGATCTCGACCGGGCCGCGGCCGAGCTCGGGAGCTAGCCCGCGTACGCTGGACTCCCATGAGCGTGAGTTCCGTCTTCCCGCAGCTCGAGCAGCTGCTGCCGCGGGTCAGCAAGCCCATCCAGTACGTGGGTGGCGAGCTCGGCGCCGTCGTCAAGGACTGGGACGCCGTTTCCGTGCGCTGGGCCCTGATGTACCCGGACGCCTACGAGGTCGGCCTGCCCAACCAGGGTGTCCAGATCCTCTACGAGGTTCTCAACGAGCAGCCCGATGTGCTCGCCGAGCGGACGTACGCGGTCTGGCCCGACCTCGAGCAGCTGATGCGCGAGCACGGCGTCCCGCAGTTCACCGTCGACGCGCACCGCCCGGTGCGCGCGTTCGACGTGCTCGGCGTGTCGTTCTCCACCGAGCTTGGCTACACCAACCTCTTCAGCGCGCTCGACCTGGCCGGCATCCCGATCGAGGCGGCCGACCGCACCATGGACGACCCGATCGTGCTGGCCGGTGGGCACGCCAGCTTCAACCCGGAGCCGATCGCCGACTTCATCGACGCCGCCGTGCTCGGCGACGGCGAAGAGGCGGTGCTGGAGATCTCCGGCATCGTCCGCGAGTGGAAGGCCGAGGGGCGTCCCGGCGGCCGCGACGAGCTGCTGCTGCGCCTGGCCCGCACCGAGAGCATCTACGTCCCGCGCTTCTACGACGTCGACTACCTGCCCGACGGCCGCATCCAGCGGGTCGTGCCCAACCGGCCCGACGTTCCGTTCCGGGTCGCCAAGCGCACGACGATGGACCTCGACGCCTGGCCGTACCCGAAGAGGCCCCTGGTCCCGCTGGCCGAGACGGTCCACGAGCGGTACGCGGTGGAGATCTTCCGTGGCTGCACCCGGGGCTGCCGATTCTGCCAGGCCGGCATGATCACCCGCCCGGTTCGCGAGCGGTCGATCACCACCGTCGGCCAGATGGTGCGGGAGGGGCTGGAGTTCTCCGGCTTCTCCGAGGTCGGCCTGCTCTCGCTCTCCAGCGCCGACCACTCCGAGATCGGCGACATGTGCTCCGGCCTGGCCGAGCAATACGCGGGCACGAACGTCTCGCTGTCGCTGCCGTCGACCCGGGTCGACGCGTTCAACATCGACCTGGCCCAGGAGCTGTCGAAGAACGGCCGCCGCACCGGCCTGACCTTCGCGCCCGAGGGCGGCTCGGAGCGCATCCGCAAGGTGATCAACAAGATGGTGACCGAGGAGGACCTGGTCCGCACGGTCGTCACGGCGTACACCAACGGCTGGCGGCAGGTGAAGCTCTACTTCATGTGCGGCCTGCCGACCGAGACCGACGAGGACGTGCTCCAGATCGGCCGGATGGCCCACGAGGTGATCAAGGCCGGTCGGGCGGCGGCCGGCACCAAGGACATCCGCTGCACCGTGTCGATCGGCGGGTTCGTGCCCAAGCCGCACACCCCGTTCCAGTGGGCGCCGATGGTGCGTCCCGAAGTTATCGACGCCCGCCTCCAGATGCTCAAGCAGGAGATCAACTCGGACCGTTCGCTGGGCCGGGCGATCGGCTACCGCTATCACGACGGCGAGCCGTCGCTGATCGAGGGCCTCCTTTCCCGGGGTGATCGTCGCGTCGGGGCAGTAATCCGGCGTGTCTGGGAAAAAGGCGGACGTTTCGACGGCTGGAGCGAGCATTTCTCGTACGCCCGGTGGATCGAGGCCGCGGCCGAGGTCCTCCCGGACTACGGCGTCGACATCGACTGGTTCACCACCCGCGAACGCGAGCAGGCCGAGGTGCTCCCGTGGGACCACCTCGACTCCGGTCTCGACAAGGACTGGCTCTGGCAGGACTGGCAGGACTCCACGAGCGAGTTCGAGCAGGACGACTGCCGCTGGACCCCGTGCTTCGACTGCGGCGTCTGCCCGTCGATGGACACCGAGATCCAGATCGGCCCGACCGGCAAGAAGCTGCTCCCCCTGACGCCGGTCAACAACCTGCGAGTCCCCGCATAGGAGAAGGACCATTCCTCCCAAGAACCAGCCCGTCGGCGGCCAGGCCCCGATCGTCCAGCGGATCCGCATCCGCTATGCCAAGCGCGGCCCGCTGCGTTTCACCTCGCATCGCGACTTCGCTCGCGCCTTCGAGCGCGCCCTGCGGCGCGCGGCGGTGCCGATCGCTTTCTCGCAGGGCTTCACCCCGCACCCCAAGATCTCGTACGCGAGTGCCGCCCCGACCGGAGTCGGCAGCGAGGCCGAATACCTGGAGATCGGACTGCAGGCCGAGGTCGACCCGGAGGAGCTGCGCGTCGCACTGGACGCGGCCCTCTCGCCCGGCCTCGACGTGCTCGAGGCCGTGGTGGCCGGCGAGGGCAGCCTGGCCGACCGGATCGACGCCTCGAGCTGGCTGATCGAGCTGCCGGCGGTCGAACCGGCGACCGCCGGGCAGGCCGTCGAAACCTTCCTCGCAGCCGAAGAAGTGCTGGTCGAGCGCATGACGAAGCAGGGCCGGAGGTCGTTCGACGCCCGCTCGGCAGTGATCCGTCTCTCGCTCCAGGAGCAGTACGACGTACCTAGCGGGGCGGACGGCACACCGTGTGCGATAATTGAACTCGTCGTACGGCAGGTCACACCCGCCGTTCGGCCCGATGACGTCCTCTCCGGCCTGCGCGTGGTGGCCGGCCTGGAGCCGCCGGTGCCTTCACGGGTCACTCGGCTGGCCCAAGGCACTCTCACCACCGCGGGAGATATCGTCGATCCGTTGGAAGCGGATCGCACGCCTCTTCCTTCCGGAACCTGAGACGCCGTCGGAGGTCG
>DASWRZ010000317.1:0-19281 GCA_036402935.1 Actinoplanes sp.
TCGGTGACGACGGCGCCCGTTCACAAAGATTCCAAAGCTACCGTACGCGTGTGAATGACGTCGGACGCCAACGCGCGCGTCCGTTGATCGGTGCCCGCCTTTTCTTCGCTCCCGGCCAGACTCTGCCCCTGTTTCAAATGGGCGACAATCTGTTCGCGGACAAGTTTGTCGAATGCCGGCCCGGAAAGCGTCGATGCCTTCCGAACGGTGTCGGTCGAAACCACTCCCGGCATCGGCATGCCCTCGTGCGGGTTTTGAGCCGGCAGCCCGGCCTCGTCGTGCAACGCCCGCAGCCGGGTCAGCTCGGTGCCGGTAAAAGCCTGCACCTGCTGGGCCAGGGCCTGCACCTTCGCATCGCGGCTCTGCTTGGGCACCAGGGCGAGCAGCGGTTCCACCTGCTCGTCCATGGCGATCGTGATCTCGATCCAGGCCAGGTCGGTGCCGCCGAAATCGGCGGTCGGGGCGACCGCTGGCGGGGCGCTGCTGTCGTTGCTCTTATCGCAGCCGGCCACCCCGGTCAGGGCCGTGACAACGGCTAACAGCCCGGCGACCGGAATGGTGGAGCGGCGGGGCGTCCGAGGGTGTGACACGCAAGAAGTCTCGTCTTTGAGGCGTCTCGATGTCAACCATTCGATATTGATAGGAGTCGCAGGGCCGGTCGATCAAAACAATTCAAATTGACTAAATCAGGTCCAGCGCCCGCCGGGGCCCTCCCCCGATTCCATTATCGCGGAAAAGCGAAGATCGTGGGGGACGACTGTGGATAACGGGACGCCTGTGGACAAGGCGGCGGCGTGCGTGAGCTACACGGTAACGTCGAAAGACCCGCCCAGCGCGCTCGCGCTCGCCGTGACCGGCTTGCTCTGCTGCTGCGGCGTCTGCGCCACCGACAGCACCTGCTGCTGTGCCGCCCGCTGTGCCGCCTGCGCGGCCTGAGCCTGCTCGGCCGCCTGCTGGGCCTGGGCCTGCTGCGCCGCCTGCCGGGCCTGTGCCTGCTGGGACGCCTGCTGCGCCCGGTCCACCGCGTCGCGGTCCTCGGTCAGCACCTTGGCGGCCTCCACCTTCGCCGCGAGGTCGGCGGCGAGTTTCTGCTGGGCCTTCTGCAACTCGGTGTACGCGTCGGTGACGCTGCTCGTGCCGGAAATCGAGCCGATCGCGCTGACGGACATCACTTCTCCTGGGGGTGAGGATCCTGGGGGTGAGGATCTCGTTCGCGGCATCCCATCGGCCGGCCCCGCCCGGTCCTGTGGACAACATCCCTACGAATCCGCTGAGAACCGGCTGGACCCTTCCCGGGGTCGCCGGAGGTTAACGGGTCGCCGACCGAGAAGGGTCTCGCCGGTGTCAGAGCCGGATGCCGAGTTCGCGGCCTTCTTTCGCCCCGGGCGGGCGGGCACGGTCCGCCGGCTGGCCGACGCCCTCTGCGCCCGGCTGGCCCGCCGCCGCTGCGCCGGCTGGCCCGCCGCCTCTGCGCCGGCTGGCCCGCCGCTGTTCCTCAAGGCTCAGGTGGGCGAGCACGGTCCTGCTTGCCGACCGGGTCGGAGGTCAGGAACCGAAGTAGTACCCCGCGTCCAGGTCGGCGATCAGGGTGTTGTGGGTGGGGTGCCAGTCGAAACGGCGCTGGGTCTTCTCGCTCGAGGCCGGGCTGTCGACGGCGAAGATCGGGCCGATCCAGCCGAAGTGGCCGGCCGCCTGGTCGGCCGGGACCGACTTGACCGGGAGGTCGAGGCCGCGCCCGATCGCCTCGGCGATCTCCCGGGACGGTACGCCCTGCTCGGCGGTAACGTGCAGGATCGTGCCGGCCGGGGCGTGGTCGACGGCGCGGGCGACCAGGGCGCCGGCGTCGAGGCGGTGGACGGCCGGCCAGACGTTGGTGCCGTCGCCGACGTACGCCGAGACGCCCTTTTCGCGAGCGATGCCGGTGAGGATCCGGGTGAAGCCGTAGTCGCCCTCGCCGTGCACGGTCGGCGCGAAGCGGGCCACGATCGAGCGGACGCCGCGATCGGCCAGGGCGAGGGTGGCGGCCGCGTTGGCGACTCGCGGGTGCGCCGCCGGATCGGGGCGGTCGTCCTCGGTGGACGGGCGGCCGCTCGTCAGGCCGAGCACGCCGGAGGCGATGAGCAGCGGCCGGTCGCTGTCGGCGAGCACCTCGCCGAAGGCGTCGATCACCGTGCGGTCGGTCTCGGCCGCGGCGCCCATCTGGGAGAAGTCGTGGTTGTAGCCGAGGTGGACCACCCCGTCGCTAGCCGCGGCGGCCGCCCGCAGGCCCTCGAGGTCGTTCAGGTCGCCGCGCTGGACGTCGGCGCCGAGCGCGGCGACCTTGGCCGCGGCGGCCTCGGAGCGGGCCAGGCCGAGCACCTGGTGGCCGGCGGCGAGCAGTTCGGGGACGACGGCGGAAGCGATCCAGCCCGACGCTCCGGTGACGAAGATGCGCATGAGAGAACCTCCTGATGTCACTTGGTGACATGACCATAGCAGGAGTCATGTCACATGGTGACATGACTACACTCACACCGTGGGGAGATGGGCGGACGACGCGAACGGCCGGCTGCGGGCAGCCGCCATGCAGCTGTACGTCGAACGCGGCTTCGACAACACGACGGTGGCCGACATCGCGGCCCGGGCGGGCGTCACCGCGCGTACGTTCTTCCGGCACTTCGCCGACAAGCGCGAGGTGCTGTTCGCCGGGTCGTCCGACCTGCAGGAAGCCCTGGTCGCGGCACTCGAGAAGGCCCCGCCCGACGCCACACCGATGCGGGCGGTCGCGGCCGCCCTCGACGCCGCGGGGGAGATCCTCGGCCGCCATCGCGAGCACGCCCGCCAGCGCCAAGCCATCATCAACTCCCACGCCGACCTGCTCGAGCGCGAGCTGATCAAGCTGGCGAGACTGGCCGACGCCCTCGCCGACGCCCTCCGCCGGCGGGGTTTGGAGGAGCCCGACGCGAGCCTCGCCGCCGAGGCGGGCCTCGTCGTGCTGAGAGTGGCGTTCGGCCGCTGGGTCGGCCCCGACGACGAGAGCGACGCCGGCCAGGCACGGCCTGACCATGGCGGCGCGGCCCGCGCGGACGTGAGCCTGAAGCAGATGATGCGCGACGACCTCGCTCGGCTGGGCGAAGTCACAACTGAGCGCTGAGCCGCCCGTGGCGCTGAGCCGTCCGTGGCGGTGGCGCTGGGCCGTCCGTGGCGCTGGGCCGCCCGTGGCGCTGAGCCCGCCGCTGGGGCCGCCGCTGGGAGCCGGGCGCGGCGCTGAGCCGTCGGTGGTCAGGGCTCGAGGTCGACGCCCACCGCGTAGTGGTCGGACGGGTAGACCGTGCCGATCGGGCGGTCGCCGGCCAGGAAGGCGCCGTGGACCGCCACCGGCAGCCCGAGGCGGCCGGCGCGGGCGAAGACGTGGTCGATCCGGCGGTCCAGCTGCTTGAACGCGTCGCGGGGCGCGATCGGCAGCCGGGCGTCCAGGGTCACCGCGCCCGGGTCGGCGCCCGCCGCCTCCCAGGTGTCCACCATGGTGTCGAGCAGCGGGGCCAGCTCGGGCTGGTCGACCGACGCGTTGAGGTCGGCCAGCAGTAGCACCGGGAGCGGCCCGTCGAAGCGTGCGTCGCTGGCCAGCGCGGCCAGGAACCGGGTCTGGGCCAGGTGGTCGTCGGCGAACCGCGGTTCCCACTCCGTGCCGGCGACGATCACGTGCAGCGGCCCGCGCGGGTGGTCGAGGGTGGCGACCAGGGCGTACGGCTGCGGACCGGCCCGCACCGCGTGCGGCAGCCCGTGTGAGCCGACGTCGAGGATCGGCCAGCGGCTCAACAGGCCCAGGCCGCCGTCGATGCCGGGGTGGTCGGAGACCGCGAACGGCGTGGCGGCGGCCGGGATCCAGGCCGCGTGGAGCCCGAGGTGCGACGCGAGCCGGTGCGGCTGGTCGGTGCCGTCGCCCGACCAGCTCTCCACCAGGCCCAGCACGTCCGGCCGATAGGTCTCCAGCGTGGCCAGGATGCCCTTCTCGCGCGCCCGCCAGTCGTCGCCGAATCGCCACCAGACGTTCCAGACCATCGCCCTCATCGAAGCAACATACAGAAGGGCGGCCCCTATGCGGACTGCCAGAGGCCGATCAGATTGCCTTCGGTGTCGTGAACGTAGGCGCTGAAGCCCATGTCGCCGACCGGCTGCCGGCCGAGCGCGACCTTGCCGCCCAGTTTCTCGATGCGGGCCAGCGATTCGTCGATGTCGTCGACGCCGACGGTGATGACCGGGGACGTGATCGGGCCCTGTCGGTGGAGCATGCCGCCGTTGATGCCCTCGGACCCGGAATCGGTGGTGGTGACCAGTGTGTACTGCATCTGGGGCATCGAGTTGAGTTGCCACCCGAATGCCTCGCGGTAGAACGCCGTGGCCCGCTCTCCGTCGTCGAACGGGACCTCGAAGTGGACGACCTTGTCCATGACTGCCTCCAAAGGGTCATAGGCTCCAAAGGGTCATAGGTAGGGTGCGACCGACGGCCCCCGTTCGTCGTCCCCCGTTTCGGTGATGGCACGGACCGTGCCGGCCAGGATGTCGGCCAGCTGGATCTGCGGGTGCGATTCGGCGTCGAGGAATCGGAAGCCGAGGAACCAGGCGAGAACGGCGCCATGTCTATCGGGAAAGGCGCCGGGGCGCCCCTCGATTTTCGAGGGGCGCCCCGGCCTCAAGAGGTTCCCCCGGCGTCCACCGCCAGACGTCCGCCGGGGGAGGCGAAGGGGTCAGCTCTTGTAGACGCCGAACTCCCAGAGCGAATAGCCGTAGGCCGTGGCCCGGGTGGTGCCGTTCATCCGCACATAGCGACCGCTGCCGCTGATGTCCAGATCGTCGAATCCGCCGTTGCCGGTGGTCGTCGAATAGATCGTGGTCCAGTTGGTGCCGTCGTTCGAGGTCTGGATCTGGTAGGCCTTGCCGTACGCGTTCTCCCACGCCAGCTGCACGTGGTTGAACGACTGCGCCGAACCGAGGTCGACCTGCATCCACGCGGTGTCGACCCACTCGCTGGCCCACCGGGTGCCATAGTCGCCGTCGACCGCGTACGACGGCAGCTGCGGGCCGTTGGTGCCGGTCGGCTGGTAGGACGACGCGGTCGCGGTCCTGCCCTTGGCCAGGTTGGTGCCCGGGATGGTCGGCGGCACCACCTTGAACGACTTGGTCTCGATGCCGACGTTGCCCTGGCCGTCGTACGCGTAGACGTAGACCTTCCAGACCCCGAGCTGCTCCGGCGCCCTGACCGTGAACGACCCGTTGCCGTTGTCGGTGAAGCTGACGTTGGTGAGCCCGGTCCCGCCCGAGATGTACTTATCGGAGTACATCAGGTTGTAGCGGATGTAGTCGCCGTTCGGGTCCGAAGCACCGACGTTGACGGTGAACGTGCCACCGGCCGGCACCGCGGTCTGGTTGGAGACCGTCATCGAGTTGATCTCCGGCGGCGTGTTGGCCGGGGCCTGGCCGGTGTACGCCTTCTGCAGCGCGGAGTACCCGAGCCGCTTCCAGCCACCGGTGTACGTGTTGAGCCAGATGCCGCCGAAGTCGTTCTCGGTGCCGTAGTGGAACTCGGTGACGCCGAGGTCGACCTTGGGGTGGGCGTTGACCGCGTTCCAGCTCGACGTGTAGCCGTCCCGCTTCTGCAGGTCGGTCGGCTCGGTCGGTACGCCGTTGACGTCGTTCGGCACCTCCCACTCGCCGGACGGGCCGCCCTCGGTGACGATGTACGGCTTGGTGTAGCCGCCGGCCACCCAGTCGTTGTAGACGCCGCCGATCGCGCCGTACGAGTTGACCGCCATCAGGTCGAGCGACGGCGAGTACTGCTTGTAGTAGGGCCAGGCACCCGTGTAGGCGTCGGTCGACGTGACCGGGTGGTTGGGGTCGGCCTGATGGATCGCGTCGGCCAGCTGGTTGACGAACTTGGCGTAGCCGACCCGCCGCGCCTCCACGTCGGCCGCGGACAGCCCGTGGTCCTGCATGGTCAGGATGACCTCGTTGCCGACGTCCCACATCAGCACGCCCTGATGGCCCTTGAGCAGGTTGACGTCGTTGACGATCGTCGTCTTCACCGAGTTCATGTACGCGGTGTCGTTGACGTAGTCGGCACCCTGGTTCAGCCACTCACCGACGACCACCTTGATGCCGTAGCGGGCCGCGGCGTCGATCAGGATCGGGGTGTTCGTGTCGTCGACGCCCCACACCCGGATGGTGTTGACGCCCATGTTCTTCAGGTCGCGCACGTAGCCGTCCGCGGCCTGCGCCGGCGGGCCGTACGTGATGCCCTTGACCTGCCACGGCGCGCCGTTGACGGTCAGCGTCCAGTTGCCCTGCGAGCCGGTCACCTTGACCACGCTCGGCCCGGCCGGGATCGCCGGGTCGGTCATCGCCGCCGGCGTGGTGCCGGCCGCGGTGGCCACGCTCACCGAGTCGACGCTCATGATGCCGCCGGAGGTCGTGTCGGCGGTCGGCGTGGTGACGCCGGCGACCGCGTTCGGCAGCGAGCCGCCGATGCCGAGGTCGAGCCGGAGGAAGAAGCCGTGGTGCACGGCCGCGTTCCAGGCGGTGACGCCGACCTGGGACTCGTGCACGACCCAGCTCTGGTGGCCGTCGAGGTAGAACCGGATCTCCTCGTCGGTCTTGGTGCGGTCGACGACCTCGGAGTACTCGTGGTAGCCGGTCTGGCAGCCGGGGCAGCTCGCGAAGCCGCTCTGGCGCCCGTTGTACTCGGCGCACGGACCGTCCGGCGCAGTACCGCAGTGCACCGTCTGGGAGAGCTGGCTGCGCCCGTTGACGTCGGTCATGATGTCGGTCTCGCCGACCGACGGGAAGTTGTTGTAGTTCCCGCGGTACGCCGCACCGGTGGCCCGGAAGCCCGGCCAGTACCCGAGCGCGTTGGTCACGTTGGGCTGCTGGATGACGGCGGTGAACTTGGTCAGCTGGCCGGCCTTCGGCTCGAAGTCGGTGCGCTGGGTCTCCAGCCGTCCGGACGTCCAGTTGCCCGCGCCGTCCTTGACCGCCTTGATGTTCAGGTGGCCGCTGCCGTCGAGGTAGACGTTGGAGGTCGAGGCCGAAGCCGTCTCCACCTCACCGGTGCCCCAGTTGGCGGCTCCGCCCGGGTAGGACGTGCCGGTGCGCAGCAGCCAGTTGGCGCTCGACGGGGACGTGTTGGCGCTCCCGGTGAAGTCGTCCGACCAGACGGTGGTGAAGTTGCCGGGCGGTTGAGTCGTCGGGGGCGCGGAGGTCGGAGGAGTACTACTACCGCCGCCGCCGGTGAACACCTTGAACTCGTACAGCGAGTAGCCGTAGCCGGTGCCCCGCGCGGTGCCGTTCATCCGCACGAACCGGCCGGAGCCGCTCACCGTGAGGGTCTCGGTGCCGCCGGCGCCGGTCGTGGTCGAGTAGATCGACGTCCAGTTGGTGCCGTCGGGCGAGGTCTGGATCTGGTACGCCTTGCCGTACGCGGACTCCCACTGCAGCACGACCTGGCAGATCGACTGGGTGCCGCCCAGGTCGACCTGGATCCACTGCGGGTCGGTGAAGGCCGACGACCAGCGGGTGGTCGCGTTGCCGTCGACCGCCATCGACGCCGCGACGTCGGCGCCCTCCTGCGAGGACGCGGTAGCCGTCTTGCCCTGGGCCGCGTTGGTGGTGCCGCAGGCGTTGGTCGAGTTGCCGATCGCCCCGAAGACCTGGAACTCCCACAGCGAGTAGCCGTAGCCGCCCGGACGCGCGGTGCCGTACATCCGCACGTACCGCCCGGAGCCGCTCACCGTGAGGGTCTCGGTGCCGCCGGCGCCGGTCGTGGTCGAGTAGATCGACGTCCAGTTGGTGCCGTCGGGCGAGGTCTGGATCTGGTACGCCTTGCCGTAGGCGGACTCCCAGTTGAGCACGACCGAGGTGATCGTGGCGGTCTGGCCGAGGTCGACCTGCAGCCACTGCGGGTCGGAGAACGCGGACGACCAGCGGGTGCCGGTGTTGCCGTCGGTCGCGTTGACGGCGGCCGTGTCGGCGCCCTCGCTGGACGAGGCGGTGGTGGGTCTGCCCTGCGAGAGCAGGGTGTCGGCGGCATGTGCGCCGAGCTGCACGACGACGACGTAGGCGGCCACGAGGGCCAGCACGGCGATCGGGACGAGGCGCCGCCACACGCGTGGCGGGGAGGTTGCCGGTATCACGGGGACTCCAGGGGATGAGGAGTGATCTCGAGCCTGAGCGCCGGGGAAAGCGCTCTCCGTCAATGGGCGAAGTGTTACGCCGGGTTTTCTGGTGTGTCAATAGCGGGCCGGATCTGCTGCCTCGGCAGTCCGGGCATAGGCGGATAAAAGCCGCCAGAGTCTTGACAGCGGCCCGTCTCACCAAGCACGGTGGCCTGACCTTGGAGAGCGCTCTCCAAGCAGTGGCCGGCGATGCCTAGGGGGCTCGCCGGCCACGCCCTGGCTGTTTTCCGGGAGGCCCGATGAGCACGCTCGCAGTTCCGCAGACCGACGCCCGCCTGCGATTCCCGGCGGATTTCTGGTGGGGCGCGTCGACCGCCGCCTATCAGATCGAGGGATCGGTAGACGCCGATGGCCGCGCGCCCTCGATCTGGGACACCTTCGCCGGTGTCCCCGGCCGGATCGAGAACGGCGACACCGGGAGAACGGCCTGCGACCATTACCTGCGCTACGCCGACGACGTACGCCTGATGGCCGAGCTCGGGCTCACCGCGTACCGTTTCTCGGTCGCCTGGCCCCGCGTTGTGCCCGACCCGGACGGCAGGCCCGACCCCCGCGGTCTCGATTTCTACGACCGTCTGGTCGACGAGCTTCTCGCGGCCGGGATCCGGCCGACCGCGACGCTTTACCACTGGGATCTGCCGCAGGCGATCGAGGATCGCGGTGGGTGGGCGGTCCGGGAGACCGCGTCCCGCTTCTCCGAGTACGCCGTAGCCGTCGCGAATCGTCTCGGCGACCGGGTCGCGATGTGGAACACGCTGAACGAACCGTGGTGCTCGGCATTTCTCGGGTACGGCGCCGGGATACACGCGCCCGGCCGCACCTCCTATGCCGACGCGCTCGCCGCCGTTCACCATCTGTTGCTGGCGCACGGGCGGGCGGCCGAGATCTTGCGGGCCCACTGCCCGTCGGCCCAGGTATCGATCGCGCTCAACGCCGGAACGGTCCGGCCGGCCACCGATACCGCCGCCGACCGGGCCGCCGCCCGCATGATCGACGGGATGCTGAATCGCATCTTCCTCGACCCGCTGCTGCGCGGCTCCTATCCTCGCGACGTCATCGACGACACCGCCTGGGTGAGCGACTGGTCATTCGTCCAGGACGGGGACCTGGCCGAGATCAGCCAGCCCGTGGACGCGATCGGCGTCAACTATTACCAACCGGATGTCGTGGCCGCCGGTGCGGGGCCCCTGCTGCCCTATCCGACCCAGGGCCGGGTTTCGTGGCAGCCGCTCGAGGGACCGGTAACCGGTATGGGCTGGGCCGTCGATCCGTCCGGGCTGCACGAGATGCTGGTGCGGATCACGCGCGATTACGGTTCGATCCCGCTCTATGTGACCGAGAACGGCGCGGCCTTCGACGATTCGGTGACGAGCGGGCGGGTGCACGATCCAGCACGCATCGCCTATCTGAAGGCACACTTCTCGGCCGCGCACCGGGCGCTGGCCGACGGGGTCGACCTGCGCGGCTATTTCGTCTGGTCGCTGCTCGACAACTTCGAATGGGCCTTCGGCTACGGCAAACGGTTCGGCCTGATCCGGGTCGACTACGACAGCCAGGAACGTACGCCGAAGGACAGCGCCTTCTGGTACCGCGACGTGATCGCCGCGGGCGGCTTCTGACGCTTCCCTTCCTCATCGGCCCGTCGCTGCCGACCAGACCCCGGTCAGAGACCGACGACGGGCAACGAACCCCGAAATTCCTTGCCGGCGATGTCGAGGGGAGTCGGGCCGCTCCGACTGAGGGTGGAAAGCTACCGACGGAGGGGATCGCGATGAAGTACATGCTGATGATGTTCGGCGACGCCGGCACCATGCTCGAGGAACGGCCCGCGGAGTGGGTGCGCGACATGATCGCCTTCATGCAGGGGTTCAACGACGACCTGGTGAAGAGCGGCGAGATGGTCTCCGCCGAGGGGCTCGACTTCCCGTCGACCGCCCGCACGGTCACCCTGGTCGGCGATCAGGTGGTGGTCACGGACGGGCCGTTCGCCGAGGCCAAGGAGGCGCTGGCCGGGTTCTGGATCTTCGATGTGGCCGATGAGGCGCGGGCGGTCGAGCTGGCGGGCAAGGTCGTGGTCTGGGCGCGCCGGGTCGAGCTGCGCCGGGTCGCGGACGCGCCGCCGGAGGTCTGATGGTCCGGGTCGAGGGCCTGCTGCGGGAGCTCGCGCCGCAGGTCCTGGCCGGGCTCGCCAAACGGTACGGGCAGTTCGACGCGGCCGAGGACGCCGTACAGGAGGCGCTACTGGCGGCGGCGACGCAGTGGCCGCACGACGGCGTTCCCGGCAATCCGCGCGGCTGGCTGTACTCCGTCGCGACCCGGCGGCTGATCGACGAGTTCCGCAGTGACAGCGCGCGGCGGCGCCGGGAAGCCGAAGCCGCGACGGAAGAACCGGGCGATGTTCCGGACACCGATGACACGCTCACGCTGCTCTTCCTCTGCGCGCATCCGTCGCTGTCGCCGCCGTCGCAGCTCGCGCTGACGCTGCGCGCGGTCGGCGGCCTCACCACGGCCGAGATCGCGGCCGCCTTCCTGGTGCCCGAGGCGACGATGGCCCAGCGCATCAGCCGGGCCAAGCAGACGATCCGCAGGTCGGGCCTCGGGTTCGAGCCGCCACCGACCGAGGATCGGGCCGAGCGGCTGCGGGTGGTCCGGCAGGTGCTCTACCTGATCTTCAACGAGGGCTACACCGCGAGCGGGGGCCCGCAGCTGCAGCGGGCCGAGCTGACCGGCGAGGCGATCCGGCTGGCCCGGATGCTGCGGGCCGCCGCGCCGGACGACGCGGAGGGCGGCGGCCTGCTCGCGCTCATGCTGCTCACCGACGCGCGGCGGGCGGCGCGCACCGACACCACAGGTGATCTCGTGCCGCTCGACCGGCAGGACCGGAGCCGGTGGAACAAGGAGCACATCGCCGAAGGCCTGGAGCTGGTCTCGGAGACCCTCGGGCGCGGGCCGATCGGGCCCTATCAGCTGCAGGCGGCGATCGCGGCACTGCACGACGAGGCGGCGTCCGACGCCGAGACCGACTGGCCGCAGATCCTCGCGCTCTACAACGTGCTGGAGAGGGTCTCGCCGGGGCCGGTGGTCACCCTCAACAAGGCGGTCGCGGTGGCCCGGACCAGCGGGCCGCTCGCGGGGCTGGCCGTGCTCGGCGATCTCGACGGCGACGAGCGGATGGCCGGCAACCACCGGGTCGAGGCGGTCCGGGCGCATCTTCTCGAGCAGGCGGGCTTCCTGGCCGAAGCTCGCGCCTCGTTCCGGGCCGCGGCGAAGCTGACCACGAGCGTCCCCGAGCAGCGCTATCTGAACCAACGGGCCCTTACGTTGCCCGAACACTGATCGGGCCCGCCGGCGGGCATGATGGAGCCGTGACCGAGGCACCCAGCAAGGGCCTGGTCCTCGTGGTCGAGGACGAGCGCCCGATCGCCGACCTGGTGCGGATGTATCTGAGCCGGGACGGCTTCGGCGTGCACGTCGAACATGACGGCGCGGCCGGACTGGCCGCGGCCCGGCGCGTACGCCCGGTCGCCTGCATCCTCGACATCGCCCTTCCCGGCATGGAGGGCACCGAGATCGTCCGCCGGATGCGCGAGGACGGCGACTGGACCCCGGTGATCTTCCTGACCGCCCGGGACGACGAGGTCGACCGCATCATCGGGCTGGAGATGGGCGCCGACGACTACGTCACCAAGCCGTTCAGCCCCCGCGAGCTGGTCACCCGGGTCAAGGCGTTGCTGCGCCGGGCCGCCGGGCCGCAGGAGGGCCGGGTGCGCACGCTCGGGCCGGTCACCCTCGACCCGGGCCGCCGCCAGGTCACCGTCGGCGGCGTGCCGCTGGCGTTCACCCCGACCGAGTTCGACCTGCTCGGCCACCTGCTGGGCCGGCCCGGGCGCGTCTTCACCCGGGAGGAGCTGCTGGCCGGCGTCTGGGGTTACGCGTCGCACGCGGGGACGCGTACGGTCGACGTCCACGTGGCCCAGGTGCGGGCCAAGCTGGGCGACGCGGCGTCGCTGATCCGCACCGTGCGCGGCGTCGGCTACACCGCCGATGCGTGACTTCTTCGGCACCCTGACCGGCCGGGTCGTGCTCGTCACGGCGGCTACCGCGGTGGTCTCGGTGATCATCACGGCGCTGGTCGCGGTGCCGGTCGCGGTCCGCGCGGCCGACGGGCAGCGCCGGGCCGAGCTGATCGAGAAGAGCGCGCTCGCGGTCGAACTGCTGGCCGACGAGAAGCAGCCGGCCCGGGAGCAGATCGCGAAGTCGCTCCGCCAGGACAAGATCGAGATCTATCTGATCCGGCGTGGCCGGGTCGACCGCGCCGGGCTGCCGCCCCGGGTCGTGCAGCAGGTCGCCGGCGGCACCCTGGTCGACACGAGGTCACCGGTCGCCGGGCGGCCGTCGTTCATCGTCGGGCGCCCGCTCTCCGGCGTGAACAGCGGCGTCGTGCTCACCCGCGCGGTCGGCGACGGCACCGCGGTCAAGGTGCTCGGCAGCGTCTGGATAGCGCTGCTGGCCGGCCTCCTCGGCGGCGTCCTGGCCGGTGCGGCGCTCGCCCGCTTCATCGCGCGGCCGATCAAACTCGCGGCGGGTGCGGCCGGCCGGCTTGCCGCCGGCGATCGTTCCGTACGGATATCGCGCCGCGGATCCGCCGAGTCGGCTGATCTGGCCGACGCGTTCAACCAGCTCGCGGCCGCCCTGCAGATCAGCGAGGGCCGCGAGCGCGACTTCCTGCTCTCGGTCTCGCACGAGCTGCGCACGCCGCTGTCGACGATCCGCGGCTACGCCGAGGCGCTGGCCGACGGCGTGGTCGGGCCCGACGGGGCCGAGAAGGCCGGCGCAACCATGCTGGCCGAGGCCGAACGCCTGGACCGGCTGATATCCGACCTGCTCGTGCTCTCCCGGCTCGAGGCGGCCGACCTGCCGCTCGACGTGGTCGGCGTCGACCTGGCCGAGCTGATCCGGGCGGCCGGCGAGGCATGGGCGGCCCGCTGCGGCCCGGACGGCCCCGTGCTGCGGGTGCAGATGCCCGACCGTCCGGTCCTGGTCGACACCGACCCGGGCCGGATCCGCCAGGTGGTCGACGGGCTGTGCGAGAACGCGCTGCGCGTCGTCCCGGCCGGGGCGCCGCTGGTCCTGGCGGTCCGGGCCGGGGAGCACGCGGGGATCGTCGAGGTGCGCGACGGCGGTCCCGGGTTCACCGACGACGACCTCGCGGTGGCGTTCGAGCGGGGTGCGCTCAACCGGCGCTACCGCGGCATCCGCAAGGTGGGCAGCGGGCTCGGGCTGGCGCTGGCGGCCCGCCTGGTCGCGCGGCTCGGCGGGCGGATCACGGCCGGGCACGCCCCCGAGGGCGGGGCGATGTTCACGGTGGAGCTTCCTTACACAGCCCGAACATCGCCCTGACCGATCGTTGGCGGAACGGCCGCAGGATTGCCGCCATGACTCGTACCCGGACGGCGCTGATCCTTCCCACCCTCGGCCTGGCCGGCGTGCTCGGCCTGGCCGGCTGCGGGGCCGCGGCCCCCACCCCGAGCGATCTCGCCGACGAGGCGACCGCGCTGGCCCAGGTCGGCTTCGACACCGGGCTCCAGGACACCCCGACCCCGTCGGCGTCGGGTCCGGCTTCCGCTTCGGCGGACGCGAAGTCGCAGATGGGCCAGCGGGAGCTGCGGCGCAAGGCGATCCGCAAGTATCTGCGCAAGAACACCCTGCACGGCGAGGTCGCGGTGCAGACCAAGGACGGTACGAAGACGATCGTCGTGCAGCGCGGCTCGGTGACCGCGGTCAGCGGCGGCAGCCTGACCGTCAAGTCGACCGACGGCTACACGCTGACCTGGACGCTCGGCGGCAAGGCCACGATCGTGCAGGACAAGAAGAAGGTCGGGACCTCGGCCCTGAGGACCGGCGAGCAGATCGGGGTGGCGGGCACCAAGGACGGCTCGGCCGACGACGCCCGTCTGATCGCCATCAAGTAGGCCGCCGAGTAAGCCATCACGTAGGTCGCCGAGTAAGCCATCAGGTCGGCCGCCGAAGAAGAAGGACGGCCCGCGTCTCCCTCCCCGACGCGGGCCGTCCCGTTACCCCCGGCAAAGTCACTGCAGGAACGCCCCCAACGGGGAGAGGAGCAACCGGCCCAGATCGGCCGAGATGCGGTCGAGGTGGGCGCGCTCCTTGTCGGTGGCCGTCATGTCGTGCCGCATCGCCCACAGCTTCTGGGCGTTGCGCCAGGCGACGTTGCGCGTGTAAGCCTCGGAGTCGCCCTGCCACCAGTCGTCGAGCGTGCCGTTCATCGTGTCGATCAGCACCTGCCACCGGTCGAGGTAGCCGGTGCTCAGACCCGGCACCGCCGCCGCGAAGATCGCGTTGATCTGCAGGTAGTCGTGGTGCTGGTCGCTGTCGTCGATCGGGTCGGTGCCCAGGTGGTCGAACGTGGTCACCAGCGCGAACGGCAGGTCGAAGTTGACGTGGGCGTTGATGCCGGCCCCGGTGGCCGGCAGCGGGTGGTGCCCCGGCTCGGGGATGCGGCGGAACAGCCCGGCCCACACCTGTGGGCAGCGCGGGCTCGAGTCGCTCCAGGCTCGCAGCGCGTCGAAATAGCGCGCCGCGAACTCGACGTCCAACCGGGACAGGAAGGCCGGGTCGGCGAACCGGCCGGCATAGAGCCGCTCCAGCACGCCCTCGGTGATCTCCAGGTAGAGCCGGTTGAAGTCGGACAGTGGGTTGTCGTGCAGCAGCGGTGGCACGCGGTCAAGAACGCGTTGCAGCTCGGTGAGCTGCTCCACCACGGCGGGTACGTCGTCGGGATGTCCCTGCAGCAGGTGTTGCATCTCCTGCTGCACCGGCCCCCAGACCGACTGATTCATCGGATCCTCCACGGGCTTACTTCTCGTCGCGGAGGGCCCCCAGCACCGCCCGGCGACCAGTGTCGCCACCGGGCGGTGCTCCCCCGTGCCGGCAAGCCTGGCACTGCTTACCTATCGGGGGATCGGTAGATCTACGTATTCCGGCGACGTAGATAACGAAAAGGTCACGCCGCGGTGAGGTAGACGCGGCTGGCCTGTACCCGCGTACGCACCTGGAGCTTGTCGAATATGTGACCGACGTGCACGCCGACCGTGCGCTCGCTGATGAACAGTCGCTCGCCGATCTCGCGGTTGGTCAGGCCCTCGGCGACCGCGGCCAGCACCTCGCGCTCGCGGGTCGTGAGAAGGCCCAGTTCGTCCTCGGGCTCGGGGCCGGGCGCCGGCATCCGCACGGTGTCGGCGTCGTCGGCCAGGGTGACCCGGAACTTGTGGGCGATGCTGACGATCTCGGCCGCGAACGGACGGGCGCCCATGGTGGTCGCGATGCCGTACGCCTCGCGCAGTGCGGTCACCGCGGCCGGCCGCTTCACCTTGCGCTTCAGCGCCGCATCGCCCTGCCGCAACCGGGCGTACGCCAACGGGTAGGGCTGCTGGACGCGGCCCCAGATCTGCGCCGCGCGGGCCCACGGCTCGGGGTCGTGGCGGTCGCCGATGCGGTTGAGCTCGGCCGCGCACAGGTTGAGATAGCCGTCGAGGATCGACCGGACCTGCGGCCCGGCGCCTCCGAAGCCCGCCTTGATGCGCTCGACGACCGTGGTCAGGCGGCGGATCGCGGCCGGGTCGGTCGCCGCGCCCGCGACGTGGGCCTCGGCCTCGGCCCGCAGCCCGTGCCAGGCCAGCACGCCGAGCAGCACCAGGTCGTCGGAGCGGGTCTCGGTGAGCCCACGCTGCACGGCCGCCCGGGCGTCGGCGTGGCGGCCCTCCCACATGGCCAGGCCGGCCCGCAGGGTGAGCATCGGCAGCACGTGGCGGGCGCCGCCGCCGGCCAGCACGGTCGCGACCGCGTCGAGGTCGCGGTGCGCGGCGTCGTAGTCGCCGAAGCCGACCCAGAGGCGGCACCGGGCGAGCAGCAGCTCGACGGCGTCGGCGCCGGACGGGCGGTGGCGCATGGCGGTCTCGAGCACCGCGTCGGCCTCGTGCCACTGGCCGATCCGGAACAGGCCGTTGCCGGCGATCGCCAGCAGGCGCGTCTGATAGGTGCGCCCCACGCCCAGCTTGGCCAGCCGCTCGGCGCCGCGGCGGGCGACCAGCACGCCCTCCTCGATGTTGTTGAGCGGGCCGGTGAGCAGCTCGGCCAGGTGCAGATAGGCCACGCCGAGGTCGTCGGGGTGCCCGGAGCGCTCGGCGATCTCGACCGCGTGCCGGACGACCGCGAGACCGGCGTCGGGGTTCTCGCGGAAGGCCGAGCTGAAGCCGAGCGCCGCGCTCGCGCGAACGAGGTCGCTGGTCGAGCCGCCGGCCTCGGCCAGGTCGAGCGCCTCGCGGGCCCGGGCGTTGGCGTCGGCGTAACGGCCCAGGTGCAGCAGCAGCTCGGCCAGGTAGGCCGCGGCCGAGGCGCGCTGCCGGGGCGTGCAGTCGGGGGCGGAGAGGGCCCGCTCGTACTCGACCTCGGCGGTCGCCGAGCGACCCGACGCGGCCAGGTAGCGGGCGCGGCGCAGGTGCAGGTCGCACTGGCCGGGGGTGTCGGGACGGCCGGCCAGCTCCTCGAGCCGAGACATCGCGCGCACGTGCTCGCCGCACTGGTGGGCCGACTCGGCGGCGTGGGCCAGCAGCTCGGTCCGCTCGGGAGCGTCCTCGGTGGTCAGATCCAGCGCCAGCGTCCAGTAGCGATGAGCCTCGGTGAAGCCGTACAGCTGCTCGGCGCCGCGGGCCGCCGCGACCACCGAGGGCAGCGCCCGGGCGGGCTCGCCGGCCCGTTGCCAGTGGTGGGCGAGCCGGGCGTGGTCGGTATCGGCCCCGGCCGCTTCCAGCGCCTCGATGGCCTCGGCGTAGCGCCGGTGCAGGGCGGAGTGCTCGGCCGGCAGCACCTCGGCCTCGAGGATCTCGGAGACCAGCCGGTGGCGCAGGCGGTAGCCGTCGCGGTCGCCGGCCACCCAGCGGTGGGCGACCGCGGCCCGGATCGCCTCGAGCAGGTCGGGCTCGGGGACCCGGACGACCCCGGCCAGCACCGCGTGGTCGACCGGCTCGACGCCCGCGGCCAGCGCGTGTACCACCGCGTGGGCGGTCGGGGAGAGCTCGTCGACCCGGGCCAGGAAGATCTCGCGCAGCGTGTCGGAGAGTTCGACCCGGCCGTCGCGCAGGTCGCGGGCCAGCTCCTCGGCCACGAACGGGTTGCCACCGGATCGCTTGTAGACCCGCTCGGCGTCCTCCGGCTCGACCTGGCCGCCGGTGATCGCGGTGACCAGCTCGACGGTCTGCTCGCGGTCGAGCGGGGCCAGGTCGACGACGCGTACCGACCTGAGCCGGCGCAGCTCGGCGAGGACGCGGCGCAGCGGGTGGGCGCCGTGCAGCGCCTCGGCGCGGACCGCGGCCAGCACCGACAGCTCGACGTCGCCCAGGCCGGCCAGCAGGTAGAGCAGCAGCTGGCGGGTGGAGCGGTCGGCCCACTGCAGATCGTCGAGGACGAGCAGCAGGCGCCGGCCGCCGGCCGCCTCGCGAAGATCCTGGGAGACCCGCTCGAGCAGCGCACCCGGGTCGGCCGGGGCGACCGCGGCACCACTGTGGCCGGGCCGGAGCGACGGGAGTTGACGCAGGGCCTGGAGAACCGGGTGGAGCGGGGAGGCGTCGCCGATGTCGAGGCAGGTGCCGGACAGCACGGCGAAGCCCGCCCCTCGCAACGCGTCGGCGGTCTCCCGCAGCAGCCGGCTCTTGCCGACGCCGCTCTCCCCGGTGACAAACACCGCGGCGGTGCCACCCGGACCGACGTTGCGCAGGTCGGACTGGATTTGGGTCAGCGTGCCGGTGCGTCCGACAAGCGGCCCGTCCCCCTCGCTGGCCATGAAGGGCAGCCTAATCCGAATTGACCTACCACGTTCTCGTCGGTTCGGACCTTTCTTCGTCACAAAATTGACGGGTGTCCGCGCTGTCAGAGATACGTCGTTCTGCCGATCCGTCTCTGGACCGCGCCTGGCACCGTCTTCCCTTGGCAAAGCTGTGATCTGGGGGAGCGTGCAAGATGACCGCAATCGCCATGGTCGATCAGGAGCGGCGGCAGACCGTGACCGTCCTCTTCATCGACATCGTGGGTTTCACCTCGCTGGTCGACGACCTCGACTGCGGCGAGGTCCGGGCGTTGCAGCGTGACTACTTCGCGATCGTCTCGCGGGTGATTCGCGACGGCGGGGGAGTCGTCGAGAAATACGTGGGTGACGCGGTGATGGCGGTCTTCGGAACCTCGGATGACGGCTTCGGGCCGGAAGCGGCCGCCTCGGCGGTACGGGTGGGCCTGTCGGTTCAGGAGGCGTTGAGGGGGCAACTCCTGGCCGGCAGGTTCGCTGTCCGGACCCGGGCCGGGCTGGCGACCGGCGACGTGATCGTCGACCTGGCCGCCACCCGGGACTACGGCTACGGGATGGTCTGCGGGAGCGTGGTCGCCACAGCGTCCCGGCTCCAGGCGTACGCGCCGATGGACACGGTGGTGGTCTGCGCGGCCACCCGCGAGGTCACGCACGAGCTGATCGCCTATCAGGAGATGCCGCCGGTGCGGGTCGCCGGGAAACCGTACCCGCTGGACCTCTTCCGGGCGCTGCAGCCGCAGGCCGTGCCGGCCGGAAGACCGGGTGGCATGAAGCTTCAACTTTGTGGGGCGTGGGCCGAATAGTGCGGCGTGGTCGGTGCTCCGGGCGATGCGTCGGTCTCCCTGCTCGACGGCCCGGTCCTGCCGACGCGTGGACCGACGCCGACCTGGGCGTGGTGGGGCGAAGCTCTGCGGGCGGCGGTGGCCGACGAACCGATTCCCACCCGGACCGGCCCGGTCACCGTGACCATCAGCGTCGGGGTCGCGGTGCGACAAGGTCAGGATGAGACGCCGGATACTCTTCTGGGGCGGGCCGATGCCGGTCTCTACGCCGCCGAGCAGAGCGGCCGGAACCGTGTTGTGGCTCACCGGCCGTAACTTTTGCGTGATATGTCCGGCGGCTTCGGTGGCCCGGCACGGCTCGGCTCACCGGAACTGTCGGATCGGGCCGGTAGGCTCGCCGCGACTTGACCACCAT
>DASWRZ010000318.1:0-3011 GCA_036402935.1 Actinoplanes sp.
TACCAGATCCAGCGGTCGATCGCGGCGTCGACCTCGGCGTCGGCGACGCCGAGGGCCACGAACTCGGCCCTCCGGGCCTCGATCATCTCGGCGATGCGATAGAGCACCTGGCCGCGGTTGTACGCCGTGGCGGCCGCCCACTTCGGCTGCGCCTTCCGGGCCGCGACCACCGCGTCCCGCGCGTCCTTGCGGGAGGCGAGTGCCACGTTGTCGCCGTCCACCAGATAGGTCCGTCCTGACTCGCTGCGCGGGAACGCCCCGCCGATATACAGCTTGTAGGTCTTGCGGACGGCGAGCCGGGTGCGCTCGGCGACCGCGACTGCTCTCGGCGACTCGGGCGCCTTCGGTGTCTTAGGCAAGGTACGCCTCCAGGCCCTGGCGGCCGCCCTCGCGACCGTAACCGGACTCCTTGTAACCGCCGAACGGCGACGTGGGGTCGAACTTGTTGAACGTGTTGGCCCAGATCACGCCGGCCCGCAGCTGGTCGGCGACGGCCAGGATGCGCGAGCCCTTGTCGGACCAGATGCCGGCCGAGAGACCGTACGGCGTGTTGTTGGCCTTCTCGATCGCCTCGTCGGGGGTGCGGAAGGTGAGCACCGACAGCACCGGCCCGAAGATCTCCTCGCGGGCGATCCGGTGGGCCTGGGTCACCCCGGTGAAGATCGTCGGCGCGAACCAGAAGCCGCGGTCGGGCAGTTCGCACGGCGGCGACCAGCGCTCCGCTCCCTCGGCTGCCCCAATTTCCGACAATTCGGTAATCCGGGCGAGCTGAGCGGCCGAGTTGATCGCGCCGACGTCGGTGTTCTTGTCGAGTGGGTCGCCCACCCGCAGCGTGGCCATCCGCCGCTTGAGCGAGGACAGCAGCTCCTCGGCCACCGACTCCTGCACCAGCAGCCGGGAACCCGCGCAGCAGACGTGCCCCTGGTTGAAGAAGATGCCGTTGACGATGCCCTCGACGGCCTGGTCGATCGGCGCGTCGTCGAAGACGATGTTGGCCGCCTTGCCGCCCAGCTCCAGGGTCAGACGCTTGCCGGTGCCGGCCACCGAGCGCGCGATCTGCCGGCCCACCTCGGTCGAGCCGGTGAACGCGACCTTGTCGACGTCGGGGTGCTCGACCAGGTAGCGACCGGTGTCGCCGGCCCCGGTCACGATGTTGACCACGCCCGGCGGCAGGTCGGCCTGCCGGCAGACGTCGGCGAAGAAGAGCGCCGACAGGGGAGTCGTCTCGGCCGGCTTGAGCACGACCGTGTTGCCCGCGGCCAACGCCGGCGCGATCTTCCAGGCCAACATGAGCAGCGGGAAGTTCCACGGGATGACCTGACCGGCCACGCCCAGCGGCCGGGGGTCGGGGCCGAAGCCCGCGTAGGCCAGCTTGTCGGCCCAGCCCGCGTAGTAGAAGAAGTGCGCGGCGACCAGCGGAAGGTCGACGTCGCGCGCCTCCTTGATCGGCTTGCCGTTGTCGAGCGACTCGAGAACGGCCAGCTCACGCGAGCGTTCCTGGATGATCCGGGCGATCCGGAAGAGGTATTTGGCGCGCTCGGCGCCGGGCAGCGCCGACCACTTCTCGTACGCCCTGCGGGCCGCCGCAACCGCACGGTCGACGTCTTCCGGACCGGCCAGCGCGACCTCGGACAGGACCTCCTCGGAGGCCGGATTGACGGTCTTGAAGGTGGCCTTGCCCTCGTCGAACGAGCCGTTGATGAACAGGCCGTAGGACGGGGCTATGTCGACGATGGAGCGCGACTCGGGCGCGGGGGCGTATTCGAACATCGGCTCAATCCAGAGTGAAATAGTCGGGGCCCGCGTAGTGGCCGGTGGTGAGCTTGGTGCGCTGCATCAGCAGGTCGTTGACCAGCGAGGAGGCGCCGAACCGGAACCAGTCGGGTGACAGCCAGTCGTCGCCGACGGTCTCGTTGATCAGCACCAGGTATTTGATCGCGTCCTTGGTCGTACGGATGCCGCCGGCCGGTTTGACGCCGACCTGCCGCCCGCGGGCGGCCCGGAAGTCGCGCACCGCCTCGAGCATGACCAGCGTGACCGGAAGCGTCGCCGCCACCGGGACCTTGCCGGTCGAGGTCTTGATGAAGTCGGCCCCGGCGAGCATGGCCAGCCAGGACGCCCGGCGGACGTTGTCGTAGGTGCCCAGCTCGCCGGTCTCCAGAATGACCTTGAGGTGGGCCGCCCCGGAGGCCTCCTTGACCGCGACGATCTCGTCGAAGACCTTGGCGTAGTCGCCGGAGAGGAACGCGCCCCGGCTGATCACCATGTCGATCTCGTCGGCGCCGGCCGCGACCGCGTCGCGGGTGTCGGCGAGCTTGACGTCGAGCGGCGCCTGCCCGGACGGGAAGGCGGTGGCCACGCTGGCCAGGTGGACGCCGGTGCCGCGGAGCACCTCGGCGGCGACCGGGACCATCGCGGGGTAGACGCAGACGGCCGCGACCGGCGGGCAGCTCGGATCGGCCGGGTCGGGGCGCAGCGCCTTGGCCGACAGGGCGCGCACCTTGCCCGGGGTGTCGGCGCCCTCGAGAGTGGTGAGGTCGACCATGCTGATCGCCAGATCGATCGCCTGGGCCTTGGCGGTCGTCTTGCCCGACCGGGTGCCGAGCGCGGCCGCGCGAGCCTCGACGCCCACCTTGTCGACTCCGGGAAGTCCGTGCAGGAATGTCCGGAGATCGGAGGGCGAATCAGGGACCCCGGAGAGACGAGGTGGCGCTGTCGCAGTCATGAAAGCGATTCTACGCGGCCCACCGACAGTTGATCTTGGATGACCGGTAGGTTGTGCCCGTGGACGTACTGGTCGTAGATCACCCGCTGGCGCAGACCCGGCTCACCGCGATGCGTAACGCCCGCTCGGACTCGAGCGTGTTCCGAGCCGCGCTGCACGAGCTGACCACGATGGTGGTCTATGAAGCGGCCCGTACGTTCCCGGTCGAGCAGTTCGCCGTCGAGACGCCGGTCGCGCCGACCCAGGGCACCCGGCTGGCCAACCCGCCGCTGATCGTGCCGGTGCT
>DASWRZ010000319.1:0-3106 GCA_036402935.1 Actinoplanes sp.
CACGCGATCGGCCTCGCCGGCGGGGTCACCGGCCGCACGGTGGCGATCCTCGGCGCCGGCACGATCGGCCTGCTCACGCTCCTGGTCGCCCAGGCGTACGGCGCGTCACGAGTGGTGATGACCGCGCGCTCCGCTCGCAGCCGTGACCGGGCCCTGCGGTTCGGCGCCTCGGCGGCGATCGATGCGACGGCTCCGGACGCGGTGGCACAGGTGCTCTCCTCGCTCGGCGAGAGCGCCGACGTCGTCTTCGACTGCGTAGCCGAGCAGTCCACGATGGACCAGGCCCTAGCGCTGGTCATGAAGGCCGGCACGGTAGTCGTGGTCGGCGTCCCCCCGGAGCCGGTCACGATCCCCCTGCCCCAGGTCCAGGACGCCCAGCTTCGCATCCAGGGCAGCGCCACCTACCTCCCCGACGACTTCACCGAGGCCATGCGCCTGCTCTCCACCGGCGAAGTGGTCATCGACGACATCATCACCTCGGTGCGCCCTCTGAGCGAGGCCGCCGACGCTTTCGCCGAGGCGGCCTCCGGCGGCCACCTCAAGGTTCTGCTTTCCTAGAAGTACGCGTCGTCCATCCGAACCCGGCCCGTCGGTTTTCCCTGGCTGCAACACCGGGCCGTCCGCCCGCGCCGGCCGGTTGCAAGGCCTTGCCAAGATCGGCGACTACGGGATGGCCACTGGACTGGGGTGAAAGGATCTCCGGCGCGGTCGGCCGGATGTGCGCCGAGGGACGCGTGGTCGAGCAGCAGTTCCGCCCGCCGGCCGATAGGCCGCCCGGCGCAAAGCCGGGCGGCCTCCTCGGTCAGGGCAGGAAATAGTTGGGGTTGGGAAGCTTGAAGGTCTGGTCGGCGAAGCCGCCCTTGAGGTCGCTGAACTGGTCGCCGAAGTTGCCGACGATGTCGTAGCCCAGCGATTCGATGTGGGCGCGGGTGGCCGACTTGTAGTGGATCGTCGTGCACTTGCCGTTCGGGTCGGCGGCGCAGGCCTGCTGGAGGTAGTCGGGGTAGGCCGTGACGTCGGGCTTGGTGAAGAGGCCGTCCTCGCCGTCGCTGAGCGTCGTCGGCTTGGGGTAGCCGGCGTCGACGCCGATCTTGTCGGCGGTCAGGTTGCCGAGGGTGGCCTGCTCCTGGGAGGTGGGGCGGCCGGTGAGGTAGAAGATCGCGTAGCCCTCGCGCTCGGCCGCCGTGACCGTCGAGACCATGCCCGGTACGGCCGGGAAGCGCTGGTTGAGCACGTAGTCGGCGTTGGTCGTCGGGTTGAAGGCCCAGTTGCTGACGATCTCGTAGTTCCAGGTCGCCAGCGTGGTGTCGTCGACGTCGAGGATGATCGCCTTGGTCTTGTGCCTCGCGGGGTGGGCGTGGCTCAGGTAGCGGGCCCCGTCCGAGGCGACCGACCGGGCCTCCCGGGCGTAGTTGCTGTCGTCGGCGAACTGGCCGGTGCCCAGCGCGTCGCCGTAATAGTTGCGCAGCTGCTGGCGAAGTACGTCGATGTTGGTGACGTCCTTCTCCGACCGCGGGGTGATGGTCTTGATCGCCGGCTGCGGGGTGGTCGCCGATGACGCCGCGTAACCGACGCCGGCGCCGCCGAGCGCGGCCACCGCGAGAGCGGCGACCGCGGTGGTGCCGAGCCGCCGGGTAATGGTGAATGTCATTCCAGTGAACTTAGTGGAAACTACGCGGCCAGGAGACTGGTCATCTGGCCGATGGCCGCGGTCCCGTCGACCGGGCTCGAGAAGAGGAAGCCCTGGCCGAGGGGGCAGCCGAGGCGGGCCAGCAGGTCGCGGTGGACCTGATCCTCGATGCCCTCGGCGATCACCGTGAGCCCCTGCGACTGGGCCAGGCTGATGATGCCGCCGACCAGCGCCAGCTGCTGATCGCTCTCGACCATGCCGTCGATGAACATCTTGTCGATCTTCACCACGTCGATCGGGCGCTGCCGCAGGTAACCGAGGGACGAGTAGCCGGTGCCGAAGTCGTCGATCGCCACCCGTACGCCGTGCTCGCGCAGCGCCGCCAGGTCCTGCCAGATCGTCTCGTGGTCGCCGACCAGCAGCGTCTCGGTGATCTCCAGCATGAGCGCCTGCGGGGGCACCCCGGCGTATTCCAGGGACTGCAGGACCTGGTCGACGAAGCCGGACTCGCGGAACTGGCGGACCGAGACGTTGACGCTGACGTACGGCTGACGGACCCGGGGCAGCACCCGCCGCCACTGGGCGACCGTGTGCAGGGCCTGCTCGAGCACCCACCGGCCGATCGGCACGATGAGCCCGCTCTCCTCGGCGACCTCGATGAACTCGGCCGGCGCGATGACGCCCTGGGTCGGATGGTGCCAGCGGATCAGGGCCTCGAAGCCGACCGGCTCGTCGTTGGTGAGGTCGACGATCGGCTGGTACTGCAGCAGGAAGTGCCCCTCGTTGACCGCGTGGTCGAGCGCCGACCGCAGCTCCAGTCGCTGCACCATCGCGTCGTGCAGGTGCTTCTGGTAGCGGCGCCACTGGTTCTTGCCGGCGCCCTTGGCCACGTACAGCGCGAGGTCGGCCTGGCGCAGCAGTTCGTCGGCGGTGTCGGCCTCGGGGGTGGTCGTGATGCCGATGCTGGCGACGGCGTACAGGAGCTGGCCGCCGCCGTCGACCTCGATCGGCTCGGCGAGCGCGGTCAGGACGCGCTGGGCGGTCTCCTCGACCGCGTCCGGGTCCCAGACGTTCTCGATCAGGGCGGCGAACTCGTCGCCGCCGAGGCGGGCCGCGGTGTCGTCGGCCCGCAGGGCACCGCTGAGCCGGTCGGCGACCGCGATCAGCAGCTGGTCGCCGACCGCGTGCCCGAGCGTGTCGTTGACGACCTTGAAGTCGTCGAGGTCGATGAAGAGCACGCCGACGACCGAGCCGTCCCGGGCGGCGCGGGCCAGGGCGTGCTGGAGCCGGTCGGCGAACAGCACCCGGTTGGCCAGGCCGGTCAGGGCGTCGTGGAACGCCTGGTAGGTCAGGTCCCGTTCCAGCCGGCGGCGCTCGGTGACGTTGCGCATGGTGATGATCAGGCCGGCCACCGACGTGTCGGCGCGCAGGTCCCGGGAATGGATCTCGAGCATCAGCTCCTCGGCGCGGTGATCC
>DASWRZ010000320.1:0-29140 GCA_036402935.1 Actinoplanes sp.
GTACGTCCGTAGGGAAAGGCGTACCTCGCAGGCAGAATAGTCCCCCACCCACCCCCGCCGGGCGCGGGGTGACCAAAGAGGTGATCGCCGTCAGAGCGGCGATACGAGGCCTCGATAGTGTTCCGTGAAGATACGCAGGCCACGTCTGCGCAGCATGGGGTCGCGCAGAGCGGGCGGCA
The DNA here is from genome assembly GCA_036402935.1 of Actinoplanes sp. Classification (GTDB taxonomy): domain Bacteria; phylum Actinomycetota; class Actinomycetes; order Mycobacteriales; family Micromonosporaceae; genus Actinoplanes. The sequence continues at coordinate 180 of DASWRZ010000320.1, forward strand.
CGTCGCGGGCGCGATCGCGTTCCCGGGTGCGGTCGCGCACCTCGGAACAGCGCGGGCGGCGGCGCTCCTCGTACGCCCGGAGCGCGGCCGGAACGTCCTCCGGGTGGGCCCGCATCTCCTCCCCCAGCACCACCGCATCCTCGAAGGACATCGCCGCGCCCTGGGCCAGGCTCGGCGCGGTGGCGTGCGCGGCGTCGCCGACCAGCAGCACCGGCCCGCGTGACCACGCTTCGATGACCACCTCGTCGGTGCGGGCGACCTGCACCTTCTCGACCGCGGCGAGGATCGCCGGGATCGGGCCACCGAACCCGGCGAACAGCCGGCGCAGGTGGGCGACCGGATCGTCGGGCTCGGGCGACTCGGGCGCGGTCTCGTCGGCGTGGCAGTAGATCTTGCGGCTGCCCATCGGCATCGCGACGAACGAGGCCCGGCGGCCGAGCAGGGCCGTCCAGTCGCTGAGCGGCGGCCCGCCGCCGACCACGGCCCGGTAGACGATCTGGCCGGTCGGGACGGCCGCGCCGCCCAGCCCGGCCTGGGCCCGGATCGTCGAACGGCGCCCGTCGGCGCCGATCACCAGGTCGTATTCGGCGACGCTGCCGTCGCCGAACTCGACCTTGGCCGTGCGGTCGAAGATCTCCAGGGCCTTGACCGCGGTGTCGTAGCGCACCTCTCCACCGACCCCGGTGAGCAGCACCTGCTGGAGGTCGGCCCGGGACAGGGCGCGGGACTCGCCCACGCCGGCCCACAGGGCGGCCACGTCCATCTCGAACAGCGAGCGGCCGCGCGTGTCGAGGAAGACCTGCCGGAAGATCAGGTCGCCGAGCGGGCGCAGCGGGGCATCCAGGCCGAGCCGGCGCAGCGCGCGGGAGGCGTTGCCGGGAAGGTAGATGCCGGCCTTGGGTGACATGGTGGCCGGAAGCTCCTCGACCACCTCGGGCCGGAAACCGGCCAGGCGCAAGGCACGAGCCGTGGCCAGTCCTGCGATGCCGGCGCCCACCACGAGGATGCGCAACGTCATCGCCGCACCCCTCCCACCCGTCGGATACGCCTCGGAGCCAAGAGACTACCCCGAGCCACCGATCGACGAAACCCGCGATCATCGGCGGGTCCGATTCGTTCAAGACGCCGGGCCGGCGCGGGCCTAGCGTCGACGTCATGGCTACGACACTCAACGGCATCGGCCTCGCGGCGGCCGACATGGCGACCACCCTCGCGTTCTATCGCCGGCTCGGCCTCGGCATCCCGCCCGAGGCCGATCATGAACCGCACGCCGAGGCGGTGCTGCCCGGCGGCATCCGTCTGATGTGGGACACGCACGCCTCGCTGCGCGGCTTCGATCCGGACTGGACTCCGACGACCGGTGGACCGAGCCTCGCCTTCCTCTGTGCGGACGCGGCCGAGGTCGATCGCGTGCACGACGAACTGGTGCGTGCCGGATCTCACAACGTCAAGTCGCCCTGGGACGCGCCCTGGGGCCAGCGGTACGCGATTCTGCACGACCCGGACGGCTATCAAGTGGAACTGTTCGCCTGGGTCAAGCCGGCGGAGTGACCAGGAGACCCAGCGGGACGCCGGCCAGCGCGCGCACCTCACGGGACAGGTGGGCCTGGTCGGCATAGCCCGCGTCGGCGGCGACCCGGGCGAACGGTTGCCCGTCGCGGGCGAGGGCCACCGCCCGTTGCAGGCGGAAAACCCGGTGCAGGGTCTTCGGCCCGTACCCGAAAGCGGCGTTGCTCAGACGCTGAAGGTGCCGGGCACTGAGCCCGGCCCGATCGGCGAAGGCACCGACCGGCACACCCGCCCCGGCGGCCTCGGCGAGCGCCACCATCGCCCGGTCGGGCTCCCGCCAGCGCGCCGCGGCAACAGCCTCGAGCGCGGCCAGCGGCTCTGCCGCCTCGGCCAATTTTCGTACGTCAGGGGCCGGCCACAACGCATCGAGGGGCACCTGACGATCGGTCAGTTCGGAGGCGGGCAGCCCGAGCACGCCCGGACCGCTGCCGGCGCCGAACCGCAGCGCGAAGAACCGGGTGCCCACCGGCGCCCGCCCCGGAGCCTGGGCGGTCGTGTCGGGACCGGCCACGAACATCCGCCCGGACTGCCAGATGATGTCGAGGCAGCCGTCGGGCAGGACGCGGGTCGGCGCGTCGCCCGGCTCGACCTCGGAACGCCACGCGATCACGTGCGGCAGCATCGACGCTCGTTCGCGGTACATGCCTGCAACCCTGCCACGGGGGTACGACAGAATCGGATGGGTGACCGACCGGCTCGACGAGTACCGCCGCAAGCGCACGGCTGACCGCACGCCCGAGCCGATCCCCGGGCAGCATCCCGCGGAAACCGGGCGGAACAGGTTCGTCATCCAGCAGCACCACGCCCGCAGCCTGCACTGGGACGTACGGCTGGAGCGCGGCGGCGTGCTCGTCTCGTTCGCCGTGCCGCGCGGGCTGCCCCGCGACCAGGGGCGCAACCACCTGGCCAAGCACACCGAGGATCACCCGCTCGAGTACCTGACGTTCCAGGGCGAGATCCCGGCCGGCGAGTACGGCGGCGGCCGCATGACGGTCTTCGACCAGGGCACGTACGACACCGACAAGTGGCGCGACGACGAGATCGGCGTGACGTTCCACGGCGAGCGGACGAACGGGCGCTACATCTTCTTCCAGACCGGGGGCGCCGACTGGATGGTGCGCCGGATGGACCCGCCCGAGCCGGGCTGGGAGCCGATGCCCGAGCAGGTCGCGCCGATGTTGGCGACCCGGGCCCGGTCGCTGCCGGTCGACGACGCCGACTGGGGATATGAGATGTCGTGGGGTGGGCGGCGCGTCATCGCGTACGTCTCGGGGGGAAGGGTGCGGCTCACCGGAGCCGACGGCGCCGATGTGACCTCGTGGTACCCGGAGATCCGGGGTCTTGGTCCGGCGCTTGCGCCGACCGAGGCCGTGCTCGACGGAGAGATCGTCACCTTCGACGGCCCGCACCCCGCGCCCGCCCTGCTGGAGCGCCGTCAGGCACCGAAGGACGCCGCCGCGGCCCGCCGCGCGGCCGAGCGCACGCCTGTCCAGTTCCTGTCATACGACCTGCTGTGGCTGGAGGGTCATGCGACGCTGGAAGCCGTGCGCTATGCCGAACGCCGGGAACTGCTCGAGGGCCTCGCGGTGACCGGTGATCACTGGCAGACCCCGCCCTATTTTCCCGGCGGCGGGCGCTATGCCCTCGAGGCCGCCCGCGAGCAGGGCCTGCCCGGCGTCGTCGCCAAGCGGCTCGACTCGCCCTACCTGCCCGGGCGCCGCACCCGGCTCTGGCTGGAGATCAACACCTAGCGGGCAGGAGTTACCCGGAGGGATGATGCATCGAGGCGAGTCGCGTTGAAAAATCCCGCTGTCACGAAGAAGAGCACACGCATGGCCCGAGCCCGAACTGCAACCGGCACGTTCTCTTCAGCGGACCCTCATCCTGACGATGAAGGGGGTTTACCAGCGACCGCGGTGGAGAGGGTTAGACAGTGACCGCGACCGAGATGTCGGCCGAACTCTGGAATTCCGCCGCCCGGGTCCTCGAGATGAACTGGGCCGGCGATCACATGGTCCCGTCCCGCAGGCTGTACCCCCACCAATGGAGCTGGGACGCCGCGTTCATCGCGATCGGGCTGGGCTATGTGAACCCCTCGCGCGCGTGGCGCGACCTGCGCAGCCTCTTCGAGGCGCAGTGGCCGGACGGCCGCGTGCCGCACATCGTCTTCGACCCGGCGACCGCCGAGGGCGACTACTTCCCCGGACCCGCTTTCTGGAACGTGCCCGCCTACGGCCGCCGGCCCGAGCGGGGCAGCACCGGCATCGTCCAGCCGCCGATGCACGCGATCGCGGCCTGGGAGGTCTACCGGCACGCGTCGGGGCACGGCGCGGCGTGCGCGCTGCAGGCCCACACGGAGCTGGAGTGGCTCTATCCCCGCCTGGTCGCCCAGCAGGAATACCTGCTCGGCCGGCGGGACGCGGGCGGCTCCGGGCTGGCCGCGATCGTGCACCCCTGGGAGTCGGGGCTCGACAACAGCCCGTCCTGGGATCCGGCCCTGGCCAACGTGCCGGCCGACCTGTCGCTGCTCGAGACCTACCGCCGGCGTGACCTCGCGGTGGCCGACGCCGCCCACCGGCCGACCGATATGGATTACTCCCGCTACGTCGGGCTGGTCCTCAACTACCGCGACGGCAACTACTCCGACAACGACCTCGCCCAGCGGCACGGCTTCGTAGTCGAGTGCCCGTCGTTCAACTCGATCCTCGCCGCGGCGGAGCTGTCGCTGGCTCAGATCGCCGGCGTGCTCGGCCTCGGCGACCAGGCCCGCCGGCACCGCGACCGGGCCCTGCGGATCACCATGGCGATCGCCTCCCGGCTGTGGGACCCGCAGACCCGCACCTTCCACGCCCGCGACGTGCGCACCGGCCGGCTCAGCCCGGCCCACTGCGTGAGCGGGCTGATGCCGCTCATGCTGCCCGACCTGCCGCCCGACCAGACCGAGGCGATCGTGGCCGACGCCCGCTCGGCCCGCTTCGGTCTGCCCGAGCAGACGCTGCTGCCGGTGCCCAGCTATGACCGCACGGCGCCCGACTTCGACACCCAGCGCTACTGGCGCGGCCCGATCTGGATCAACATGAACTGGCTGCTGCGCCGGGGCATGCTGGTGCACGGCTACCGCGACGACGCCGAGGATCTGCGCCGCTCGATGCTGCGGCTGGTGCACGGCAACGGCCACTTCGAATACTTCGACCCGAAGACCGGGGAGGGCCTCGGCGCGCCGGCCTTCGGCTGGACCGCGGCTCTCTCGCTCGACCTGCTGGCCGACCGGTCGATGCCGGCCTACGCCCGCGTCTAGGCCTCGCCCGCCTCTTTTTCGGCCTCGCCCGCCTCTTTTTCGGCCCGGATCGTCGTGTCGGGGCCGTGGCCGGTGTGGACCACGGTCTCGGACGGCAGCGTGAACAGCTTTTGCCGAATCGAACGCTCGATCGTCGGCCGGTCGCTGTAGGACCGGCCGGTCGCGCCCGGGCCACCCTGGAAAAGGGTGTCGCCGGTGAAGACGCACCCCAGCTCGGGCGCCCAGAAGCAGACCGCGCCCGGACTGTGCCCGGGGGTGTGAAGCACGGTGAGAGCATTTGTGGTCTGGCCGTCGCTCAACGGTTCCGGCATCGGCCGGTCGGGATGGACCAGCCGCCACAGCGGCTCATCGGCCGGGTGCAGGAACATCGGGGCGCCGGTCGCAGCGGCGAGTTCCGGCGCCACCCGCACATGATCATCATGTGCGTGCGTCAACAGCACGGCGACCACCCTGCGGTCGCCCACGACCTTCAAGATCTCCGGTACGCGGTGAGGCGCATCGATGATCACGCACGAGTCGTCGTCGCCGATCACCCACAGGTTGTTGTCGACATCGAAGGTCTGGCCGTCGAGCGAGAACGTCCCCGAGATGACCGCGCGATCGATCCGGGTCGTCACGGGAAAACCACCACCGAGCGGAGAACCCCGCCCGTCTGCATCTTGGCGAACGCCTCCTCGATCTGGTCGAGGCGGATCTCCTCGGTCACGAACGCGTCGAGGTCGAGCCGGCCCTGCAGATAGAGCTCGGTCAGCATCGGGAAGTCGCGCGTGGGCAGACAGTCGCCGTACCAGCTGGACTTGAGCGCGCCACCGCGGCCGAAGACGTCGAGCAGCGGCAGCTCGATCTTCATCTCGGGGGTCGGCACGCCGACCAGCACCACGGTGCCGGCCAGGTCGCGGGCATAGAACGCCTGCTCGTACGTCTCGGGGCGGCCGACCGCATCGATCACGACGTCGGCGCCGAAACCACCGGTCAGCTCCTGCACCTTGGCCACCACGTCGACGCCCCGCGCGTTGATCGTGTGGGTCGCGCCGAACCCCTTGGCCCACTCGAGCTTCTGGTCGTCGGTGTCGATCGCAATGATCGTGGTCGCGCCGGCCAGCGCCGCACCCGCCACCGCGCCGTCGCCGACCCCGCCGCACCCGATCACGGCCACCGAGTCGCCCCGGGTCACACCGCCGGTGTTGATCGCCGCGCCGATGCCGGCCATCACGCCGCAGCCGAGCAGGCCGACCGCGGCCGGGCGGGCCTTCGGGTCGACCTTGGTGCACTGGCCGGCGTGGACCAGCGTCTTCTCGATGAAGGCGCCGATGCCGAGGGCCGGGGACAGCTCGGTGCCGTCCTGAAGGGTCATCCGCTGGGAGGCGTTGAACGTGTTGAAGCAATACCACGGCTTGCCCTTGCGGCACGCCCGGCAGTCGCCGCAGACCGCCCGCCAGTTGAGCACGACGAAGTCACCGGGCTTGACGTCGGTCACGCCCGCACCGACCGACTCGACGACGCCGGCCGCCTCGTGCCCGAGCAGGAACGGGAAGTCGTCGTTGATGCCGCCCTCGCGGTAGTGCAGGTCGGTGTGGCACACCCCACAGGTCTGGATCTTCACGACGGCCTCACCGGGGCCCGGGTCGGGCACGACCACCGTCACCACCTCGACCGGCGCGCCCTTGGCCCTCGAGATCACCCCCTGCACCCGCTGACTCATATGCCACAGCCCTTCGTCGTCTTTGGCCTCGGCGCCCAGCGTATTGGGTCGGCACCCAGCGCAAAGCGCAACTCGGAGGGCTGTGGACCGGTGCGCTGTGGATCGCCGCGCCACCGGCCCCCACCCTCGACACCTGGGTGGGGGCCAGTAGAGCACCGGCCTACGACAGAAACCGCGCGTCATCCACCGATCCCGGCCGCGAAGATGTGCATCGCGGGCCGGCCGGAATGCGCGCCGTCGCTGATCGCGGGCAAGGTCAGATATCTCACGGTCTTGCCGGCGGTCAGCGGGACGGTCATCGCGTAGAGGCCGGCGTTCTGGACGATGCTGCCGGTGGCCGTGTTGACCTGCGGCAATGTCGCCAGGATGTCGCCGCCGGCCGTCGGGTTGTTGTTCCACCAGTCGTTGAGGTCGAGCGTGAACTTCTGGGTGGTTCCGTCGGTGTAGGTGATCACCGCGGTGCCGGCCGTGTCGCCGTACGTGCTGGTGCCGACGACGCCGAGCCGGGCTCCGGTGCCGCTCACCGGCACGGTCTGACCATTGGCGACGATGTTGTCCGGGTGCCCGGCCGGCCAGACGAAGCCGATGCCGTCATGGGTGAACGCGCCGCCCGGTGTCAGCCCGGCCGCGGCCAGCGCCTGGGCCGACAGGCTGTAACCGCCGCCGTCCAGGCTTCCGGCCGTCTGGTCGCTGTCGTCACTGACCCCGGTGTTGTCGAGCGCGACCGCGAGCGATTCGTGCGGCAGCGATACGGGCCCGGTCGCCGTGCTGCGAGAGGTGACGCCGTCGTCGGTGAAGGCCGCGGCGGCGGTCAGCGTGTAGCCACCCGGCGCGGCATCGGCCGGCACAGCCACCTTCCACGTCGTCGTCGCGGGAGTTCCGCCCGGCAGCGTGGGGAACGTCGACGGCGTCGTCGCCGTCACCGTCCACCCGGCCGGGGCCTGCAAGGTGACCGCCACGTCGGACAGTGCCGCCGAGCCGGCCCCGTTGGGCAGCGAGGTGGTCACGGTCAGCGTGTCGCCGGGTGCGGCCAGAGAAGGTGCGGTCAGGCTCAGCGGCCGGTTGACCGCCAGCGCGAAGATGTGCATCGCCAGACCGCTGACCGGTCCGCGGCTGACGTCGGGCAGCGTGACGTACTTGACCGCCTTGGTCTGGTCGAGCGGGATCGCCGCGTAGTACATGCTGACCCGCTGATCGTTCCGCCCGCCGGTGCTGTTGATGTACGGCGTCGAGACCAGCACGTCACTGCCCTGGGCCGCCGAGTTGGCCCACCAGTCGCTGAAGCTGAGGTCGAACGGCTGGGTGCTGCCGTCGGCGTACGTGATCGTTCCGGTGCCGGACGCGGTGCCGTTGTTGGCGGTGCCGACGATGCCGAGGGTCGGCCCGGTACCGGAGATCGCCACCGTCTGCCCGCTCGCGACGACGTTGTCCGGCTTCCCGGGTGCGACGCCGGGCCAGGTGAACGTGGTGCCGTCGTGGGTGACCGTGCCGCCCGGGGTGAGCCCGGCCGCCGCGAGCGCCTGGGCCGAGTAGCTCAGCGCCCCGCCGTCGAGGCTGCCCGCGGCCGGGTCGCTGTCGTCGCTGATCCCGACGTTGTCGTAGGCCGCCGCCAGGGAGGGGTAGGGCAGCGAGACCCGGCTGCTTCCGGTCACCGTGTGTTTCCCGGTGTCGTCGGTGAACGTCACCGACCCGGCCAGGTCGACCTCGGCCGGTGCCGCGTCGGCCGGGACCGTGACGGTCCAGGTCGTCGAGACGTTCTGCCCCGGCCGGACGGTGCGGAAGGTGCTCGGCGTCGTCGCGGCCACGGTCCATCCGGCCGGCGAGTCGAGTGTGAAGGCCACGTCGCGCAGGGTCGCCGCCCCGGCGGGGTTGGGCAGTGAGGTGGTCACGGTGAAGCTGCCGCCGGGCTGGACGAGCGACGGCGCCGACACGGTGAACGGCGAGCGGACGACGATCGGGGCGCGGCCGGTCACGCCGTTCACGGTGACCCTGATCGTGGCGGTGCCGTTGCTGCGCGCGGTCACGATGCCGCGGGCACTGACCGTGGCCACCCGGGTGTCGCTGCTGCGGTACGTGACATGGCCCCGGCGGAGATCGAGGAAGGAGTGATCGGAGAGGGCCGCCTCGACCACGTGGTCGGCGGCCTGATGCGAGGGCGCCTGCGCGGTGTCGTCGCCGATCCACGGGTTGACCCCGGTCAGGTCGAGCCGGTCACCGGGCGCATAGACGACCTGCCCCGGCTGCACCGTCACATCGGTCACCCGAGGGGTGAGGGTTCCGGTTATCCGTACGGTGGAACGCGCGGCGATGTTCGCCGAGTCCGACCCGATCTGGAATTGATAGTCGCCGTTGTACACGACGTCGCGGTTGTGCGCGGAATCCCAGAACGACAGGTCGCCGGCCTTGACCGCAATGGTGAGCCGCTGGGTCTGTCCCGGCCGCAGCACCGCGGTCTTGGCGAATCCGGCCAGCCGCTTGATCGGCAGCTGCCGCCCGGCCACCGACGGCGACGAAACGTAAAGCTGGGCCACTGTCGCGCCCGCGGCCTTGCCCGTGTTGGTCACCGCGACGCGGACGTTGACCGTCCCGTCGGCGCTCACCCGCGAAGGCGCGGAAAGCCCGGAGAAACGGAACGACGAGTAGCTGAGTCCATAGCCGAAGGGATAGGTCGGCGTGCCGGTGAAGTACTGGTAGGTGCGCCCGAGCCCGCCGGTCTGGTCCGGGCTGAGGCCGTAGTTGTCGATCGCCGGCAGCTGCGAGTCGTTCTGGTACCAGGTGAAATCGAGACGCCCGCTCGGGTTCTGCTTGCCGAAGAGCACGTCGGCCAAGGCATTGCCTTGTTCCTGGCCGTTGTACGAGCTGAACACGATCGCCGGGAAATCGGCCCGCACGTCGGTGATGGCGATCGGCCCGTCGGTCTGCATGGCCAGCGCCGTCCGCGGGTTGCCCAGCGCGTGCACCTGGTCGATCAGCGAGCGGTAGTTCCCGGGGATGTCCAGGTTGTTGCGGTCGTTGGCCTCGCCCGCGGTGCGGTCGTCGGTGCCGATGAACACGACGACCAGGTCCGCGGTCCTGATCGCGTCCTGGGTCGCCGCCGAGCAGGCCGCGGCCGTGGTCGCCACGGTCGAGGTGCCGCACGCGTCGAAAGTGACCTTGGCGTCCGGCCCGAGCGCGTGGGTGATCCCCTGGACGGCGCTGACCCGCTCGCTGGGGTCGCCGGAGTAACCGCCGAGCGTCACCGTGCCGGCCAGGTCGCCGACGACGACCACGGAGTGCGTTTTCGCCGGGTCGGCCGGCAGCAGCGAGCCGTCGTTCTTCAGCAGCACGATCGAGTTGTCGGCAACGGTCCGGGCCAGCGCCTGGTGGGCCGGGCTCTCGATCTGGTCCTTGGTGATCTTCGTGAAGGGGACCTTGGACGCCGGATCGAACTCACCGGTCCGCATCCGGACCGTGAAGAGGTGGACGAGCGCCTGGTCGACGACCCCTTCGCTGAGCACACCGGCCTGGATGGCGGCCTGGATGTTGCTGAGGGTCGCGTCGTCGCCGGTGCAGTTGACGTCGGTTCCGGCGCGCAGCGCGTACGCCTGTCCCCCGGCCGGACCCGGCACCTGCTTACCGGTGGCCGTCTGGGTCCAGACGGTCCGTCCGCCGACGGTGGCCGTCGTCCAGCCCGGGGGCGCCCAGTTGTGGCTCCCGGGGTTCCACACGTCGCTGACCGCCCCGCAGTCCGAGGTGATGTAGCCGTCGAGCCCGTAGGAGCGGCGGGCGATCGCGTCGGCCGTGTAGGTGTCGGCCGGCGACGGCGTCCCGTTGATCGCGTTGTAGGACGTCATCAGCCCGGCGACGTGCGAGTCCTCGATCAGGCTCTGGAACTGCTTGAGGTAGTAGTCGCGCAGGTTCGCGTCGGTGGTGTCCGACGACGTGCGGTTGCGGGTGTCCTCGACGTTGTTGAGCGCGAAGTGCTTGGCGGTGGCCGCCACCTTGAGATATTTCGAGTCCTGCCCCTGATAGCCGTCGACGAACGCCCCGGCCATCCGCCCGACCAGATAGGGGTCCTCCCCGAACGCCTCGTCGGTGCGCCCCCAGCGCGGGTCACGGTCGAGGTTGACCGTCGGCGCCCAGTAGGTGAGAGACCCGTAGTCGTCGCGGGACGGCCCGATGTTGTTCTGCCCGACCCCCCACAGGGACTTGTCCAGCTCTCCGCGGACCTCGTCCGAGATCGCCGTGGTCTCCCGCTGGATCAGCGCCGGGTCCCACGACATCGTGGCCGCGAAGTTGGTCGGGAAGCTGGTCGCGTGCACCCCGCCGGAGACGTCCCCGTGGTCGGTATTCGCGCCGAGCGTGTTGATGCCGTGCTGCCCCTCATTCCAGTACGTGTACTGCTGCACGCCCAGGCGCGGGATGGCCGGTGCGTTGTTGGTGTGCAGTTGGAGGACCTTCTCCGGCAGCGTCATCCGGGAGACCAGGTCGGCCGCTCGTTCCTCGAAGGAGTAATGGGTGTCGAGGTAGACCGGCTGCCGCGCTGCCGCCGGTGCCGCCAAGGGAGAAGCCGGTGCCGTCAAGGGAGAAGCCGGTGCCGTCAAGGGAGAGATGGTGAGCAGGAGGGCGAGGAATTTGGTGACCACATGTGCCTCCGGGAACGCAGACAGTCACAGCATCCATGACTGTAGATGTGTTGCCGGTTTATTTCACGGTGTGGTCGCGAAATTTCAGAGCGGTCCGTCCAGAATCGCCTCGGCCGCCTTGGCCAGCTGCCGCACCTGAGCCGGCGTCAACCGGTCGAAAATCAGCTGCTGGACCGCGTCGACATGCCCGGGAGCCGTCTCGACGACCTTCGCGTACCCCTCGTCGGTGAGCACCGCGATCTGCACCCGGCCGTCCTCCGGGTTGCGCTCACGCCGCACCCAGCCGTTGCCCTCGAGGCGCGCCACCACGTGCGAGAGCCGGGAGAGCGAGGAACTGACGCTGCGGGCCAGATGACTCATCGGCATCCGCCGGTCGGGCTTCTCGGAGAGGGTCAGAAGCACGACGTAACCCATGTGGGTGAGGCCCGCGTCGCGCTGCAACTGGGTCTCCAGCGCGGCCGGCACCCGGATCAGAACCTCGACGAAACGCCGCCACATCTGCTGCTGCTCGTCGGTCAACCACCGGGCCTCGTCCATGAAGGAAGGTTAGTGGCGCGGAGGGTGCGCCCGCCCGCCCGGGTGGCCAGGGAAAGGCCATCCTCTGGCCAAGGCACAAGATGCAACGGGGTCCGTCGATCGACGGGAGAGGCTGGTGGGGGTACGCTTCGCCGGTTCGGCGTCGGGACCGGACGGCTGGGGGGCCTCGGCCGGCCTCGGCGCTGAATTTTGCTCTGCTTGCCGGCGCCCCTGTCGCTCCGCGGGCAATCGCCGAACCGGGTTATGAAGTACGTAGGCGGCCCGGCTCGAGTGGGGAGGGGCGGCCGATCAGGTAGCCCTGGACGTAGTCGACGCCGAGCTCCCGGAGCAGGCGCAGCGTGGGCTCGTCCTGGACGAACTCGGCGACGGTGTGGATGCCGTACGCCTGGCAGACCTGGACCATCGCGCGCACCAGGACCTGGTCCTGGGGGTTGTCGACGAGATCGACGATGTACTCCCCGTCGATCTTGACGAGGTCGATCGGGAACAACCGCAGGTAGCGGAACGACGCGTAGCCCGACCCGAAGTCGTCGAGCGCCAGCTCGCACCCCAGGTCGCGGATGCGGTCGGCGAACCGCCGGGCCTCGCTCAGGTTGCCGATCAGCGCGGTCTCGGTGATCTCGAAGGTCAGCCGTTCGGGTGTCGCCCCGTACTGCTTGATCAGCCGCTCGACCTCGCCGGTGAGGCGCGGGTCGCCGACCGAGCGGCCGGACAGGTTGATCTGCAGGTTGCTGTCGGGGTCGTCGGCGGCCAGCTGCATCGCACGCTCGACCACCCACAGGTCGATGTCGAAGACCGCGTCGAGCCGTTCCGCGATGTCGAGCACCTGGATCGGCGACTGCGGCCCGTCCGCCTCGTCGAGCACTCGCAGCAGCAGCTCGTGCCGGGTCACCCGATTGGACTGCAGCTCGAGGATCGGCTGGGCGTAGAGCGTGAACCGGTCGGTGCCGAGCGCGTCGGCGACCCGGCTGCGGTAGCGGCCCTGCCGGTCACGGACCGCGATCGGGTGCGGCACGATCGTGATCGGGCGTCCCGACTCGCGGGACTGCCGCCACGCCTGCTCGGCGTCGATCAGCAGGTCATGGCTGGTCGCCTCGGCCTCGGGCCGGAAGCGCACCAGCCCGCCCCAGGCCCGGGCCCGCAGCCAGGTCTCGGGCAGCACGAACGTCTGCGAGCGCAGCGCCTCGACCAGCAGCTCGGCCTGCCGGCGGGCCATCGGCCAGAAGTCACCGGCGAGCAGCAGCGCGATCTCGTTGGGCCCGACCCGGCCGAGCAGCGCGTCGGGCTGGGCGAGACCCTCGAGGACCCGGGCGGCCCGGTGCAGCAGATCGGCGTTCAGCTCCGGGCGTACGCCCTCGCCGTCCTCCGCGACGCGGTCCGGCTGCACCCGGATGACCAGCACCGCGCCGCCGCCGAGCCGCAGGGCCCGGTCGATCTCGTCCGCGAAGCGGGCGCGGGTGAGCAGGCCGGTGCCCGGGTCGGGGTCGACGATGGGCGACCGCACGGTCTCGCCGCGCCGGGCCAGCCGGGCGATCTCGCGGCGGGCGCGCTCGCGGGCCGAGACGTCGACGAGGGTGCCGCGGATGCCGTGGACCGTGCCGTCGGGGCTCTTCACCGGTTCGAGCCGGCAGTCGACGTCGAACCAGCTGCCGTCGGCGCGCTGCAGCCGCACGGTGACCCGCACCGGGTTGCGGCTGGTCCAGGTGCGGGTGATCGCGCCGAGCGCCCGGGCGTGGTCGTCGCGGTGCACGTAGCGGGCCAGCACCTGACGGCTGACCTCGTGCTGGACCGGCGGATGGCCGAGCATGGCGCGCAGCGGGGCCGACCACACGATGTTGTCGCCGGTCGCGGTGTAGGAAAACCAGGCCGGGCCCGTGGCCGGGGTGCGGTCCTCGATAGGAGTACGGGGCTCCGGAAGCATGGGCGGCACGGGGTGCCGCTCCTCCGGTGCCGCCATCAGGTTCGCCTTCTCTCCTCGACCCGCGATAGTTCCTGAACTATTACGACCCGTCACAAGGGCGTGATAACAGTGCACGTCCGCGTCAATGTTTTGGCCACGTGCGCCACAAACCCCGGAACTGCAGCTTCTCGCCCGATCAGAGGAGGGAATCAACCGATCGGATGACCACTGCGCTGCGTATATCTCGCTCCCGACTACGGTCCTATCCATGACGGACAGTTACTGCCAGTGTTGAACTTGGAACCTAGTGCGACTCCTACCCCGATAGCCCGTTCGGCATGCACACTGCGCGGTCGCGAAAGGACCTTGAGTAGCGCTGGCTATGGTGGCGAAGAGACCCCGACGCGAGGACTTGGGCATGGGCATCATTCGAGACCTGCAGCGCGTGCACGCCACCCAGGCGGCCGAGGCGCAGCGGGCCAACACGGCCGCCGCTCAGCAGCGCGACCTGATCCGGCGCAACGCCGACCTGGCCGTCGCCGCGGCGCAGCAGGCCGCCTCGGACGCCGAACGCGAGCGTGAGCGGCGCCGCCTTTACCACGAGGCGCGCACGGCCGACGCGGCGGCGGCCAACGCCGAGGTGCGGGCCCGGCTCGCCGACCTCGACGCGCTGCTGCTCTCCACGCTGGACGTCGACGACCACATCGACCTGCAGATCTTCAAGAAGCCGATCACGGTGCCGCCGTTCGACCCCGGACCGCTGGGCCGGCCGACGCCCCAGCCGGTGTGGGACCGCTATCTGCCGCCGCAGCCGCGCGGCGTCGGCAAGATCCTCGGCGATCGCCTCTACCAGCAGCAGACCGCCGGGGCCCGGCGCAACTACGAAGACGCGCGGGCGCGGTGGTCCGAGGGCGAGGAGCGGCGCCGCCGCCAATTGGCGGCCCGGCGCCGGGCGTACGCGGAGAGCAAGCGCAAGTACGAGGCCAAGCTCGTCGCCTACAACGCCGAGGTGGACCGTTTCGCCGCGGCCGTGGCGAGCGCCGAGCCGGCCTCGGTCGTCGAGTATTTCGCGATGGTGCTCGGCAACTCGGTCTATCCCGACGACTTCCCGCAGCACTTCCGCCTGGCCTACCTGCCCAAACAGCGCCACCTGCTGGTCGAATACCACCTGCCGCCGATCGAGGTGGTCCCGGTCGTCAAGGAGTACCGGTACGACCGGGTCCGCGACGACCTGACCGCGATCTCCCGCGACCAGACCGAGATCCGCCGCCGGTACGTCGAGATCATCGCCCAGGTCGCGCTGCGTACGGTCCACGAGATCGTCGAGGCGGACCGGGGCGCCCTGGTCGGCCAGATCTCGTTCAACGGCATCGTGGACACGATCGACCGGCGTACCGGCCGGTTCGTCCGCCCGTGCCTGGTCTCGCTGAGGACCGACCGGGAGACGTTCGCCGCGATCAAGCTGCGCCGGGTCGACCCGGTGGCCTGTGTCGCCTATCTGCAGGGCGTGCTCTCGACCACACCCGACGAGCTGAAGGCGGTGGCGCCGGTGCTCGACTTCGACCGGGATGCCGACCGCGACTTCACCGAGGAGTTCAACGTCCTCGCCGAGATCGACGAACGGCCCAACCTGGTCACCCTGGGCCAGGACGCCTGGGAGCAGATCGTGGCCGACCTGTTCGGCGTGATGGGCCTGCGGATGGGCGCCGCGACCCGCACCGGGCAGGGCGCCCGCTGGCAGGCGAGCGACCCCCGGCCGGTCTTCGGCGGCCCGGTCGTCGTCTACGCCACGCGCGGCACCCCGGCGGGCGGTGCGGCCGCCCACTCGCTGGCCGGCGCGGTGGTCGCGGCCGGCGCGACGAAGGGCATCCTGGTCGCGCTGGGCGGCATCGACCCGGAGGCCTACGAGGCGGTCGCCGGCCGCCCGCTGGAGCTGATCGACGGGCCGGCCCTGCTCACCCTGCTCGCCAGGTACACCGGCTCGAAGGCCCGCATCGAGCACCCCGAGCACGCCGGGGCCTAGTGCGCGCGACCTAGACTTCGGAGG
Organism: Actinoplanes sp.; assembly: GCA_036402935.1. Taxonomy (GTDB): domain Bacteria; phylum Actinomycetota; class Actinomycetes; order Mycobacteriales; family Micromonosporaceae; genus Actinoplanes. The sequence continues at coordinate 15,858 of DASWRZ010000320.1, forward strand.
ATGTCCGAGCAGCTGGAGTCGCCCACGACGATCCGGGACCGGGCCGTCGCGGTGGCCGACTACCTGCTCGCGGTGCGCGCGCAGATGGAGCGGCCCGCGCGGACCGTCCCGGCCGACGCGCACTGGCTCCGCGACCTGCCCGACCACCCCGACTGCCAGGTCGGGCCGGGTGTCGACGGCACTTCCTGGCTTCGGGTGGGTCTGCCCGAGCTGCCGCCGCCCGTGCCCGTGCCGGCCGAACTGCGCCGCCGCCTGCGCGAAGGCGTGACCGCGAGTCGCGCGCCCGAGGCCGACGAGTCGGAAATGTCCGATGCCGACGACGCCGGCGGCCCAGCGACGACCCCGGGTGGGCCGGTGACAGTCCCGGGCGGCCCCGTGACGGCCCCGGGCGGCCCGGTGACGGCCCCGGGCGGCCCGGACGACTTCGAGATCTGGCGCGAGCAGGCCTGGCGTCCCTGGGCTCTCGCCACCGCCGAGGCCGAGAAGACGCGCACGCTGCACCGGCAGCTGTTCGACCTGATGCATCAGCTTGACATGGCCACCGCGACCACCGAGCTGGTCTGGGGCCACGGCGTCCTGGAGACGACGATCAACGGGCAGCGCGTGCGCTACCCCCTGGTCGCGACCCCGGTCCTGATCGAGTACGAGCCGGACCGCTCGCTCGTCACCGTCTCGCCGGCCGGGCCGCCCCGGCTGCAGACCGACGCCCTGAACGGGCTCGATGAGCGCTACCTCGCCCAGCTCCTCGCGCTGGCCGGCCCGGCCGGCACGCTCGAGATCGACCTCTGGAACGACCTCGACCGCCGCGAGCTGTTCGAGCGGGCGCTCGGCCGGCTCGGCTACGACCGGGTCGTCGCCGGGGCCGGCGCCGAGCTGACGACGCCGCACATCAAGGACACCGGGGTGCTGTTCGCCCGGCCCAAGCAGCGGCTGCTGCGCGGCTTCCTGGAGAGCCTGCGCGACCGCCTGCTGGCCGGCGACACGGCGAGCATCGGCGCGCTGTCCGCGATCGTCGCCCACGAGCCGAGCAAGCTCCACATGCCCGACGACCGGCCCGAGGAGTGGACGCGGGTCGGCGAGCGGCTGCTCATGCCCCTGCCGACCAACGAGGCTCAGGAGTCGATCGCCCGCCGCCTGGCCCACCACCGCAACGTGGCCGTCCAGGGCCCGCCCGGCACCGGCAAGACCCACACCATCCGCAACCTGATCTGCCACCTGATGGCCAACGGCAAGCGGGTGCTGGTCGTGGCCCAGAAGGAGGACCCGCTGCGGGTGCTGCGGGACGGCCTGCCGGAGGAGATCCAGCCGCTCTGCCTGGCCGTGCTCGGCCGCACCACCGATCAGCTGGTGCAGCTCCAGCTCGCCGCCCGCGAGCTGTCCGACCGGGCCGCCACCCTCGACCGCGACGCCGAGGGCCGCCGGGTCGAGCGCCTGACCGGGTTGCTCGAGGAGGCCGAGCGGGAGCTGGCGGCCGCGCTCGGCGGTCTGCGGGCGATCGCCGAGAGCGAGGCGGTCACCTACCGGCTCGACGGTGCCGACCGCACCCCGGTCGAGGTGGGGGCCTGGCTGCGGGAGCGTGCGGCCGCGCACGGCGGCATCCCCGACCCGGTCACCGTGGCGCCACCGCTCGACGAGGCCGAGTTCGCCGAGCTCCTCCACCTCGCCGCGACCATCCCGCCGGACCTGCGCCAACGGGCTCGCGCCGAGCTACCTGACATCTCCGGTCTGCCGGACGCCGCCGGCATCGCGGAACGGCGCGAGCGCCGGCACCGGCTGGCCGAGGAGGTCGAGCGGCTGGAAGCGGCCGGCCTCGAACCGGACGCGATCCGGGAGGCCAAACCGGACGGCCTCGCCCAGCTGCAGACCGACCTCGGCGACGCCCTGGGCTGGCTGCGCCGCCGCGAGGGCTCGTGGACCGACCGGCTCGGCCGCCTCCTCACCGACCCGCACTGGGCCACCGTCTGGACCGATCACGTCACGGCCACCGAGGTTCTGCTGACCGAGCTGGCCGCCCTGACCCGCACGCTGGCCGGCCATCAGGTCGAGGTCCCGCAGTCGCTCGCCGCCGAGCCGAAACGCCTGCTCACCCAGCTGACCGAGATCCGGCAGCGCTTCGCGGCCGGCCGTGGGCTGAGTCGCCTGCTGCAAGCGGCCCTCTTCCGGGTGGCCGACGAGATCCACGTGGACGGCGAGCCGCTTCGCACCGCCGACGACGTCGACGTGGTGACCGCGTGGGTGCGCCGCCGGCAGACCCGGGGCCGGCTCGGCGCCCACTGGTCGGAGTGGATCACACGGTTGCGGGTGCCGTCGCCGGACACCCAGGATCCCGAGATCTGGGCGGGCGCGCTTCTGGCCGACGCACGGCAGTCGCTCGATTGGGACGTACGGTATTGGCCGCAACTCGCCGCGAGGCTGGCCGCGTGCGTACCGCAGTTTGATCTTGATCTTGACCCGGTGGCGCTGAGCCGCGCCGCCGACCTGCTCGCCGCGGCGCCCGCGGTCTTCGATCTCGACGAGCTCGCCGCCGCCGAGCAGACGGCTCGGCAGCGCCTCGCCGCGTGGCCGCGGCTCGCGCAGGCATGGATCTCTCTCGCTGGGTGGGACGAAACGCTTGCGGATGTACGCGGGTGGGCCGCGCTCCGACCGCAGGCCGACCGTTGCGAACAGCTGCGGGCGAGAGTGGCCGCGGCCGCTCCGGCCTGGGCCGCGATGATCGACGCCGGCCGGGTGCCCGAGGTCTCCGGCCGCGCCTGCCTCGACGCGTGGACGTGGCGCCGCGCGCAGACCTGGTTCGACGACGTCCTCGGCCGCGTCGACCCGGCCGTGCTGGCCAAACGGGTCGAGTCGGCCCGCGACCGGATCCGCCGCCGCACCGGCGAACTGGTCGTCGCCTCGGCGTGGCTCGAGGTCTCGCGCGCGCTCGACGACCGGCGGCGCGCCGCGCTGGCCGACTGGACCACCGCCCTGCGCAAGATCGGCAAGGGCACCGGGCGCAACGCCGCCGCCTGGCAGGCGCACGCCCAACGGGCCATGGAGTCGGCCGTCGAGGCCGTGCCGGTCTGGGTCATGTCGGTCGACCGGGCGATCGAGCAGTTCGCCGGCGGCGCCCGCTTCGACGTGGTGATCGTCGACGAGGCGTCGCAGGCCGACCTGTTCGCCCTGCCCGTCCTCTCGCTCGCCGAACGCGCCGTCGTGGTCGGCGACGACCAGCAGATCGGCCCCCAGCTGGGCTTCGTCGGCACGGTCAGCGGCCTGATCCACAGTCACCTCGACGACGTGCCGTCGGCCGAGCACTTCGACCCCGAGTCGTCGCTCTACGACCACGCCGTGCGGCGGTCGCCGGAGCGGATCCTGCTCACCGAGCACTTCCGCTGCGTGCCGCCGATCATCGAGTTCTCGTCCCGCCACTACTACGACGGCAAGATCATGCCGCTGCGGGCCGACCGGCCGTCGATGGCGCCGCTGCGCACGGTCTTCCTGGTCGACGGGGTGCGGCAGCCCCTGGCCGGCTTCGGCGACGTCAACCTGGCCGAGGCTTCCGCCGTGGTCGACCAGGTGGTGCGGATCGTGGCCGACCCGTCCTATCGGGGCAAGACGCTCGGCGTGATCAGCCTGCTCAGCACGAGCGGGCAGGCCGGTTACCTGCTCTCCCGGCTGCGCGAGGAGATCGGCGAGGACGAGATCCAGGCCCGGCGGCTGCGGGTCGGCGACGCCTACACCTTCCAGGGCGACGAGCGCGACGTCGTGCTGGTGTCCATGGTGGTCTCCGACAATGACCCGAAGGTCGCCGCCTTCACCCGCCGCGAATACCACCGGCGGATCAACGTGGCCGCCTCCCGGGCCCGCGACCAGCTGTGGGTCTTCCACTCGGTGCGGGCCGCCTCCCTGCCGGTCGATGACGCGCGCTCCCTGCTCCTGACCTACCTGGCCAACGCCGGCACCGTGGTGGCATCCGACATCTCCGATCTATCGGCCAAGTGTGAGTCGGACTTCGAGCGGGATGTGCTGCGCCGCCTGACCGCGCGGGGCTACCGGCCGATCCCCCAGTTCCGCCTCGGGGCCTACCGCATCGACTTCGTGCTCAACGCGCCGGACGGACGCCGCCTGGCCATCGAGTGCGACGGCGACTCCTACCACGGCCCCGATCAGTGGGAGAGCGACATGCGCCGGCAGGCTGTGCTCGAACGGGTCGGCAACTGCGTCTTCGTCCGCATCCGGGGCAGCATCTTCGCCCGCGAGCCCTCGGCGGCGATGCGGCCGGTCTGGCAGCGCATCGAGGAGCTCGGCATCGTGGCGCCGCCCCGGCGTACGGTCCTGGAGATCGGCCAGTGGCAGGGCTCCGGCTCACCGACCGCGCGCCGGCTCGCCACCGGCGCGGCCGACCTCGCGGCGATGATCCCCGGCGACCGGCGGGTCCGCGTGCCGGTCACCGACGACCTGGCGGCCAACCTGGACGCGGTCCGCGCGATCGGCTTCGACGACCGCACGGTCACCGTCGGCGGCGACTGCGGCGTCGAACTGGCCCCGATCGAGGCGGCGCTGGCCCTGCACGGCGACGGCTTGGCGGTCGTCTGGTTCGACGCCCACGGCGACCTCAACACCCCTTCGTCCTCCCCGTCCGGCGCGTTCCACGGCATGGTGCTGCGGACCCTGCTCGGCGACGAGGGACCCCTTACCCCGCGGGCGTCGCTGCGGCCGTCGCAGGTGGTGCTGGCCGGAGTCCGCGCGCTGGACCCGGCCGAGAAGCAGTACGTCACCGAAAACGACCTCGCCCTGGTGCCGCCGGGCGAACTCGCCGACCTGCCCTCGGTGGTCGCGGCCTCGGGCGCCCGCGCCGTCTACCTCCACATCGACCTCGACGTCCTCGACCCGTCCGAGTTCTCGTCGGTCGGCTGCCCCGAACCGGGCGGCCTGTCCCCGGCCGCCCTGACCGCCGCCGTGCGCTCGCTCACCGACCGCTTCCCGTTGGCCGGGCTGGGCATCACCGAGTACGAGCCGTCTTCCGACCGCGACCGCGAAACCCTCCGTGCCCTGGTCGAGGCCCTCTTCAGCCCCGCCGCTCCGGCCACGCCGCGGTGACCTCGAGCCGTGCCGCATTCGTTCCCTCACCCGGCCGTCACCCGGCCGTCACCCGGTTCTGCACAGAGCCGTGCGGCTGCGCCCTGCCGGCGTACGGCCACATCAACGACAGCCCCCCATGCCGGCTCCGACGACTACCACGCCGGAGCCGTCGGCGGCGGACGCTCGACCATGGCCGGCCAACGCGGTGCCCCGCCTCCGGTGACCACATAACAGGTCGTGGTCGCTTTGATATCCGGAGACGCGGCCGTTCGGTTGAACGGCCGCGGTCGGTTGAGCGCCGGTCAGCGGTCAGGGGAACTGCATGCGCCGCGGCCGCGGGATGACCGGGGGCGGAAGGGGCAGGTCGTCGAGGTGGCTCCAGTTGAGAGCGCCGTTGTCGGTGGACTTGATCTCGCCTAGGCAGGCACGCAGGAGGCCCAGGTTGGGCGCGCCCGCGAAACCGGCGATGACCACCTCCGGTTTGGGCTCGATCTTCGCAATGGCCGCACAGATCTTGGCGACCTCCCGCTCGTCGACGGCGTCGAGCGGCAGGGGGAATTCGGCCTGCGACCGGCGCCACGGCGGACCGAACCGGCGCAGGAGTTCGCGGGCGAGCCGGCCGAACGAGCGGCCGACCTCGACGTCGCGCATGGACAGACGCGCGGACTGGCCGTAGCACCACGGGACGACGACGTGTCCGTTGATGACGACCAGTTGGTAGACCGACTTCGGCACAGCAATGATCTCGGCACCGGGGAGAGTGCCCAGGAACAGCACCAACTCCTCATAGGGAAGCGGCCATCGCGGATTCGCGAGCACTCGTTCCATGGTCTGCGTCATTGCGGGGTGCGCGTTGACCTCGCGGTCGATCGCGGTGCTCAACGCCTCGGGGACCCGGGTCCAGAGCTCACCGGCGATCTGGTCACCGAACTGCTCGACTACCCATTCGCTAGGACCGACCAGAACGTCTGGGCGCATACATACCACCACCGTCCGTGTCGCTGGCGCTACTGCTGGCTAGAAGAGTTCCACTTCCGGTGATCGACTGGAAGGGCTGACTTCGGCCATCTCAGAAACACCGATGAATGAAATCTTGCGCGACGTCCGAAACGTTGCCACGACGATGGAGCAGCAGGTCGGGAGGCTGCGAAACATGCAACTTGCACGGCGAACCGCACGTGCAAGTTGCATGTCGGCTTCGCTATTCGGCCTGAGTACAGAGTCAATCAGCGGGATATTTCAAAGTGATGTCCAAGCCGCGAACATCCACCCATAGTTACGATCAACTATCCCCTCACCTGCACGAAAACGAATTCCGCCGATCCACGCCGTTTACGGTCGCAGAGATCATCTCGGGGTCGGCCCCGGAGCCGGCCGCCCTAGCCGGATTGCGCGACGCCTGAACCCGCTAGGTCGCAGCTGACCAGACACGTGTCGGATTTCCGTCAGAAGCGCGCCGCGACCGCTCGACCGGAACGTCCGAGGCGCCGCGAGACCCCGGCTCAGAATCGGCCGGACACTCCGGGCGATCCCGCTTTCGGCGGTACGCCGTCACCGCGCGCGAACCCACCCCACGAACCGGACAGGTCCCACCGGTCGCGCTACGGTGCCCCGGTGATCGGGAACCAGGTCGTCAGCCCCTCCATCGAGGCCGCGCGGGTCGTCGACGCCGTGCTGCGCGATCTGCACACCGGCGACCACCGGGGCGTGGTGGTCGACTCGCCGCCCGGTGCCGGCAAGTCGACGCTGGTGGTGCGGGCGGCCGGCGAGCTGGCCGCGGCGGCCGAGCCGATGATGATCGTGGCGCAGACCAACGAGCAGGTCGACGACCTCATCGAGCGGCTCGGCGCGCGCTCCCCGCAGATCACGGTGGGCCGCCTGTCGGCGGTCGACTACGAGGCGTCCGAGCGGGTGCGCGCCCACCCGGCCTGCCGGGTCGGGGCCAAGGTCGCCGACCTGCAGGCGCCCGCGGTCACCATCGCAACGGCCGCCAAGTGGGCGACGGTCACCGACGGCACCTGGCCGTGGGCGATCGTCGACGAGGCCTATCAGATGCGGTCCGACGCGCTGCTGCGCGTCGCCTCCCGCTTCGAACGCGCCCTGTTCGTGGGCGATCCGGGCCAGCTCGATCCGTTCTCGACGGTCGAGGTCGACCGCTGGATCGGCCTGTCGTGGGACCCGATGCAGAGCGCCGTCGCGGTCCTCCTGCGGCACAACCCCGGTCTGCCGGTGCATCGGCTCCCGGTCTCGTGGCGGCTGCCGCACTCGGCCGCACCGGTCGTGGCGGAGGCGTTCTACCCGTTCACCGGGTTCCGGTCGGGCACCGGCCCGGGCGACCGGGTGCTCGCCTTCGACAAGCCCGCCTCCTCGGTGCCCGCCTTCGACCGGCCCGCGTCCTCGGTGCTCGCCCTCGACAAGCCCGCCTCCTCGGTGTTCGGCGAGGCGCTCGACCAGACGCTCGACCAGGCCGCGGCGACCGGCTGGGGCCTGCACGAACTGCCGGCCCGATTCACGATCCGCACCGACGCCGAGGCGGCCGCGGCCTGCGCCGGGCTGGCCACGCGAGCCCTGGAACGGGAGGGCCGCACGGTTGCCGAGTCGCTCGAGGGCAGGCTGACCGCCGACCGCATCGCGATCGGCGCCGCCCACCGCGACCAGGTGGCCGCCATCCGCTCGCTGCTTCCGCCCGAGGCCGCGGGCGTCACCGTCGACACGGCGAACCGGCTCCAAGGCCGCGAATACGATCTGACGATCGTGCTCCATCCGCTCTCCGGGCGGCGCGACGCGACCGCGTTCCACCTCGAGTCGGGACGACTGTGCGTGCTCACGTCGCGGCACCGCCACGCGTGCGTGGTCGTAGCCCGCGACGGCATCGCCGAGCTGCTCGACGCGCACCCCTCGACCGAGCCGGTGCACCTCAACGTGCCGGTCAAGTTCCCCGACGGCTGGGAGGCAAATCAGGCGATCCTCGCGCATTTGCACCGATGACTGTCGCGGATCCGACAGGGGCCGCTACTTTGAGTACATGGCGGTCTTCACCACGGCGGCGTCCATGCACGACGGTTGCTACCGACCCATCCTGCGACCACGCCGGGGCGAGCTGACCGCGCTGAGTCACCTGGCACCGGCCGACGCGCCGCGCGTGCTGCCGATCCTCGAGCTCGAACCCGGGCCGAGCATCTTGCCGCTGATCCGGCAGGTGCCGCCGCGCACCGGGGCGGTCGCGGTCGACTTCGGGCAGATCGCCGACCCCGACGATCCACTCGTGATTCCGCCGCTCGACCTGGCCGAGCAACTGGCCGACCTCGGAGTGGCCATGCTGCCGGTGCTCCGCGCGTACGAAAGCACCCGGCGCCTCGTGGCGCACGGCCTCGCCGCCCGGATGCATCTGCGCCGGGCCGTGCTGCGGCTGAGGCCGCACGTCGACGCCGGGAATCCGGCGGCGGCCGACCGGGTGACCGTACGCATCCTGAAGAGCGCCGGGCTCGAACCCGAAGAGGTCGACCTCCTGATCGACCTCGCCGAGACCGCCTGCGTGGCCCACGCCGACCACATCGAGGAGCAGGCCCGGCGGGTCGTCCGCTGGGCGCGCACCCTGCCCTGGCGCTCGGTCAGCGTGGCCTCCGGCGCGATGCCGCCCAACCTCGACGACCTGCCGGCCGACGTTCCGGTCACGGTCGGCCGGCTCGACGCCCGGGTCTGGCAGCGGCTGGGTGAGCCGGGCGTGTGCTACTCCGACTACGGCGTGACCTCGCCCGTACGGCGGCTGGGCGTGCAGCGGCACCGCCAGTTGCCGACGCTGCGCTACACCGCGGAGAACGACTGGTGGATCTACCGCTGGGCCCGGCGGGGCGGCCGCAGCGACGACCGCTGCCATGACCTGTGCCGCACGCTGGTCACCTCGCCCCACTGGCCGGCCTCGGGCGCCCGCTTCTCGTGGGGCGACGCCGAGATCGCCCGCCGGGCCCGCACCGCACCGGGCGCCGGCAGCTCCGGCACGTGGATGGCCTTCAGCACCTCGCACCACATCGCTCACGTGCTGCGCGCGCTGACGGTGACCTGAGTCCCGCGGAATTGTCGTACGCTTGTTCTAATGTCACTGACAGCCGCCCTTGCTTACGCCCGGCACGGGATCCCGGTCCTGCCGGTGCACGAGCCTGTGCCCGGTGGCTGTTCGTGCGACAGAGGAGTGCGATGCGAGCGACCCGGCAAGCACCCACGACTGCGCCACGGCCTGACCGACGCCAGCACCGACCCGCGACAGATCGAGCTGTGGTGGCACCGATGGCCCCGGGCGAATGTCGGACTGCGCACCGGCGTGGCGATGGATGTCGCCGACGTCGACTCCGACGAGGGCCGGCACGGCCTGCGCCACCTGCTCGGCGGCGAGATGCCGACCGGTCCGCAGGTCCGCACCGGCAGCGGTGGATGGCACTTCTGGTTCCGCCCGACGGGCTTCGGCAACCGCGTGCACCTGCTGCCCGGCCTCGATTGGCGCGGCGCCGGTGGCTATGTGGTGGCGCCCCCGTCGCGGCACCCGCGCGGCGACTACCGCTGGGTGCGCGGGCCGGGCGAGCCGCTCCCCGAGAGCTCGAGCATGCTCCGCGCGCTCATCGAGGGCCCGACGGTCGCGCCGGTCACCCAACGGCCGATCACCCACCCCGGCCGGTACGCCTCGGCCGCCCTCGCCGCCGAGTCCGACCGGGTGGCCCGAGCCCCGGTCGGTGCGCGCAACGACACGCTCAACCGGGCGGCTTTCGCCCTCGGCCGCCTGGTCGGGGCGGGCCTGCTCGACCCCGGCGACGTCATCCGCGAGCTGGACGCCGCCGCCCGCTTCGCCGGACTCGGCCGCACCGAGATCCGCCGCACGATCCGCTCGGGCCTGACCGCCGGACGCCGCACCCCCGTCGACCCCGACCACGACCGCCGCGCCGCCTGACCACGACCGCCGCGCCGGCCGACCACGACCGCCGCGCCGCCCGAGCAAGGCCGCCTGATCACGGCTACCGCGCCGCCCGGCCACGACCGCCGCGCCGCCCGACCACGACCGCGTGACCATGGCTGCCGCGCCGATCGATCACCGACCCGCGGCGCTGATGCTTGCCGGCCGATCAGCTCTGCGATCCCACCAAGGGTTTCCGCGTTCCCCGGGCGGCAGCCTGAGCTCACCGGAGGAGAACAAGTCGGCAATAGCGTTCGAGCCCGTACCGGCGTGCGCCACTCCGCCGCAGACGTGCGGTGCCGGGACGCTCCCTGGCCAGCACTGCAATCGAGTTGTGACGATGCGGTCCCGTGGCGTGATTGTCTGATTGGCCCAATGATGGAGGCATGACCGATCAAGGCCGACTGAAGCCGTATTCCGTGGAGTTCGCGCTGCCGGCGGGCCGCGACGAGGTGTGGGACGCCGTCACCCAGCCGGCGCTGCTCCGGCAGTGGTTCGGGTGGGATTACGACGGGCTCGACGCCGAGATCCAGCAGATCTTCGTCGACGAGGCGACGTTGCTGGCCCCGGAACGCATGGGCTGGGCCGACGGGTCCTATCTGGAGGTGGTCGGCGACGACGACCAGGCTGTCGTGCGCGCGGTCCGCGAAGGACCGGTGCCCGACAACCCGGACGCGTACGACTCGATCGAGGAAGCGTGGCGGGTCTTCCTGGTGCAGTTGCGGTTCCTGTTCGAGCGACGGCCCGCGGGCCTGCGCCGCACGCTGCACCTGACCGGCGAGACCACCGGCCGGCAGGCGTTGTCGCTGGCCGAGACCGACTGGCAGCCGGTCGGCCGCCGGGTGTCCTGGACCACCGACGCGGACGGCTTCCTGGTCGTGGTGGCCGGGCGGGTTCCGCTGAGCGGGCACTCGGCGGGGCGGATGGAGGTCACGGTGTCGACCTTCGGTCTCGGCGACGACGCCTTCGAGGCCCGCCGCGAGGAGTGGACGAAGAAGTGGGCCCCGATGGCGGCCGACGCCGACGTCGTCGCGGGCGACGAGCCCGAGCGCCGCTAGGCTCTGTCCGAGGAGTCGAGGCCGTAGTCGCGGTGGACGACGGCGATCCGCACGCGGTAGTCGGTGTACCAGGCGGAACGGCCCCGGCGCTGGGCCACCAGGTGTGCGGCGACCTGCTTCCAAGCCCGGGCGGCGTGCTCGTCGGCCCAGTACGACACCGTGATGCCCAGGCCGGTGTCGCGCGCCGCCTCGATGCCCAGGTAGCCGGGCTGGTCGAGGGCCCGCTCCTCCATCGCCTGCGCCATCGCGGCGTAACCGTTGTCGCCGTCGGTGCGGGTCGACGTGAAGATGACCGCGACGTAGGGCGGCGACGGCGTAGCGGCGAACGGCATGCCACCACCTTATTGATTGGGGCTCTTCGGCGCGGTGTGGCCCGGTGCGGGACCCGGTACGCTGACATGCCTTACCTGCCGAGGGGCGACGATGCTGCAGGAAGACCGGGTGGGGCGGGCCGCGGACGGCGTGCTCGACGATCCCGCGCGCCTGCGGTCGGTCCAGCGGCTCGGGGTGGGCTCGCGGGCCGATGCCGCGTTCGACCGCATCGCCGGCCTGGTGGAGCAACTGATCGACGCCCCGGTCGCGGTCGTCACCGTGATCGGCGATGACCGTCAGTTCCTGCCCGGGCAGGTGGGGCTGCCGCAGCCGCTGGCGACCACGCGCGAGGCGCCGCTGTCCCACTCGTTCAGCCGTCACGTCGTGGAGAGCGGCCGCGTCCTGGTCGTCGGCGACGTTCGCGTGGATCCGCAGATGCGGGACAATCCGGCCATCCGCGACCTGGGGGCGGCCGCGTTCGCCGGGGTGCCGCTCACCGATCCCGACGGGCTGGTCGTCGGCACGCTCGCGGTGATGGACCGCGAGCCTCGCAAGTGGACGAAGAGCGAGATCACGCTGCTCACCGACCTGGCCGCGGTCTGCTCCTCCGAGGTCGGGCTGCGGATCGCCCGGGCGATCGCCGACGAGGCCCGCGCCAGCGCCGAGGAGGCGCACGATCAGCTGCGGCTGCTCGCCGAGCTGACCGAGGCGTTGACCGCGACCATGGACATCGAGGCCGGCATGGGCCGCCTCGGCCGGATGGTCGCCGGACGCCTCGCCGACTGGTGTTTCGTCACGCTGACCGACCCGACGGCCACGAAGATCCGGCATGTGTCGGCGGCTCACCATGATCCGGCGTACGCCATCGACGCCCTGCGCCTCGCGCAGCTGGCGGAGTCCTCGCCCAAGGTGGTCCGTTTCGTGCTCCGGGCCGTGCAGCGCACGGGCCGGCTGATCCGCGAGGATCGAGCCGACCCGCGGCGCCCGACCATCGACCGTCCCGAGATCATGGAGTTGGCCGGGCGGATGGGCTTCGGCTCCTATCTGATCGTGCCGATCACGGCCCCGGTCTCGCGGCGCGTTCTGGGCGCGGTGATGCTGGTCAACGGCGCCGAGCGGGGCATTTTCGGGGCCGACGAGGAGCACACCGCGGCCGAGATCGGGCGGCGGGCCGGGCTCGCGGTCGACAACAGCCGGCTCTACGGCCGGCAGCGCCACGTGGCCGAGGTGCTTCAGCGCAGCATGCTGACCGAGCTGCCCGAGATTCCCGGCGTCGAGCTGCACGCGCGCTACCTGCCCGCGCAGGCCGGCGACGCGGTCGGCGGCGACTGGTACGACGCGTTCGTGCAGCCCGACGGCAGCGTCATGGTCGCGGTCGGCGACGTCGCGGGGCACGACATCGAGGCGGCGGCCACGATGGGCCAGGTGCGCAATCTGGTGCGCGGGGATGCGTACGGACGGGACGACCCGCCCGGGCGCCTGCTCTCGCAGCTCGACCGCGCGTTGCACGGGTTGCAGGTGCCGGCCGCCGCGACCGCGGTGCTGGCGCGGCTGCGGCGCGACGACGACGGCTACGGGCTGGAGTTCTCCAACGCCGGGCATCCGCCGCCGATACTGCTCCGGCCGGACGGCGAGGTCGAGGTCTGGTGGGAGTCGCCGGAGCCGCTGCTCGGGCTGATGCCCCGCGACGGCCGGCCGACCCATCGGCGGCGGGTGGCTCCCGGTTCGATGCTGCTGCTCTACACCGACGGGCTGGTCGAGAGCCCGTCCCGGCTGATCGACGACGGCATCGCCCGGATCCGGTCGGTGCTGCACGCCAACCAGGGCCGCACCGGCGAGGACCTCTGCACCCAGCTGATCGAGTCGGCGCCGCGCCGGACCGACGACATCGCGCTGCTACTGGTCCGGCT
>DASWRZ010000321.1:0-29112 GCA_036402935.1 Actinoplanes sp.
TCGTCGATGGCGGTGACCACGCGGGCGAGGACGGCTATCGAGTCGCTGACCGGGCCGGGGACCTGCAGGCCGTGGTTGGCGGCCGGGATCTCCACGACGTGACGGGACAGGCGGCGGGCCTGGGCGCTGTCCCACAGCGGGTCGCTGGTGCCGCCGATCAGCAGGCACGGGGCGGTGGCGCGGGAGAGGCCGTCCACCACCCAGTCGTCGGTCAGCAGTGGGGTCAGCCAGACCGCGGGCAGGTGGTGGTCGGCGGCCAGGCCGGCGGCGTTCGTGCCCAGGGACTTGCCGATCAGCAGCGGGCCGGCGCCGAGCAGGGGCGCGACCTCGGCGGCGACCCAGATCCCGACGTCTTTCGACGGCGGCGGCTGGGACCACCAGTGCCAGTGCACGGACGCGCCGCGGCGTTCGGCTACCGCGCCCGCGTACAGGAGCAAACCGGCGGCGGGGCCGAAGGAGCCGCCGGGTATCACCACCGCATGAGCCATGCCGCCAAAGGTTAGTAGTCGGTGCCCGACATGAGGTCGGCGAAGGCGGCGGCGGCCGGGGGCGAGCGGAAGAGGCGCTCGAAGCGGGCCCTCGCCAGTTTGCGGCGGAACGGGCCCGCCAGGGTGGCGTCGCCCGCGTCGTGGACCATCTCGGTGAACCAGCGGGAGAACTCCTGGGCGTCCCACGTGCGGGCCAGGCAGGTGCCCGAGTAGGCGGCCAGTGCCGGCGGTGAGCCGTCGATCAGGGCGGCGGCCAGGGTGGCGGCGTCGGAGAGGGCCAGGTTCATGCCCTTGGCGCCCATCGGGGTGATGATGTGCGCGGCGTCGCCGGCCAGGAACAACCGGTTGAAGGACATCGGCTCGGCGACGAAGCTGCGCATCTCGACGATCTCCCGGTCGGTGATCGTGCCGGTCGGCAACCGATCGTCGCCCAGCCGGAGACGGAGTTGCTCCCAGGCGTAGTCGTCGGGCCACTCGCGGGGGTCAGCGACGCCCGGCTGGTATTGCAGGTAGAAGCGGCTGGCCGCCGGGCCGCGGGCGAACTGGGCGGCGTAGCCGTGCTCGCTGATCGCCATCAGCGGGTAGCGCGGGGGCGGGGCGTCGGCGAGCATCGTGTACCAGCCGATGCCGTGGTCGAACTCGTAGGTCGTCAGAGCCGACGCCGGGATGCTGCGGCGGCTCACCCCGTGGAAGCCGTCGCAGCCGACCACGTAGTCGGCCACGAGCTCCTGCGACGCCCCGTAGGTGACCCGGGGCCGGTCGGAGGAGAGATCGTGCAGGGCGACGTCGGTGGCCTCGAAACGGACCTCGCCGACGGCCGCCAGCAGGCGGCGGACGAGAAGTTGCTGGGGGACGATGCGGCTGGGACGGTCACCGGACAGCGCCGGTACGTCCAGGAAGTGGGGCGAACCGTCGTACCGGAGCTCGAGCAGCGTCTCCGGCGGCGCGCCGGCCAGGATCTCGTCGGCCAGGCCGGCCCGCTCGAAGATGCGGGTCGCGTAGTGGTCGAGGACGCCGGCGCGCTGGCGCTGCTCCACGTACGACCGGTCGCGGCGCTCCAGCACCACGCAGTCGATGCCGTTGCGCCGCAGCAGCAGGGCCAGGGTCAGGCCGGCCGGGCCGGCTCCGATGATCGCTACCCGGGTGGTCTCGCGCACGGGTAAGGATCATGCCGGGGTGCGGGCCGGACGGACACCGGCCGTCAGGACGATACTTCCTCGGCCGATCTTTCCTCAGTGGAGCGGCCCACGGCGGCGGCCGGCAAAGTGATCGCGAGGACGCCCGCCAGGCCGAGCAGCAACCCGAGCAGCGGGCGGTCCGCGAAGAGCGCGTCGAGCCCGGCGAGCAGGAACACGAGGGCCAGGACCCAGGGACTCGGGCCGGCACCGGCCTGGCCCGTCAGGCGGCCGCGCCGGCCGAGTCGATCGGCGACGTGCCGACCCGGGCCGGGGCGCTGCGATCGCTCGCCAACCAGCTGATGCGGCTCGGCGAGCAGGAGGCCGCGGTGACCGCCTGCCGCGACGCGATCCTGGCGCTCGGCCATGTGGCCGAGGCACGCCGAGGCCATCCGCGGACTGCTCGACTCGCACTGAGCGGCATCGAGCCGTCGGAGGCGCGGGCACGCTGTGAGGTGCTCCGGGCGCAGGTCGCGGCCTATCCGTGGGAACAGGTGGCGGTCGGGCTCACGGTCACGATGAGCCTGGGCCTGGCGCCGATCAAACCCGGCGGAACGGTCGCGGAGGCGCTTTCCAGCGCCGACGAGCACCTGTACGCCGCAAAGCACCACGGCCGCAACCGGGTCGACTCCTAACGGCGTGCCCGCGCATAGACGACGTTGGTCCGCAGCTCCCGGATCGCGTGCTGACGCAGCCACGTGACGCCGGCCGTGCGCACCCGCTGCGCGGCGGCGGCCTCGAGCTGCTGAACGGTCGCCCGATAGCCGGTGCCCAGCACGATCGTCCACCAGTCCTCGGGCCGGGCCAGCGGGTGGGTGCCCGGTTCCGCCTCGACGGTGGGGGCGGCGGCACCGGCCTGGTCGAAGAGCCGCGCGAGCGTGTCCGGGTCGGTGACGCGGGTCCACGGGTGGAAGGCGCCGACCAGGTCCGGGCGCTCGGTTCCCACGGCGGCCCAGAAAGCGGTGGTCGCCGGTTCGAGGAAGTCCGGCCCCCAGACCGTGATCGCCAGAGTGCCGCCCGGGCGCACCAGCCGCCACAACTCGGCCGTCGCGGCGGCGATGTCGGGCAGGAAGAACACGCCGAAGACGCAGACGACCGCGTCGAACGATGCCGGCGGCAGGCCGGTGTGCTCGACGTCCGCGGTTCGGAACTCGACATTGCTCAGGTGGGCGGCCGCCGCCTTGACGCGGGCCAGCGCGAGCGCCGGCTCGGCGATGTCCAGACCGACGACGTGGCCGGTGGGACCGACCGCGTGCGCGGCGGGCAGCGCGGAGGCGCCGGTGCCGCAGCAGGCGTCGAGGACGTGGTCGCCCAGGCGCAGGCCGATCCGGGCGACGGTCTCCCGGCCGTACCGGTCCCAGAACGACAGCGCCGCGTCGTCGAAGTGGTCGGCGGTGGCCGCGTAGGTGGCCGCCGAGACCGCTTTGATGCCGTCCGCCGCTTCGCCGCCGGGCATGCGCACATCATCCGCCCGGCTCTGCCGGCGGGAGGCCCGTCGTCAGCAGCCCGACAGCATCAGTCTCAGCGCTCCGCGCGACCGGCCGAGCTCAGCGCTGCTTGCGGTAGGCCGCGAAGGAGCGGCGATCGCCCCGCCAGGCCCCGCGCGGTGCGAGGCGTTCCAGCGTGGCCAGGTCATCGGGGCCGAGGGTGAGGTCACCGGCGCCGGCGTTCTCGACGACCCGGTCGCGGCTGCGGGAGCCCGGGATCGGGACGACGTCGGGGCCCTGAGCGATCAGCCAGGCCAGTGCCAGCTGCCCGAGCGTCGCGCCGCGCTCGTCGGCCAGCCGGCGGAGCGCGGCGACCAGGGCCAGGTTGCGGTCGAGGTTGTCCCCGGCGAAGCGCGAATCCCCGGCCCGGAAGTCGCCCGCACCGAAGGTGCCGGTCGGCAGGGCGCCGGTCAGCAGGCCCCGGCCCAGCGGGCTGTAGGCGACCACACCGACGCCGAGCTTCCGCGCGGCCGGGATCACGTCGTCCTCGGGTTCGCGCCACGACAACGACCACTCGGTTTGGACCGCCGCGATGGGATGGACGGCGGCGGCCGCCTGGAGATCGTCGGGTGAGACCTCGGAGACGCCGAGGTGGCGCACCAGTCCCGCAGCGACCAGCTCGGCCATCGCCCCGATCGTGTCGGCGATCGGCACCTGCGGGTCGGGACGATGCAGGTAGTACAGGTCGATCACGTCCATGCCCAGCCGCCGGAGCGACGCCTCGCAGTAGCCCCGCACGTGGTCCGGCCGGCCGTCCAGACGTACCCCGTCGTCGCCCCGGACGATGCCGAACTTCGTGGCCAGCACGACCTCGTCGCGCCGCCCGGCGAGGGCCCGGCCGAGCAGGGTCTCGTTGTGTCCGCCGCCGTAGCTCATCGCGGTGTCGACCAGGGTGATGCCGGCGTCGAGAGCACCCCGGATCGCCGCCATCGACAGCGAGTCGTCGGCCGGACCGTAGGCCTGGGAGAACCCCATGCCGCCCAGCCCGACCGCCGACGTGGGCAGACCACCCAACTGTTGTGTCTTCATACGGCCAACCTCCCGCGGCTCCGGCCATCGGTCCAACAGTCATTTGCGCTGGTATTCATCTCGGACCACGATGAATCGCATGGAGCTGCGGCAACTCACGTACTTCGAGGCCGTCGCCCGCTGCGGCGGCTTCACCCGGGCGGCCGAGCGGCTGCACGTGGCCCAGTCCGCGGTCTCGGCCCAGATCCGGGCCCTCGAGGCGGAGCTCGGCGTCGCCCTGTTCAGCCGCACGACCCGCCGCGTCACGCTCACGGCGGCCGGCGTCCGGTTCCTCGAACGGGCCCGGGCCGCCCTGTCCGAACTCGACATCGCCCGCGGCGAGATCGCCGAGCTGTCGGAGGTCCTGCACGGCCGGGTCGCGCTCGGAGCCACCTCGGTGCTCGGGCCGTTCGACCTTCCGGCCGCGCTGGCCGGCTTCCACGGCCGCTGTCCTGGCGTCGCCCTGACGTTGCGGTCGGGCCTGATCGCCACGCTGCTCGGCCGGCTCGACACCGGCGAGGTCGATCTCGTGCTCGGCCCGGTCCACGACGACCTTCCGGCCCGCTTCGTGGCCCACCGATTGGCGACCGAATCGGTGGTGCTGGCATTGCCGCCCGGTGCGCGCGTGGTCGGCGCGCTCGACGCCGTACGGGAAATGGCGTTCGTGTGTCTCCCGGCCGGAAGTGGTCTCCGGGCCATTCTCGACGATGCCGCGAAAGCGGCGGGGTTCACTGCTCGGGTCCAGTTCGAGACGTCAAGCCCGGCGAGCATCCGCGAATTGGTCTCGGCCGGGCTCGGAGTCGCCTTGCTGGCGCGATCGGCCGCCGAGCGGGACGGTCCGCCGATTCAGATCTGCCGGCTGGACCCCTCCCCCGCCCATCCGCCGATCGGGTTGATTCGGCATCGCGAGCACCGGCTGACCGCGGCGGCCCGGGCGTGCCGCCGCCATCTGCTCGAATCCGCCCGCTGAGGGTGGCACGATGGGCCGGTGCTTTCTGAAGCCCGGACCGTAGGTTTCGTGCCGTCCACCGATCTGGCGCGGTCGCGTGCGTTCTATGCCGGCACGCTCGGACTCGAGGTCGTCGGCGAGGATTCGTTCGCCCTCGTCGTGCGGACCGCCGATCTGACCGTGCGCGTGACGCTGGTCGGCAAGTCCTTTCACGTGCAGCCGTTCACCGTTCTGGGCTGGGAGGTGGACGATATTCACGCCACGATACGTTTTCTGGTCGAGAGAAACGTGGCTTTCGTCCGCGTCGACGGGCTGGATCAGGACGACGACGGCGTCTGGACCGCGCCGAACGGAACACAGGTCGCCTGGTTCCGAGATCCGGACGGCAACACGCTTTCGCTGGACCACAACTGAGCGGAAGCCACCACCTCAGAGATCGGTGCTCGCGCTCAGCGTCCGCCACTTCTCCAGCTCGGCCCGCTGCGCGTCGAGCACCTGCTCGAAGCCGCTCAGCGCGTCGTTGCCCAGGATCAGCAGGCCGGGAGCGTCGGGCGACGTCACGGCCTGGATGATCGCGTCGGCCGCTTTGGCCGGGTCGCCGGGTTGCGTGCCGTGCACCCGGTCGTTCTCCTTGCGGCGCGGCCCGACGGTCTCGTCGTAGTCGGCGATCGACGCGCTCGGCCCGGCGAGGGAACGGCCCGCGAAGTCGGTGCGGAACCCGCCCGGCTCCACGGCCATCGCGGTGATGCCGAGCGGCGCCACCTCCTTGCGGAGCGAGGCGGTCAGGCCCTCGAGGGCCGACTTGACGGCCGCGTAGTAACCGGAGCCGGGCGGCGAGATGCGCGCGCCGATCGACGAGACGTTGACGACGGCGCCGCGGCGCCGCTCCCGCATGCCGGGCAGCACCAGCTTGATCAGGTCGACCGCGCCGAAGAAGTTGGTGGCGAACAGCCGCTCGACGTCCTCCGGATCACCCTCCTCGACCGCGGCCCGGTAGCCGTAGCCGGCATTGTTGACGAGCACGTCGACGCCGCCGAAGCGCTCGGTGGCGGCGTCGACCGCGGCCCGCCTCTGTGCGGGTCGAGTGACATCGAGGGCCAGGGCGAGGGCGTGCGCCGGCCAGGCATCCGCGAGATCGGCGACCGTGGCCGCGTCGCGGGCGGTGACCACCGCGTTGTCGCCCTTGGCCAGCACGGCGGCGGCGAGGGCCCGGCCCAGGCCGGTGGAGCATCCGGTGATCAGCCACGTAGTCATGCGCCCACCCTAGGCCTCGGGTCTGGGACGTACTTGCGCCGTGAACTATCCGGCGCTCCTACAATCCGACCATGACCAGCCTTGCCGACCAGGTGATCGCCGCGCTTCGCAGCGGATACGACGATCTCGCCGCGTACGCCGCGGCTTTGACCGATGATGACCTCACCGCGCCGTCCGGCGCGTCCGAGTGGAACGTCTCGCAGGTGCTCAGCCACCTGGGCAGCGGGGCGGAGATCAGCCAGGCCACCGTCGAACGGGCCCGCGCCAACGCCGGTTCCGCGCCGGACGGCTTCAACCAGGGCGTCTGGGCGCGCTGGGACGCGATGGGGCCCCGGGCGCACCGCGACGCGTTCATCGCCGCCAACGGGCAACTGGTCGAGCTGTACGAGTCGCTCACCGCCGACGAGCGCCGCGACCTGAGGATCGACCTCGGCTTCCTGCCCGCCCCGGTGGGTGTCGGGGAGGCGGGCCGGATGCGGCTCAACGAGTTCGCCCTGCACACCTGGGACGCCAAGGTGGGCGCCGACCCGGCCGCCACGGTCCGGGCCGACGCGGTGCCGCTGCTGTTCGAGGCGATGGCCGGGCTGCTCGGCTGGATCGCCAAGCCGGACGCCCTCGGCGGGAAGTCGGCCACGCTGGCGATCGTGACGAGCGACCCGTCGCGGGAGTTCGGCCTCGAGCTGGGCGAGAAGGTCGCGCTCACCGACAAGCCCGCCACGGCCGACGGCACCCTGCGCCTCCCGGCCGAGGCCTGGCTGCGACTGATCACGGGCCGGCTCGCTCCGGAGCACACTCCGGCCGGCGTAGAAATCGACGGTCCTCTTTCTCTCGACGATCTTCGGAAGGTTTTCCCGGGCTTCTAGGTGCGGCAACGGACCCGACCGGCCCACGAGGGCCGGTTCGGGTCTGGCACGGCGCGGCCACTGGGAGTGAGGATGGCGGGATGATCGATTCCCGCACCGACGCCGCCCGGCTCCCCCGATGGCTGCTCGACGAGTTGTCCACCGTGCCGTCGTACGACGCGTTCGCCGGAGTCGACGAACTGCACGCCGGTCTCCGCCGGATCGCCGACCGATATCCCGACATCGCCCGCCTGCGGCGATGCGGCAGCTCCCAGCAGGGCGACCCGCTCTGGTGCCTCACCGTCCACCGCCGCCCGGGCGAGGAACCCGGCGCGGCCCCGGAGGCCCTCGCCTTCGGGCTCCCCCACCCCAACGAACCGATCGGTGGGCTGACCGCACTGCACCTCGCCGAGCGGTTGTGCTCCGACGCCGATCTCCGCGAACGCCTCGGCCACCGCTGGCGCATCGTCGACTGCGCCGACCCGGACGGACTGCGGCTCAACGAGGGCTGGCTGCGCGGACCGTTCACCCGCGCCCACTATGCCCGGCACTTCTACCGCCCGGCCGGAAACGATCAGGTCGAGTGGACGTTCCCGATCAACCACGAGGACGCGTACTTCGACGACCCGATCCCCGAGACGCAGGCCCTGATGCGGCTGATCGACGAGCACCGGCCGCAGCTCGTGGCCTCGCTGCACAACAGCGAGCTGGGCGGGGCGTACTACTGGCTCAGCCGGCCCGAGCCGGCGCTGCACCCGGTCCTGCAGGAGGTGCCGGCCCACCTCGGGATCCCGCTGCACCGCGGCGAACCCGAGGCGCCCGACCTGGTGCTGCTCGACGACGCGATCTACGAGGCGACGGCGCTGGCCAAGGTCTACGAGCAGACCCGGGCGCGGGGCGAGCCGTGGCTGTACGGCGGCGGCAGCACGACCTGGTACGCCAACCGCTGGGGCGCGCTGATGCTGGTCAGCGAGCTGCCGTACTGGCACGACCCGCGAGCGGCCCACACGGAGCTGTCCGGGGTCAGCTACGCCGACGCTCTGGCGGCCAACGCTTCCGCGATGGTTGAGGTCGCGGAGCTGCTCACGCGTACGTTAGCGGCCGTGGAAAGGCACCTCCTGGCGCCGAATTCCCCGTTCTGGAGGGCGAGCCGCTTCTTCGCCCGGGTGCTCGACGAGGTCGGCCCGGCCCGGCTGGCACGCAGCCGCCGCCCCGACTCGGCCCGGCGGGCCACCGTGGCCGAGGCCAACTCGCTGGCGCTCAACGTGCATGAGTGGCGGTTGCGCTACTGCGGCATCCTGCTTCGCGCGCTGCGCGGCGAAGCCGCGGTGGGCAACGTGCGTGCGTCGGTCCGGGCCGCCTTGGGCGAGGTGGAGCAGACGTACGCGAAGTGGCTGCTCGAGGACGCCCAGACCGCCGAGCTGGAACCGATCGAGATCCGCCGGCTGGTCGGGGTGCAGTACGCGGCGATCATCGCGGCCGCCGCACATCTCACCGGGACCCTGTGAACCTGGGCCGCAGCGCCGGCACCCGGCGCATGTGCTCGGCGTACGCGGGGCGCCGGGCCAGCGACCGCCGGTCCATCATCGGCACGCTGACGAAGGCGAACAGCAGCACCATCAGAATCGGCCCGGCAACCGTCCACCACCACGAAGGCGCCGCGGCCAGCCCGAAGAGCCACAGACCCCACCAGAACATGATCTCGCCCAGGTAGTTGGGGTGCCGGGACCGGCTCCACAGCCCGCGGTCGGCGATCCGGCCCCGGTTGGCGGGGTCGCCGGTGAACCGGTGCAGCTGAATGTCGGCGATCGCTTCGACGGCGATCGCCGCGGCGGTGACCAGGATCGCGGCGGCGTCTATCGGGTTGAGGGGCTGGTTCGGCATCGGGCTTCGCATCGCCGGCCATACGGCGAGCAGGCCCGCGAAGACGGTGAGCGTCGGCATCAGCTGAATGCCGGTCAGGCTGACGAGCCACCAGGGCGCCTTGTTCTGCTCGCGGATCTGCACGTAACGCCAGTCCTCGTGGCCGAGCCCGCGCCAGCCGAGCGCCCAGTTGGCGGTCAGCCGGATCGCCCAGACCAGCACCAGAACGTCGACGATCAATGGGCGGCCGCCGAGATGGCTCGTCCAGGCCAGCACGACGACGGGCGGGGCGACGCTCCAGTAGGGGTCGTAGAGGCTCGAGTTGCCGACCACCATCGAGGCCAGGAAGACGACCAGGGTCGCCGCGACGTCGGCCCAGAAAGCAACGGTCAGCGGATGATGTCCTCCAAGGATGTCGGCTGTCGCCCAGGCCGCCCCGCCGGCAACCACGTAGGTGACGGCAACGACCACAAACCCGGTCACCCGCGACGCGCCGGCCAGCCCACGCCCGACCCGATAGTCCACTACCACGCGATCATGGTGCTCGTATCCGCCACGCTGCCGCTAGTGTCCCGGACGTGAGTTATCCGAAGGACCCGCGGGTAGATGCATTCATCGCCGCGCTGCTGGCGGCCTTTGCTTCCTCGGCTCCCCGGCCCGGACGGGAGGCAGGCTCTATCTCCGGCCGATCCGTGCGCCCGAGGTAGAGCCTCAACAACGTGACTGCCTGACTAGTCGGCAACCTCGACCATGAGGTCGTGATAGTCGCCGATCGACAGCACGACCGTTCCCTTTTCCACGAACTCGTAGTCCCAAAGCTTATGTTCCGGGTCGAATGACGCGATAGAAACCTCGAGTCGCAAGAACAGCTCCTTCGCGGCCGCCGTCATGGGACCTACGATCTCGATGGCGTCGCGCATGCCGCTCCACGGTCGGACCTCCACCGCCGGCAATTCCAGGAATTCCGCTCGGCCGTAGCTGAGCAGCCCATCACCATCCGGCATGTGCACCCGAAACTCATCCGCACGGTCCAGGGCTCCGGTGAGCAGCTGCCGCCACTCGGCGTCGGGCACGGGACCCACATACTCTCTCGTCATGCCGTGATCATCTCCCGCCGGCGTCAGCGATGCGATGCTCCGGCATTCGGCACGAGCGAGGAGGCGACGCAGGCGCACTGGCATCGGCTACGAGCGCGGGCCGGCCCGACCCCGGCCGGTCGCACGGCGTGACCGCTCTCCGCCGGCCGCGAGAGGTCGTGAAGGAGTCGCCCCGCGGGAGGGGTACAGAGCGTCGGAGCACTTCGGCTCACTGGTAATGCGCGATACTTCGTCGCGCGTCTCGGGTGATGGTCGGCGCTAGTAGCGGAACTTGTGTCGAGAGCTGCGCCGGTTCACCCGGGCCGGTACGTCGTCCAGGTTGTCGCCATGGCGCAGCTGCTCGTTCGGCTCATGGCCCTGGGTGAAATCCCGCATGGTCACTACAAAGCCTTGAACCAGGCGGTCCTCGCGCAGGTCGCGGTACGTGGCTTCGACCAGCACCTGGCTCTTGTCCGCCCGCAACAGGGAGCAGAACACCACACCGTCGCCAGAGCTGCGGAAGGCCTGACGCAGCCGGTTGCGATCGTCCGGATGCACCAGATCGTCGAGTGTGGCCAGCGGCGGTAGATCGTCGGCGCCGAGCAGCTCGCGCAGCGAAGGACTGGCGTATCGGATGCGCTGGTCGTCGTCGATCACCACCATGATGTCCGCGCTGTTCCGGATCACTGCGCGCAGATAGAGGTCACTGTCGCGGCGGCCGACCGCCTCCACCAGGGCGATGCGATCCAGCGCGAGTGCCGCCTGACCGGCCAGCACCTCGAGGGTGTCGCGAGTGGCGGTGAGGCTGTCCCGGCGACCCACCAGGATCAGGGCGCCGCCGCTGGGCCGTGCGACGGCGAGCGGCTCCAGCCACAGCGGACAGACCAGCGTGGCGTAGTCGTGGTCCGCGTCCTCGATCCACCAGCTGCGGGGTGGTGGGCCGGCCCCGAGGCCGGGCACCGCTTCGAGCGTCAGCTGGCGGTCGTCGATGGCAAAGTCGGTGCTACGGATGGCGTCCGGTGGCATGAGCTCGGCGATCGCGGCTCGGACGGCCTCGTCCACGGCCGCCGTGTCGGCGGCGGCGACCAGCGCGGCGCTCGCCTGCCGCAGGCCGCGCTCACGTGTCAAGGCCTGGCTGTTCAGGGTCACCGAGTCGGTCAGCCGCGTGATGGTCAGGAGAAGTGTGATCGCACCGGCCACGGCGATCACAACGCCGTCGCCAACCGTGCCGTGGACCGCCTCGATCAGCAGAACGACCGGCGGGGTGGCGACGGAGATGCCCAACAGCGCCGCCCAGCGCGCGCGCCACGGGCTCGGACGCGGCGCCGCGGGCTCGGTGAGCCTCACCATCGACGGGTGCAGCGCGGCAGCGCCCCAGGCCAGGTAGAGCACCACGAATCCGGACTCGCTCAGCCGGCCCGGCCAGAGCGGCTGCACGATGTCACTGACTAGGACACCCACCGCACCGATGACCAGCAGCGCGGCCGAGAGGTTCCGGCCCACGGCGACCAGCAGGCGGACGACGACCGCGAGCAGCAGCAGGGCTCCGATGACGTACGCCCCGGAGACATTTCCGATCTGGCCCGCATCGCCGATGACGAACACCCAGACCACCAGCAGCGTCGAGCACGCGAGTGCGAGCAGGTCGATGAGCCGGGTCCGGTCGACGAGAATCGCACCGACGCGGGTCAGTTGCAGCAGACCGCAGGCGACCAACACGAACATGGCGTAGAAGCAGACATCGGCCACGCCAGGCCGGTTCAACGCGGTCAGCACGTCGCCCGCGCCGCTCGCCACGATGGCGCCGGCGAGCAACAGCCAGGGTCCGATCCGGGCAGGTCGGTGACGACGGACCCCGTAGACGATGGCGGCCGCGCTACCGATTCCCAGCACAATCCATTCGATGGCCCTCAGCACGCCTAACTAGTACCAGCGGCGTCGCTGAGTGTCCATGTCGTTATATACGTAGCGCTATGACTTGCGCCATTGGCACACAATACGGAGAACGACTCGATGACCGGGTCCCGCTCGATCAAAAACATCACCCGATCAGTGCCTTGATACTGGTACGTGAATGAGGGCAAAAGGGCTGTCATTATTATAAGTCACGTTGGTCGCTATCTGCCCGACCAAGGAAAGCTGGCTGGGCACCCTCAATCGTCCGTGACGTCATTCGTCAAGCGCACTCTCTTCGGCACGAGCGTGCGTGGAGAGCCCTTGCCGGGCGGTCGCGCCGCGTGACCGTCTGTTGCGGCGAGCGCGCTCGGCCGGCGGTAGACCCGTGAGGGCGGCCGATGTCGGAGCGGTAGCCGCGACCGGCCGTCACCAGCTCCGCGGCCCGCGTCCTTGGGGCCTGACCTTCGCCCAAGGCGGCTGCCTGCCGGGTAGGCCGCCGGCTGACTGGGACACCGCGTCGCCGCCGACGCTCGATGGCCGGCGGTTCCGGTACCGTCCCAGCTGGACGGAGCATTGACGCGTACAGGCGCGGATTGGAGGCTTCGGACGGAAAGCGTTCTCCCGTTGGCTTTCCCCAACATTGGTCTGGAGATCCGATGTCCCCTTCGCGTTTCCTGCGTCTGCTGGGTGCCGCTGCCGCCGCGGTGATGACCGGCGTCTGTCTCGTGCCGAGCGCCGCCTCAGCGGTGACGACCGGCCACACCGGCAGCGGACGGCCCGCGCTGGCCTTCGCCGGAAGCCGCCTTTACGTCGCCTGGGCCGGCTCGTCCGGTACCGCCGCCGCCAAGGAACTCGTCGTGGGCTACTCCACCAGCCAGGGCCTGCGGATCACCAAGGTGCCGAATACCGAACGCGTCCCGTACGGCGAGGGGGCCGCGCTCAGCTCGGACGGCACCGGCGTCTACCTGGCCTGGCCGAGCGGAAGTGCCGGCGACACGCTGGTCGCCGCGTACACCAGCGGGCCCGGGCTGACCTGCCGCACGGCGTTCACCGGCGTGGTCACGACGCACGCGCCGGCGCTGGCCACGGACCCGGCCGGGGCGCGCTGGCTGGCCTGGGTCGACCCGGCCGCCCACCTCAACCTGGCCCGGCTGGACAGCTCGGCGTGCGCGATAGGCGGTGCGATGCGGCTGATCGGACGGGTGACCCTGCCCGACACCTCGGTCGCCGCCCCGGCGCTGGTCTACGACGACAGCGGGAGCAGCAACCTCGGGCTCGTGCTGGCCTACGCGAGCGGCGACGCCATCCACTCTGTCAAGATCGGCTCGTTCGATGGCAGCGCCACGCTCACCCACCGGGCGCAGGTCGCCACCCCGGTCGGCTCGACCGACGCACCCGGGCTGTCGTCCGGCAACTCGGACCTCTACCTGAGCTACCGGGGCACGGACGGCAACGTCTACCTGGCCTACTCCGAGGGCTGCCTGACGCCGTGCTTCGACCAGCACGAGAGCCCGACCGGTGAGCAGGCCAGCGCCGGCATCGGCCTGCCGTCGGCCGACTTCGGGCTGGACCGCTCCTTCTTCGACCCCACCGGACATCTGGTCATCTGGAGCCTCTGAGGGGTCGGCCAATCGGGCTGTGCTGCGCCAGAGCACGGCGCGGAACTCGCGTCGCGCCCTGCGGCGAAGCGCCCATGACGCGTGCTCCAGAATCGTGCGTACGTGACAGTCGCCGCGGCGCCAATCGTCCGGGTAGGCCTCGTGGCCTTGCTCGACATCACCACGAGGGCCAGGCCGGTGGCTGCTCTGCGCCCATCGCCGGTACGCTTACGCCACTTGTCCTGGATGAAGAGCGTTGGCGCGCTCGAACGCGGATATCTGACGATTGGTCGAAGCGGATAACCCGTGATACGGCAGCCACATCCGCACCTCGGCATCCGTGTTCACCTGATCATGAGGCATCGCCTGCTCCGGTGCCGTCGCCGCGTACCCTTCCTCCTCGGTATCCTCGCCGATCCGCTGGTGCCGGACCGCCGCCCGGTGTGCCGGCTGCTGCGTTGAAGACCGACTTGCGACCGGCGCGCGGCGAAGACGGATGTCCGGCCACCGCGGAACACCGCGTAGTGAGCAGCGCGACGTCGCGGTCGTGCAAGGTTGTTTGAAGATCAGCATGCCGTCCTGGCGCCCGTTTCGGGCCATGGTGTCCAGGTTGTTGGGCGGCTGGGGGCAAAGTAGCCGACGTACATGTCCAGGGCGGGGTCCAACAGGGCGACGTAGCGGCCTTCTTCGATGCCGGCATCGGGATCGTTGGCCTGCTGCTGCACGGAGACTCCGGCGATGAGTGCGACAAACAGAGCCACGCCGCATTCGGACGCGGCGGCGGGGTGCAGGTGGTGATGCCGCACGGCATCGGCGATGGCGTTGCGGGTCAGTTCGTAGGTGCGCAGGCTGGGCGCATATGCCTGTTCGGAGGGTACGAATCCCGGCACGGCCCCGGCGAACAGGAGCTGCGTGAGCGCCGGGTGGTCCATTGCGAACCGCGCGCTGGCCCAGGCGGCGGCGCGCGCTGCCGGCCAGCCCGTGTCGGCGGCGCCGATGGCGGCCGCGAGGAGGTCGTGGTGGGCACGCATGCCGCGTTCGAACAGGGCGTCGTACACCGCGGTGCGGGAGTCGAAGTACTGGTACAGCGAAGGCTGGCGTAGACCCACCCGACGCGCGACCTCGGTCAGGTTGAGGGCCGCCACGCCCTGCTCGGTCATGACCGCCAGCGCGGCGTCCAGGATCTCGTCGCGGGTTTGTGCCCGGCGTCGTTCCCGGGGCGTGCTCGGCGCGGGTTGCGCCACGGGAGGATTGAGCGGCGATGGCATGGATGCATTCTAGATCTACCAATAGCCTATTGAAAAGCCTATAGGTCATCGGGTATCGTGGGCGGCATCGTTCCTGGCCCGAAGGAGGCCATCATGAACCGCCTGGATCGCGACGAGGTCCGCCTACCCATCGACGCCACTGCAGAGTCGCTCTACGACCTGGTGTCCGACGTTCGCCGTACTCCGCTGTGGAGCCCCGAGGTCATCTCCTGCACCTGGCTGGACGGCAACACCGAGGCGACCGTCGGGGCACGGTTCCTCGCCCGCAACAAGAAGCGCTGGTTCACCTGGTCCAACAAGCCCGTCGTGCAGACCACCGAGCGAGGCAGAGAGTTCGCGTTCACCCGCACCGAACCCGGCGGCGGCACGATCCGCTGGTTCTACCGCTTCACTCCGTCCGGCACCGGCGCCATCGTCGAACACGGCTACCAGGTCCTGCGCCCGGTTCCCGTCGCCCTGCACGTCATCCTGCGTGTCGTGCTCGGGGTCCGTGACCTGCGCGGCGACCTGCACCAGAACATGACCACGAGCCTGCGCCGGCTGGCCGACGCCGCCACGACCCAGCCCGCGCACCAGGCGACGACCGGGCCTGCCTGAGCACCTTGGTGCGCGGCACACCCGGACCTGCCGACGGACGGCCGGCGACATCAGGGAGGCCGCCCGGCAGGCGCGGGAACGGGCGAAGGTCATGTTGGTTGACGACGGCGCCCGCCGGGCCCGGATGCGGAAGGTTTGGGCCGACCTGAACGATTCCGCACCGCGTGCCAGATGACCCAAGCTGCGGTTTGAGCGGCAAGGTAAGTGAATTCGCTGCTACCGGTGCCCGAGTTCGCCGGTCTCCACGAGGTATCTGGCGACCTCGTTGAGTTTGGTGTTGGTGCTCTGGCTGGCCCGCACCAGCAGGGTGAACGCCTGATCGCCGGTGAGTTTGTGGCGCTCCATGAGGATGCCCTTCGCCTGGCCGATCAGGTCGCGTACCGCGATCGCCCGGCTCAGATGCTGGTGTTGCTGAGCGTCAGCCATGGCGACCGCCGCGTGGGTGGCGAAGAGCAGGCCCACCTGTTCGGACTCGTCGCTGAACGCGTCCGTGTCGTGGGCGTACAGGTTCAGCGCGCCCAAGTTGTCCTGCTCGACGTAGAGCTGGAACGACAGCATGCTGCCGACACCGAGTTCGGCGACCCGGTCGGTGAACTGCGGCCAGCGGGTCTCCGCCGCCATGTCGCTCAGCCGCACCGTGTGCTGCTGGTACAACGCGTCCAGGCACGGCCCTTCACCGGTGTCGTACTGCACCTGGTCCACCTTGTAGACGATATCGGCGGTGCCGGCCCGCGTTTGTACCGTACGGCGGCCTTCGATGACCGACAGCGCGGCGTATTCGGCGCCCGGCACCGTACCGACAGCGGCCACCACGATCCCGTGCAGGGTTTCCTCCACGCTGCCCTGATCGTGCAACGATCGGGCCAGCTCACCCAGGGCCACCGCAAGATCCTCGAACCCGCTGGCGGGCCCGGTATAGCTGGACGACGGCTGGCCCCGACCCGCGTCGGCGTCGTCGCGACGATCACTGCCTGCCACGCGCCACCGCTCCTTCGACTGGTGCGGCCCCGGACGGATTTTTCATACCGTCGCGGGGCCTTGACCGAGACACTGTCGCGAACCGCGTCCAAGCCCCAGGCTGTATGCCCACCAAACAGCCTACGACGCATCCACCGAACGCCCGATCTCACCTGCCGGCAAGGCAGCATCGCGCGACACGATCCCGGCTGCGCCTCTCGCACCGGACGACCGGACGACCGGACGGAGCGGCCTAGTCCACGCGGAAGCCAGGACGCGGCTGTGGTGGCGCGCCGCTTACCCTCGTGACCAATTCCGCCGCGATGTCACGCAACTTGCGGTTGCGGTGCTGAGATGCCTTACGCAGCAGGTCGAACGCGACGGTCGCGGTGCAGCGTTGCTGGCCCATCAGGATGCCGATGGCATGATCGATGACACTGCTGGAGACCATCGCGTCGGCGAGCTGGTTCTGCACCCGCGCCTGGCGTACCTGACGCAGGCTCACGGTCAACGCCGCAGCAGATTTGTCGGCGAACGCTTCGGCCGATTCGCGGTGCGAACCGCCAAACACCGAGGGCGTCACCGAGTACAGATTCAACGCTGCCAGGGTTTCTCCCTCGACCGTCAGTGGCAGGGACAGCGAGCTGCGCACTCCGTGAGCGACGGCGTGTGCCCGGTAGCTGTCCCAGCGCACCTCATGGTTGAGGTCATCGACCTGGACGACTTCCCCATGACGTAACGCGTCGAGGCAGGGCCCCTGGTCACTGACGTACTGCACCTGATCGACCCGCGCCGCCAACTCGTTAGTCGTCGCGGCGGTGAA
This sequence comes from Actinoplanes sp., assembly GCA_036402935.1. Lineage (GTDB taxonomy): Bacteria > Actinomycetota > Actinomycetes > Mycobacteriales > Micromonosporaceae > Actinoplanes. Next base: position 17,282 of record DASWRZ010000321.1, read on the forward strand.
CGGCTGCCCATCGCGGCGCACGGTCACCCCGCAGGCCACCGCCGGCGTGACGACCTCGGCGGCCAAGCCGACCATCTTCTCCAGGACGGCGTCGATCTCCGGAGCCTCGACCAGCAGGCCGAGGAGCTGACCGTACGCGGAGGCCAGGATTGCGGGATTGGCCAGGGACGACATTGATACCGGCTCTCGTGAAGCGAGGCTTCGAGGATGAGAAACCGAGGACGACGCCACCTTGGGTAGCCGCGCACGAGAAACCACCGGCACGACCAGTATGCGGCCGCCGGCGCCAGAACGTCGGGCACCGTTTCAATTTCTTCCGCCACGGGTAGCCTGAGCACGGTTCGGACATGAGCCCGGGTCGTCGGCCCTAAGAGCGAAGAGACACCGGCGCTCAAAGCCGACGCCCTCAATTCGGCATGAGCGGATACTTAGGCGGGTCGCTTCGGCGGCGTCGTTTTTCCGCGGGCAAATCTTTCTTACGTCCTACCGGCCTCGCGTGCTCTGCTGAGCACGTTCCAGGAGGCGACGCTGAGCACGTTCCAGGAGGCGACACGGTGGCCGGGGCGCTGCGGGCCGGTGCGCCCGGTTACCTGGTCGAGCACGTCATCATGAAGCTCGGTGTGCAGGGTCGCACCCAGGCGGTCGTCATCGCGCCGGTCTGAGATCAGCGCGCCGGGTGCGGGCCTTCCGCGTGGTGGGCGGCGAGGATGTCGCCGCCGAAGTCGCCCTGTGGACGCCGGAGGACGGTGTGGGCGTGGCCGTCGCCGTCGGCGGTCTGGTCGAACTCGATCAGCAGGTCGGGGGCCTGGATCCGGTAGTAGCCTCGCAGGCCGGGCTGGAACGGGCCCTCCCACGCGAAGTGCAGGTCGTCGGTCTGCAGGCGCTCGGCCAGGGCATCCGGCAGGCGGCCCAGGTAGGCGGCGGTCAGCTGGTCGAGCAGGGCCCGCTCGCCCGGGCGCAGGTCCTGCCGGGCCACGCCGCGCGGCTCGATCGGGTGGGCCCGGGGGTCCACGCCGGTACGGATGTCCCAGGGCGCGTCCGTGCTGACGATCGCCCGGTTGCGCGCCGCCGCGGTCATGCTCAGCAGCAGCTCGCGCCCCAGGTCCTCCTCGACGCCCAGGGGCCGCAGCGCCGGGCGCCCGGCCAGGTCGATCCGAGCGGGGTTGGCGCCGAGGAAGACCGGCGCCGGGGAGACCACGCCGTCGGCCACGGTCATCGTCACCGACAGGTGGTGGCCCTCGAAGCGCCAGCCCCAGCGGTCGTCGCCGGGCGTGCCGAACACCAGGATGCGGTAGTCCTCGCTGTGCCGGTGCCGGGCGTAGCCCTCGCGGCGGTCCAGCACCTCCTCCAGAGCGATGATCGCCATGGTCTGGGCGAACGCGACCGGGCTCAGGCTGGTGGCCACCAGCCGGAACACCGCCTTGCGGGCGGCCGTGCCGAGGCCGGCCAGGACCAGCCCGGGGCGCGGCGAAGGGCGGTACTCGATCCAGCGCCGGTCGGCGTCGGCCGAGAACGGCCGGGTGCCCTCGGCGCGCTGCCGGTCGTCGAGCGTGGCGAGCAGGGCCGCCGCCTCGCGTTGCATGTCGTCTGCCACGCACCCCACCCTAAGTAGCTATCCCATGCGCCGGCTCAGCGGCCAGTCGCACCACCAGCCACCGACGCGGTTGAGCTCGGGGTCGTGGTGGAAGTCCGGCTCGCCGAACTCGGCCAGCCGCTCGGCCGCGAAGACCTCGGCGTCGTCCTTGGGGTGGTAGCCGATCGCCTCGCCCTCGGCCAGGGACCACCAGCGCCGGGTGTTGCGGCTGACGCCCCACACCAGGCGGAACCCGGGGCTCGGGACCGACAGGCAGGCCTCGACCAGGCGGGCGCCGTCGTCCGGGGAGAGCCAGGTGGCCAGGCCGCGGTTGGCCGGGGGCACCGGGAACCACAGTCCGACCCGGACGCAGATGATGTCGAGGCCGAAGCGGTCGACGTAGAGGCGGGCCAGGGATTCGATGGCGGCCTTGCTCCAGCCGTACAGGGTGTCGGGGCGCGGCGGCAGGTCGGCGGGCAGGCCGTCCGGGTAGCGCTCGTCGTCGCGGACGTGGAAGCCGGCGGCGTGGGTCGAAGAGGCGATCATCACGCGGTTGATGCCGAGCTTGCGGGCGGCTTCCAAGAGGTTGTAGGTGCCCAGCGCATTGGCGCGCAGCACCTCGCCGGCGTCGGCCTCCTTGCTCTGGCCGCCCAGGTGGACGATCGCGTCGACGCCCTCGCACGCGGTCAGCACCGCGTCGTGGTCGGCGAGGGACGCCAGCGCGGTCTCCTCGGGGCCGGTGCCCTTCAGCTCGGACGGGCGCACCACGTCGAGGAGTCGCAGCGTGCGCCCGTCGGCCGCCAGCCGCGGCCGCAGCGATGTGGCGACCTTGCCCGCTCCGCCGGTGATGAGGATGCGCTGCGCCATCGAGGCCTCCCGATGTTCGGATCCGACGGGCTGCGAGCATAGCAGGTATCCGCGTACGTAACTGTTGTCCACATACTTGGACTTGACCGGTTGCTGAGCTCTCCCCTAGCTTGAATCGAATCCATCAGCAAGACGGTATCCACATATATGGACGGGGTGGGCATGCGGAGGATCGGGTTCATCGGGCTCGGCGTGATGGGGGCGCCGATGGCGCAGCGCCTGATCAAGGCCGGCTTCGAGGTCACCGGCCACACCCGGCGCCAGAGTGGGCGCGACCGGCTGGCCTCGGCGGGCGGGCATCCGGCGGCGAGCGTGGCCGAGGCGGCCCGGGGCGCCGACGTGGTCATCACCATGCTGCCCGACTCCCCCGACGTGGCCGAGGTGGTGCTCGGGCCGGAGGGCGTGCTGGCCAACGCCGAGGCCGGCACGCTGCTGATCGACATGAGCACCATCCGCCCGCAGACCGCCCAGGAGATCGCGGCGGCCGCGGCCGAGCTGCGGGTCGACGCGCTGGACGCGCCGGTCTCGGGCGGCGAGCAGGGCGCGATCGAGGGCGTCCTCTCGATCATGGTCGGCGGTGATTCACCTGCTGTGGACCGAGCCCGCCCGGTGCTCGAGCACCTCGGGACGACGATCGTGCACGTCGGACCGGCCGGCTCGGGCCAGCTGGTCAAGGCGGCCAACCAGCTGGTCGTGGCGGGCACGATCGAGCTGGTGGCCGAGGCGATCGCGCTGCTCGAGGCGAGCGGCGTCGATCCGGCGGCCGGCCTGCGGGTGCTCGGCGGCGGCCTGGCCGGCAGCACCGTGCTCGACCGGAAGGGGACGGCCATGCTGGAGCGGCGGTTCACCCCGGGCTTCCGGGTCGACCTGCACCACAAGGACCTGGGCATCATGCTCGACGCGGCCCGCGCCTCCGGCACGATCGTCCCGCTCGGCGCGGTGGTCGCCCAGCTCATGGCGGCGTTGCGGGCCCAGGGCGACGGGGGCCTCGACCACGGCGCGCTGCTGCGCGGGGTCGAGCGCTTGTCCGGGCGTACGGAAAAGGGCCGGGAAGAAAAGAGCGGGACCCGATGAACATCCGCGACCGGCTTTCCGCCGGAGAGACCCTTTTCGGTACGTTCCTGGGGCTCGGTTCGTCGTTGGCGGCCGAGGCCTGCGCGGTCGCCGGCTTCGACTGGCTGCTGGTCGACCTGGAACACGGCGGCGGCGACGAGCGCGCTCTGCTTCACCAGCAACTGGCGGCCGAGGCGCGCCGGGTGCCGATGCTGGCCCGGGTGGAGTCGGCCGAGCGGATCCGCACCGGGCGCCTGCTCGACGCCGGGGTCGCCGGCATCATGTTCCCCCGGCTGGAGTCGGTCGAGGACGTCGAGGCCGCGGTCCGGCACCTGCGCTATCCGCCCGAGGGCGACCGCGGGGTCGCCACCTACAACCGGGTGTACGACTTCGGCCTGCGCCCGGAAGGCCTGGTCACCGCGAACGACGGGATCGTCGGGGTCGTCCAGGTGGAGAGCCGGCGGGCGGTCGACGTAGCGGCCGGGATCGCCGCGGTGCCGGGCGTGGACGTGCTGTTCGTCGGGCCGCGCGACCTGTCGACCGACCTGGGCTGCCCGGGACGGTTCGATCACCGGGACTTCGTGGCCGCGCTCGACCAGGTCCTCGTCGCGGCCAAGGACGCCGGGATCGCGGCCGGGATTCTCGCTGGTGACGCCGGGCAGGCGGCGGCCTATCGCGATCTGGGGTTCCGCTTCGTCGGCGTGGGTTCCGACGCCTCGCTGCTGGCCCGGGCGGCGGCCGACGCGGTGGCACGGCTGCGCTGAGAAGTGACCCGAGGGGCGTCCGTCATCGCGGGCGTCCCCTTTCTCCTATGATCAGCCGGTGACAGGGCACGCCCCCCAAGGGGCAAAATTCGCGGTGGTCGTGGGCGCGCTGGGTGTCGTCTTCGGCGACATCGGCACCAGTCCCATCTATACGCTGCAGACGGTGTTCAGCCCGGACGATCCCCATCCGGTGCCGATCAGCACCGAGAACGTGTACGGCGTGGTCTCGCTGATCTTCTGGTCGGTGATGATCGTCGTGACCGGCACCTACGTCCTGCTCATCACCCGCCTCGACAACGACGGCGAGGGCGGCATCATGGCCCTGATCACGCTGCTCAGGCGGGCCGGGGCGGGGCGCGGCAAGCTTGCCCTGATCATGGCCGGGCTGGGTATCTTCGGTGCCTCGCTGTTCCTCGGCGACAGCATGATCACCCCGGCCATCTCGGTGCTCTCCGCGATCGAGGGCGTCAAGGTGGTCGCGCCCCGCCTGGGCGAACTCGTCGTCCCGATCACCGCGGTGATCATCATCTGGCTGTTCCTGGTCCAGCGCCGCGGCACCGCCGCGGTCGGCCGGCTGTTCGGACCGATCATGATCGTGTGGTTCACGGTCATCGGGGCGGCCGGGATCAGCGGCGTCGCCCGCCAGCCGGCCATCCTCAAGGCGCTCTCCCCGACGTACGCGATCAGCTTCCTGACCGGGCACTTCGGCATCGCCTTCTTCGCGCTCGCCGCGGTCGTCCTGGCGATCACCGGCGCCGAGGCCCTGTACGCCGACATGGGCCACTTCGGCCGCAAAGCGATCGTGCGGGGCTGGCTGTTCCTGGTCCTGCCCGCGTGCACGCTCAGCTACTTCGGGCAGGGCGCGATCGTGCTGCACGACCCGGCCAAGCTGAGCAGCCCGTTCTTCCTGTTGCTGCCCGGCTGGGGCCGGCTGCCAATGGTCTTCCTGGCCACCGCGGCGACGGTGATCGCGGCCCAGGCGGTGATCACCGGCGCCTACTCGGTCGCGGCACAGGCGGCCCAGCTCGGCTACCTGCCGCGCCTGCGGGTGCAGCACACGTCCGAGTCGACGATGGGCCAGATCTACGTGCCGTGGATCAACTGGCTCCTGCTGGTCTCGGTGCTGACCCTGGTCTTCGCGTTCCGCAGCTCGGCCGCGCTGGCCGCCGCGTACGGCATGGCCGTGACCGGCACGATCACCATCGCCACCCTGTTGTTCTTCTTCGTCGCCCGGCAGCGCTGGCGCACCCCGGTGTGGCTGCTGGTCACCGCCGCCACCCCGCTGCTGCTGGTCGACCTGCTGTTCGTAGCGGCCAATCTGACCAAGCTGGTCCACGGCGCCTGGTTGCCGCTGCTGATCGGGCTGACGGCGTTCACGGTCATGACGACCTGGCAACGTGGGCGGGCGATCGTCACCGCCGAGCGCAAGAAGCGCGAGGGCTCGCTGAGCGAGTTCATCGACGAGCTGCGCGACAACCCGTCCGCGACGGTCAGGGTGCCGGGCACCGCGGTCTTCCTCAACCGGGGCAAGGAGACCGCGCCCCTGGCGATGCGGGCCAACGTCGAGCACAACCACGTACGCCACGAGCACGTCCTGATCATCGCGATCCAGACCGATCCGGTGCCCCGGGTGCCGGCCGACGACCGCATCGTGGCCGACGACCTGGGCTACGCTGACGACGGCATCAGCCACGTGACGGTCCGGTTCGGCTACATCGAGACGCCGAACCTGCCCGTGGTGCTGCGCGCGCTCGACCCCGGCACGACCGAGGGCCGGCTCGACCTGGAGCACGCCTCGTACTTCCTGTCCAAGATCGAGCTGCGCCGGGGCGACGCGCCGACGATGGCCGACTGGCGCAAACGCCTGTTCATCGCCACCTCCCACATCACCGCGGACGCGGCCGAGCACTTCGGCCTGCCGCGCGAGCGTACGGTGATCATGGGCTCGCACATCGAGGTCTGATCAGGCGGTTCTTCGCCGCGCGCGGGAGGCCCGCAGGTTACTGGTGTTGCCGCAGGTCCTGGTGTCGTGCCAGACCCGGGAGCGGTGGGGCGAGGTGTCGTAGAAGGAGACGCCGCAAACCGGGTTGGCGCAGGTCTTGAGGTGGGGCCAGGCGCCGCGGGCCTGCGCCAGCAGGGTTTCGGCGGCGACGAGTTCGTCGATCGCCCGGGCATCCCGCGAGACCGGAAGATAGCGCATCCGGCCGTCGGGCGCGACGACCAGCCGCAGGTCGCCGCCGCTCGACGCGGCGGTTCGTCGCCCGCCGGAAGTCGAGGCCGCCGTCCTTGGTCTCCGCGTCGCCGGGGTCGCCCACACGCACCTTCACGCCTTGGCTCCCCCTGTTCAGGGAGGGGTCGAGTTAAGCACCCGGGGACGACAATTTTTGCGGTTATCCACAACGGGTCGACCGCGTTCTTGCGGAATGTAACGGAATCGGCACCTTAGGCTCACCACGAAACGCTGGGGCCGTGTCAAGGAGGTATCAATGCGCATGTGGATATGTGCGCACGTCGGCACGCCGTACGGAAAACGGCCTGTGGAAAAAAGGCGGCGCCGGCCGCCGGACCGGTATTTTGGGACCTCGAATGCCGGCCGACTGGAGCTCTGAGTGAACCCACCGGAAGTGATCGAGAGGGTGGCGGCGCCGCCCGAGGCGCCCGAGGTCGTGCCGCCCACGCGGCGGCGGATCGGGTCGCTCGAGGTGCTGGCGGCGGCGCTGGTCGTGCTGGTGCTCTTCCGGGGGCCGCTCGGCGGCCTGATCTCCGGCCAGCGCGCGCAGACGTGGACCACGGTGTTCGTGTCGGTGCTGGTGCAGGCGGCGCCGTTCCTGGTCTTCGGGGTGGTGCTGTCGGCGGTGATCGCGGTGTTCGTGCCGCGGGCGTTCTGGGCCCGGGCGCTCCCCCGGCACCCGGCGCTGGCGGTGCCGGCGGCGGGGCTGGCCGGAGTCGGGCTGCCGGGCTGTGAGTGCGGGAGCGTGCCGATCGCCGGGTCGCTGAGCCGGCGCGGCGTGACGCCGGCGGCGGCGCTGGCGTTCCTGCTGGCGGCGCCGGCGATCAACCCGATCGTGCTGACGGCGACCGTGGTGGCGTTCCCGGGGCGACCCGAGATGGCGATCGGGCGGGGCGTGGCCAGCCTGTGCGTCGCGGTGGTGATGGGCTGGCTGTGGCTGCGGCTGGGGCGCGAGGAGTGGATCAAGCTGCCGCACCGGCCCGACCTCGACGATCTGTCGCGGGGGCGGGCGTTCTGGTCGGCCTGCCGGCACGACATCCTGCACGCGGGCGGCTTCCTGGTCGCCGGGGCGGCGGCGGCCGCGACGATCAACGTGTTCGTGCCCGGGTCGTGGCTGCAGAGCGTGGCCGGGCAGCCGGTGATCTCGGTGATCGCGCTGGCGCTGCTCGCGGTGCTGCTGTCGATCTGCAGTGAGGCCGATGCGTTCGTGGCCGCGTCACTGTCGCAGTTCTCGCTGACGTCGCGGCTGGTGTTCCTCGTCGTCGGGCCGATGGTCGACCTCAAGCTGATCGCCATGCAGACCGGTGTGTTCGGGCGGCGGTTCGCGTTCCGGTTCGCGCCGGCCACGCTGGTCGCGGCGATCCTGGTCGGGGCCGGCTTCGGGGCGGTGCTGCTGTGAGCCGGTTGAGCCAGGCGATCGTGATGCTGCTGCTCGGCGGGTCACTGCTCAAGGTCACGCTGACCGACGTGTTCCTGCGCTATGTGAAGGCGGGGCTCAAGCCCTACCTGATCGTCGCCGGGGTGCTGCTGATCGCGGCCGCGGTCATGACCATCTGGTACGAGTTGCGGCCGTCGGCGCATCAGCACGACGACGATGACGACGGGCACGGCCACGGGCATCACGAGCCCAGAATCGGCTGGCTGCTGGTGCTGCCGGTGCTCGGGCTGTTGCTGGTGACGCCGCCGGCGCTCGGTGCCTACTCGGCCGGGCAGGCGGGCAGCGTGGCGTTGCAGTCCGGCGATTCGAACTATCCGCCGCTGCCGCCGGGCAACCCGGCACAGATCGGGCTGTTGGACTACGCGTCGCGGGCGGTGTTCGACGGCGGGAAGAGTCTCAACGGGCGCACGCTGCAGATGTCGGGCTTCCTGACCAAGGGGTCCGACGGGCATCCGATGCTGGCGCGGATCGTGCTGACCTGCTGCGCGGCCGACGGGCGGCCGATCAAGATCGGGCTCGACGGCCCGGCCACGGTCGACGCGGCGGCCAACAGCTGGGTGCAGGTGATCGGGGTTTACAGCACACAGGTCGGAAAGGATCCGGTGAGCAAGTCCGACGTGGCCTACGTGACGGTCAGGAGCTGGCAGCAGATCGCCGAGCCGCCGCAGCCGTACGCCTGATCAGGCCGGCCGCGGTTCGGCGACCTGGTGGAGAACACCGGGCCACGGACCGAAACGGAAGCGGATCAGCTGGACGCCGGCTGGGACCTCGAAGAAACGTGGCATAGGCCCACTTGCGGGGCGCGACCGACGTAAAAGGCGTGCCGCCGGTCGCGGTGACGGTCATCGCCAGGTCGCGGCCGTGGGCAAGGTCGGTGGAATCGAAGACCGTGCATCGAAGACCGTGCATCGAAGACCGTGCTGTGGACGGCCGCGACGCTACCCCGGACCGGAGTCCGGCCGGTGTTGCCGACCCGCGCCCTGAACGCCGGGCGATGGGCGATGGGCGGGTCGGTCAGGTCATAGTTCGCGGGATTGAGGTCAATTCGGATCGGCTCACCGTCGTCGCGATGCACTGACCACTCCCGGGTTGCTGCCGGTTCTGTTCGGCGCGGCGGTCTCGGGAGTCCAGGCGGCCGGGTCCAGAGGCCGGTAGGGCAAAGGTTCCGGGTGGGAGTTTGGTGACACAAATCCGCGGTGGACGGTGGTGTGCCCGCTGGGCGACTGCCCCTGGCGAAAGGAAAGGGAAGCCGGTGACGCTGCCCGGCCGCACGTCGAAGCTGCGCGCGTCGACCGCGAGCGTCGGTCCCTATCCCCGGGTGAGATTCCGGGCCTCGATCAGCCGAACTCCTTCCCTCGTCGGTGACTCCGGAAAATCACGCACGGAAAATCACGCCAGGCACTGCCGGAGGGGTACCCGACTGGCGTCCGTCTTCCGCTGGGGAATTTCCCCCACGCCGCCCCAGACTCGCCGCCCCCACGCCGCCCCAGACTCGCCGCCCCCACGCTGCCCCAGACCCGCCGCCCCACGCCGCCCCAGACCCGCCGCCCCCAGGCCGCCCCAGACCCGCCGCTCCCAGGCCGCCCGCCCGTGCCGGGTCAGAGGGTGCGCAGGTCCAGGGCGTGCCGGAGGAAGGACTGCTGGGTGCCGGTGGACCACGACAGGATGCCCGCGCGGTAGGAGACCGCGAAGCAGTCCGGGCTGATCTCGACCGTGCGGCGGGTCTTGATCTCGTACATCAGAAGCTGAACGTTTCCGGTCAGCTCGGACGTCGGGGTAAGGTTGGCGAAGACCTCGAACTTGTCCAGCACCGCCACGTCGGAGATCACCGTCTCGGGGGTGCCGGTCGCTACGGTGTGCGGGTCGGCGCCGTCGGGGCGGACCAGCTGGATGCGGCTGTCGCCGGCCTTGGTGATCGACACGATCTGGCACCAGGTGGGGCTGCACGCGGTCACGCCCCGGCTCGTCGTCGGGACCGCCACGTCCTGACCCGTGGTCACGTTACGCATGGTGGTGGTTCCGGTCGAGCTGACGACCCCGTTCGACAACCACGGCCAGCCGGCGAGGGACCAGGTGCCCGGCTCGACGCGTACGTCAGTGGACCCACCACCCAGCGCAACCGAACGCACCTGCGTGGTGTCGCCGGGCCCCGCCGCCACCCAGTAGACCCGGCCTGCCTCGGTCACCAGATCGTATTGTGACTGGTAGAACCGGGCGTCGCCGGTGTCGGCGGTCAGCCGCCGGGCCGCTCCCCCGCGCACGTCGGCCGCCCAGATCTCCTGGTGCCCGCGGGTCGTGCTCTCGACCCAGACGAGCAGCGTGCCGGCGAGCGTCGCCGCCGGAAACGAGGGATCCTTTTCGGTCGGTATCCGTCGGATCTCACGGGCCTTGCCGTCCGCCGCGAGCCGGACCAGGCGCAGCGCCTTCCCGTCCTTGGTGCGCGCCGAGCCGATCGACTCGGTGGAGCTGAGATAGAGGAGCGGCTCGTAGTCGGTGCCGTCGGCGAGCGCCTGGTTGAGCGTGGCGTGCTTCGCGTTGGGCCACACGGACGCAACGGTCTGTAACGGCGTCGGTGGCGTGTGCAGGTCGAGGGGCGCGATCAGGAAGGCGGCACTCGCCGCCAGGGCGGTCAGCAGCGACAGCCGCCCCTTCAGCGCACCCCACCGAATCACGCGGCGAATGTTAGCGGTCGGTCACGCTGGCTGCCGCCTTGCGCTTTCCGACGTACGGCGTACCGGTCGAGCCACGGTCGAGCTGATCCACCCCGGCAGGCAGACCTCGTCGTCGTACTCGAAGACGAGCAGCGCCGCTCCGACCTGGACCGGATCCCGGAAACGCATCGTCACCCGCTTCCGTCGCGGACGGCCGGAAGGTGCGTGGCCCGAAACCGCAAGCGCTGAACGGCCTCGATCGGGGACGGCATGCTCACGCCGGAGACGCTATGCGGTTTCCTCCCGATCTGGAGCACAGGGCGCCGACACGGGCGAACAGGCAAGAGCCTTCTTCCTTGTTTCTAGTCACCGACGATGGTCTGAAGTAGTTGGCGGAGGAGTCTCGCCTCCTGCGCGCTGAGCGGTGCCAGCAGGCGATGTTCGGCCTCGTCGCTGGCGGCGGCGGCCCGGCCGAGGATTTCCTGGCCCCGGGCAGTCAGCTCCACCACGTTGCGGCGGCGGTCTCCGGCCTGGGGGCGGCGGGTGACCAGGCCCTTGCTCTCCAGGCCGTCGAGCAGGGCGACCATCGTCGTGCGGTCGACGCCCAGCCGGCCGGCGGCCTGCTGCTGCGACGGCGGCTCGTGGTCGGTGAGGACCAGCAGGACGGCCAGCTCGCGGCCGTTGATGTCGAACGGGGCGAGCGCCGAGGCGTTGAGCTGGGCCATGCGCTGCTGCGCGCGTTTGAACAGGTAGCCCAGGCGGCTGCTGGCACTCGACACTCCCGCATCCTAGCGGCTAGCCTGATCGACAGTGCTCCTGATGATTTGAGGGTCTGATGATTCTGGTGACCGGTGGTCTGGGGTTTATCGGTTCGCACACCGTGCGGGCGCTGCGCGAGGCGGGCGAGGAGTGCGTGGTCGTGCAGCGCAGCCGGCCCTCGGCGGCTGAGGACCGGATCGAGCAGGCCGACGTGAATGATCAAGATGCGCTGCTCGACATCGGGAAACGTCATCGGATCACCGGGATTCTGCATCTGGCCGGTTCGATGCCGTGGCCGCCGGGGGCCGCGCCGCCGGTCGACGGCACCCGGCGGGCGCTCGGCGGGCTGCTCAACATCGTGCAGGCGGCGCAGGAGTGGGGCGTACGCCGAGTGGGCGTGGCGAGCACGATCGGGGTCTACGCCGGGGCCGCGAATACAGGCGCTTTGACCGAGGACATGCCGCTGACGATGGACGCTCCGCACGTCATCCCGGCG
>DASWRZ010000322.1:0-17525 GCA_036402935.1 Actinoplanes sp.
AGTGACCGAAAGTGGTCCGAGGATGCGGAACCTCACCGCGCCCCCACCCGGGCCGCCGCATCCTGCCGCTCCGGCACCTCCGGCCGGGCCGCCGCGTCGTGCCGCTCCGGCACCTCCAGCCGGGCCGCCGCGTCGTGCCGCTCCGGCACCTCCAGCCGGGTGAAGATCTCGACCGCGGCGCGCCAGTGCGAGCGAGCGACCTCCGGATCGGTCGCGCAGTCGCCCAGGCCCACGTACGCCCGGGCCACCTCGAACGGCTGGTGGACCGTCTTGGCCAGCTCGGTCGCCCGCTGATGCAGGGTGACCGCGGCCGCCCGGTCACCCTCCCGGAACTCGACCGAACCCAACGTGTTGAGCACCCGGCTGATGTGGCGGCGGTCGCCGACGCGCTCGAATGTCTCCAGCGCCTCGGTGAGCAGTTCCCGCGCCTCGGCGGGGCGACCCTGCTGTCCCAGCAGGCCGCCGAGCTCGGCCTGGATCTCGGCGACGAACTCGAACATCCGCACCTGGATCGCCCGGCGGTGGAGCACCCGCAACCATCGCTCGGCGAGCGTCGGCGAGATGTCGCCCGCGAGCAGCCGGATGAGCACCAGGTTGAGCAGACCGGGCACGGCGAGCATCCCGTCCGTCGCCGACGTGACCGCCAGAAGACGCCGCCGCTGCAGGTGGATCGCCTCGGCGTAGCGGCCGAGCCGGGCCAGGGCATAGGCGCGCGCCTCCAGCCGGAGCGCCACGACGTGCTCGTCGCCGGCCCGCTCGGCCAGCTGGAGCGACTCGAACGACACCTCCTCCGCCTCGACCAGCCGGTCGGTGAAGAGATAGACCGCCACCAGATTGCCGAGCACCCGGGCCAGCGGGAGGGGATCGCCGATCGCGCGCCGGAGCCGAATCGCCTCGTGGAGCGCCGCCAGCGCGTCGTCGAACCGGGCCCGCTGGTGATAGACGGATCCGAGGTAGTTCGCGCACATCGCCTGAGCAGCGCTGTTCCCGGCCCGGCGGGCCTGCGCCCGGGCCAGCACGAGCAGCTCGCGCAGGTCGTCGCTGTAGCCCGACGCGGACAGCCGCCACCAGGACGCCCGGGCCAGCTGCCAGGAGAACTCGGGCCGGCCCGCCTCGATCGCCGCGGTCAGCAGGCGACGCAGGTAGACCCGGCCGCGCTCGAGCCGCTGGTCCGGGCGCTCGACGGCGGCCGCCAGGTCGGGCCGCGGCAGTTCGGCCAGACCCAGCTCACGCATCGTCGAGGTGCGCCGGGACGGGCTCAGGCTGAGCAGTGCCGCGGTCAGTTCGAGGTCGAGCAGCCCGTGCAGGGCGGCGTACCGCTCGTCGGACGGCAACTCGGCGGCGAGGGCGGACGCGTACTCGTGCAGCAGGTCGTGCATGCGGAAGAGCTTGGGTTCCGGCTCCTCGAGCAGGTGCACGTCGACCAGGTCGTCGAGCAGATCGGCCGCTTCGCCGAGCGGCAGCCCGGCCAGCGCGGCCGCCGCCGGAACGTCGAAGAGGCGGCCCGGATGCACGCCCAGCAGCCGGAACATCCGCCGGGTGAGTTCCGGCAACGGTCCGAAGGAGAGGGCGAACGCGCCGGCCACCGAACGGCTCTCGGCCTTGAGCTCGGGCAGCACCCCGTCGCCGAAACGCTTGACCAGGTCGGCGACCTGCCACCGCGGCCGATGAGCGAGCCGGGCCCCGGCCAGCCGGATGGCGAGCGGGAGGGAGCCGCAGCGGCGCACCAGCTCGGCCGCCGCGTCGGGCTCGGCCAGCACCCGATCGCCGGCGATCCGGGCCAGCAGGGCGACCGCCTCGGTCTCCTCGAGCACCGGCAACGACTCCGGATGCACACCGTCGAGACCCAGCAGCCGGCGACGGCTGGTGATCAACGTCAGCGAGCGCGGCGAGGACGGCAACAGCTCGCCGATCTGGCCGCTGGAGGCGGCATTGTCGAGGATCACCAGCGCCCGGCGGCGAGCCAGCTCGTTACGCCAGAGATCGACCCGCTCGTCCCGCGAGGCCGGGATCATCTGGGCCGGGATGCCGAGCGCCCGCAACAGTGCCGTCAGCGCCGACGACACGTCGAGCGGCTCCCGGCTGCTGGACCCGTGGAGATCGATGTAGACGTGGGCATCGGGATAGCGCTCGTCCAGCCGTGCGGCCAGGTGCAGGGCGACCGTCGTCTTACCGCTGCCGGCCATGCCGTCCAGCGCCAGCACGACCGGTCCGCCTTCGGCGGCCCGGGCGACAAGACGGTCGATCAGCTGGGCGTGGCCGGTGAAGTCGGCGACCGTACGCGGCAGGCTACGCACCGGCTCGACCGGCGGGACCGGCGCGGGTGCCGGTGCCTGGGTGTCTCCGGCCAGGATCCGCCGGTGCAGTTCTTGGAGCCGCGGGCTCGGCTCGAGCCCCAGTTCGTCCCGCAGGACCGTCCGGAGCCGACGGAACTCGATCAGCGCGTCGCCGGTCCGGCCGACCCCGGCGAGCGCCTGGATCAGCTGCCCGCGCAGCCGTTCCCGAAGCGGGTGCTGGTCGGCCAGCCTGGTCAGCGGCGCGATCAGGTCACGGTCGTGCCCCGCCGCCAGTTCCAGCTCGGCCCATTCCTCCAGCGCCACCGTCCGCTGCTCGTCCAGGATGACCGCGGCGCGGCGTACGGTCTCACTCTCGACGCCGGAGAGTGCGTCGCCCCGCCAGAGATCGAGCCCCTGGCGCAGGAGCGCCGGGTCGCCGGCGCGGCGACCGGCCGCCACGAGGCGGGCGAACACCGACGAGTCCACATCGTCCGGACCCAGATTGATCTGATACCCGGCCGGGTCGCTCTCGATCGCCGGGAACGGCAGACTCCGGCGCAGGCGCGAAATGCAGTTCTGCAACTGGCTGCGGGCGGTGGCCGGCGGCTCGTCGCCCCACACGGCCTCGATAAGCGTGTCGACGCCTAGCACTCGGCCGGGGTTGAGCAGGAGCATGACTAGAACGACCCGGTCGCGGGCCGCAGTGATGACCACGCTTTGTCCGTCCACAGTGACCGACAGTGGTCCGAGGATGCGAAACCGCATGACGCCCCCGAGATGCCTGACAGAACCGCCAGCCTAGTACGGCTCGGCGAGAGCGGGACGAGAGCCGATCGATAGCGGCGCCGCGCACAATAACCGAGCGTCGGCACGGTCCGCGGATTCGCCCCCAGTGTTCCGTGCCGGCGTTACGGGGATGAACTGGCCCGCCCGCGCCCCCCAGACCGCGGGCGGGCCGGTTCGAAAACCCCATCGCCGGCCCTGTCACCGGCCGATCGACAGGACCGGCCGGGTGGCTAGAGGGTCTGGTCCAGGGCGTCCTCGGCGGCGGCCAGGAACTGGTCGTTTTCGGCGGGGGTGCCGATCGTTACGCGGACGCCGTCGGGGTGGAAGGCCCGGACGATGACGCCTCGGTTCTCGCAGGCGGTGCCGAAGGCGGCTGAGCGGTCGCCCAGCGGGAGCCAGACGAAGTTGGCCTGGGACGACGGGACGTCCACGCCCAGCTTGCGGAGGGACTCCGTCACCCGGTCGCGCTCGGTGACCACCAGTGCGCAGCGGCGCTTGACCTCGTCCTCCTGCTGGAGTGCCGCCAGAGCCGCGGCCTGGGCGACCAGGCTGGTCGAGAACGGGGTGAGGACCTTGCGGATCGCGGCCGCCACCTCGGGCTGGGCGACCAGGTAGCCCATGCGCAGGCCGGCCAGGCCCCACGCCTTGCTCATCGTGCGGAGGACGACCACGTTGGGGCGGTCGCCGTACGTTTCGAGGGCGTCCGGCACGGACGGGTCGGTGACCATCTCGCGGTAGGCCTCGTCGAGGATCACCAGGACGTCGGAGGGGACGCGGGACAGGAAGCGGTCGATCTCGGCCTTGGTCAGGGCGGTGCCGGTCGGGTTGTTCGGGTTGCAGACGATCACCAGGCGGGTCTGGTCGGTGATCGCGTCGGCCATGGCGGCCAGGTTGTGGCCGTGGTCGGCGGTGTTGGAGATGCGGACGCTGGTGGCGCCGACGCCGGCGGCGACGATCGGGTAGGCCTCGAAGGAGCGCCAGGCGTAGACGATCTCGTCGCCGGGGAGGCAGGTGGCCTTGACCAGGGTTTCGGCCAACGCGACCGAGCCGCAGCCGGTGACGATGCGGTCGGCGGCGACGCCCAGGCGGTCGGCCAGCGCGTCGCGCAGTTCGACCACGCCCATGTCCGGGTAGCGGTGCGCGCCCAGCATGGCCTCGGTGACCGCCTCGACGACGCCGGGGAGCGGGCCGTACGGGACCTCGTTGCTGGCCAGCTTGATCGCCTCGGCGATGCCCAGCTCGCGGGTCAGGTCGGCGAGGTTGCGACCGGGTACGTAGTTGGGCAGACCGTCGAGGTCGGCGCGGGTCAGGCGGGTCATGATCGTCCCTCCGGGGATGACGGGGATGACGAGGAGCCGGCACCGGTCGGCACGTCGACCGGAGGGGCGCCGTCGGGCGGCAGTTCGACGACCACCGTGCCGGCGACCTTGTCGTGGAACGCCTGCCGCAGCAGCGGATCGAACGTCGGTGACAGCGCGTCGATGAACTGCACGAGCAGGCCGAAGCCGAGGCAACCCCAGGCCAGCGTCCAGATGCCCAGCCGCATCCAGCGCCGGAACGCGCGTGCGAAGCCGAGCGGCCCGGTGCTCTCGACCGGGAGGACCTTGATGCGCATGACGCGTTTGCCCAGCGTCTGGCCGCTGCCGGCCAGCGCGGGCGCCTCGTAGGCGAGCCAGACCAGGGTCGCCACGATCAGCATGATCCATAGCAGCGCGTCCATCCGGGAGGACGGCTGCGCGTCGAACGCGCTGCCCCCGTTGGCCATCTGGTTGACCGTGTCGCGGTAGATCGGGGCGAACTCGCGGCCCCACTGGTAGGCGAAGTAGCCGTTGACCACGACGTTGAGCAGCAGCACGGCGGCGATGTCGATCAACCGGGCGACCAGGCGGCGGCCGAGGCCGGCCAGCGCGTAGCCGTGCGGGCGGGCCTGCACCCCGAACGGGAAGGCGGCCATCCGCATGCCGGGCGGCGGCTGCCAGCCGGGCGGCGGAGCCCAGCCGGGCGGCGGCATCTGCCCATAAGCCGGAGGGGGCCAGCCGGGCGGCGGGACCTGACCGGGGGGTATCTGCCCGGAAGGAGTGCCCCAACCGGCGGGTGTCTGGCCGGGTGGCGTGCCCCAACCGGTCGGCGTCTGGCCGGGCGGCGTGCCCCAACCGGTCGGCGTCTGCCCCGGCGGCGTGCCCCAACCTGGCGTGCCCCAACCCGGTGGCGCCTGACCCGGCGGAACCTGGCCCGGCGGCACCTGACCCGGCGGAACCTGGCCCGGTGGCACCTGGCCCGGCGGAACCTGGCCGGGCGGCGGTTGCTGACCCGCGATGGGCGGCCGGCCGCCCATCGGCTGGCCGGAGATCGGGGCCGACAGGGGCGGAGCCGGCGGTTCTTCCTCGACCGGGGGAGGCCCGTCGGGCGGGACCGCGTCGGCGGGGATGGCTTTCCCCAGCCAGCCTTCACCGTCCCAGTAGCGCTGGGTCGAAGTGTCGGCCGGGTCCTTGTACCAACCGGCGGGCAGCGAACTCATGCGGAAACCTTAACCACCACGATTTGAGCGGCCTTACCGTGCAGTACTAACGCGGCCTTGTCGTGCAGTAGTAACGCGGCCTTGTCGTGCAGTAGTAACGCGGCCTGGTCGTGCAGTAGCAACCGGGTGCCGCCGGATAGACCCGGCGGCGGCCCGTACCCAGGTGGTCGCGTCACTGCTCAGTGTTACAGGTTCCCGCGCAGCTCCTGCTCCCGTTCGATGGCCTCGAAGAGCGCCTTGAAGTTGCCCTTGCCGAAGCCGAGCGACCCGTGCCGCTCGATCAGCTCGAAGAAGACCGTCGGCCGGTCCTGCACCGGCTTGGTGAAGATCTGCAGCAGGTAGCCGTCCTCGTCCCGGTCGACCAGGATCGAGCGCTTCTTGAGCTCCTCGATCGGCACTCGCACCTGCCCGATCCGCGCGCGCAGCGAAGGGTCGTCGTAGTAGGAGTCCGGGGTGTCGAGGAATTCACACCCGGCCGCCCGCATGGCGTCCACGCTGCGGAGGATGTCGTTGGTGGCGATCGCGATGTGCTGCGCGCCGGGTCCGCCGTAAAACTCCAGGTATTCGTCGATCTGCGACTTGCGCTTGGACACCGCCGGCTCGTTGAGCGGGAACTTGACCTTGCGATGGCCGTCGGCGACAACCTTCGACATCAACGCCGAGTAGTCGGTGGCGATGTCGTCACCGATGAACTCGGCCATGTTGGTGAAGCCCATGACCCGGCTGTAGAACTCCACCCACTCGTCCATCTTGCCGAGCTCGACGTTGCCGACCACGTGGTCGACGGCCTGGAAGTAGCGCTTCTCCGGCGGGGCCACGATCGGGTCACGCGTCACGAAGCCCGGCATGAACGGCCCGTCGTACCGGGAACGGTCGACCAGCGAGTGGATCGTGTCGCCGTACGTCGCGATGGCCGCGATCCGCACCGTGCCGTGCTCGTCGGTCAGATCGTGCGGTTCGGTCACGCCGCGGGCGCCGGCGGCCACCGCGTGCTGGAAGGCGGCGTCCACGTCCGGCACCTCGATGGCGATGTCGTAGATGCCGTCACTGTGGGCGGTCACGTGCGAGGCACTGACGGCGCCGACGTGCACGGTCCCGGTGATCAGGAATCGGGCCGAGCCGCTGACCAGCACATACTCGGCGTGGTCGCGATAGCCCTGCTCGGGACCGCGGTACGCGACGCACGTCATCCCGAAAGCGGTCGAGTAGTAGTGGGCCGCCTGTTTCGCGTTGCCCACCAGGAACTGCAGGTAGTCGACGCCCTTGACGGGGAAGACGTCGACGGTCTCTTGGGCGTGTTCCATCATCTGCGTCATGGACTGAGGCTCGTCGCCGATCCGGAGCTGGGCAATAGTCGGCTGAAAAGATGGTCAGCCTGCACAATCCGCCCGGTACAACTGAAGAATGACTGAGCAACCTGTCCAGCTCGACGACCTCGATGCACGGCTCCTGCAACTGCTGCAAACGGAGCCGAGGATCGGCGTACTCGAGTTGTCGCGGCGTCTCGCCGTGGCCCGCGGGACCGTTCAGGCCCGGCTCGACAAGCTGATCGCGCGGGGCGCGATCCTGGGTTTCGGTCCCGAGGTGTCGCCGGCCGTGATCGGCTTCGGGGTGATGAGCTTCGTGACTCTGGAGATCAGCCAGCGCTACGGGCACGTCAAGGTCGCCCAGCACCTCGCCGACATTCCCGAGGTCCTCGAGGCGCACACGATCACCGGCAGCGGCGACCTGCTGTGCCGCATCGTGGCCCGGTCGAACGCCGACCTCCAACGGGTGATCGACCAGATCGTGGGATACGAGGGCATCGTCCGGGCGTCCACGATCATTGCCCTGGCCGAGCTGATTCCCTACCGAACACTCCCGCTGGTGAAAGCAGCATCCCGGATATAAGCCATCGACACGGACAATTCGAGATCCATCGCTCGGGTGATCTCGCTGGCTACCTTGCTCCACATGGCCGAGGGCAGGTGGAAGTCCTATCTCCTGGCTGCCGTCATCATCCTGATCGTGCTGGCCACTACCCACACCTGGAACCCCTGGCCCAAGTTCTGGAACTGGTTCAACACCAGCAGCCCGATCGCCGCCGGGGTGTCGCAGTGGCAGCAGCGGATCGGCGGCAGCCCGCAGAAGGTGCAGATCGCCGACGACGCCGTGATCGTCTCGTACCGGACCTCGGTCGAGGCCTACGGCCTCGGCGCCGGGGTGAAGCTGTGGAACAACGACGCCGACTGGGCGTCGGTCGCCGGGCAGGGCAGCGAGGCGGTGGTCGTCACCGGCCGCCTGCTGACCAAGGGCTACCAGGTGCTCGACCCGCGCAGCGGCGCGGTCAAGCGGGCCGACACCTCGGCCACCGCGGTCTGGACCTATCAGGACGCGATCCTCGACCTGAGCTGCGCCAAAGGCAGCGACTGCACGCTCAGCGCGTGGTCGCCCAACGGCACCCAGCCGCGCTGGCAGGTGAGCACCGGCGGCATCGGCTTCGTGCTCAACGCGGCCAACCCCGACCTGCCCGACACCAAGCAGCTCACCGGCAAGAGCATCGACGACGACGTGGCCGGGCGGGGCGAGATGCCCGGCCTGATCGGCCTGCCCGACGACGGCAAGGTCCGGGTGATCAACACCGCGACGGGCAAGGTCTCCGAGACGGTCACCCCGGGTGCCGGGCAGAAGGTGGTGGTGGTCGGCGGACGCGTGCTCACGGTCACGGGTACGGCCGGGGACGGCACCTGCTACTACGGGGTGGTCGCCACCGACCCGCCCGGTGGCCAGACGATCTGGACGCGCGACGGTCTCAACCTGCGGACCGCGGGCAACGGGTCGGGCTGCAAGCAGGACCGCGACCCGGCCGGCGGCCAGGACGTGGTGCTCGGGGTCGACCCGCTCGGCCGGGAGGAACTGCTCGCGGCCCACGACGGGCGGGTCCTGTGGCACGGCGACAAGGGCGAGAACGTGCTGTCGGTCAACGACGCGTACGCCCTGATCCGCAGCGCCGATCACGGCAGCGTGCGCGCGCTGTCGTTCTCGACCGGCGGGACGGCCTGGAGACGGGACGTCGGAGCCAACGTGTCGGCGGCCGTCACGCCGTACGCCTCCATCGTCGTGACCGCCAAGCCGAGCCGGGTCCTGGCGCTCGATCCGCGTAGCGGATCGGTCCTGGTCGATATCAAGACCGACGCGAAGGTCTTCACCACCGGCGCCGCCGGCCTGATCGTCGTTTCCGGGCGCGACATGGCCTACCTACCGTTCCGTTAACCGAACTGGAATCCGGCCAACGCGGGAGTGGTTCGCAGTTCGCCCGGATGCTGGCCTAGGCTTTCCGCTCATGAGCAGAGGCGCCGCATTCTCTTACTCGCCGCTGTTGCCGATCGGCGACGACCTCACCGAATACCGTCTGGTCACGGACGAGGGCGTCGACGTGGTGAACGGGCCCGGCGGGCGCCGGTTCCTGACCGTCGACCCCGCCGCGATCACCCAGCTCACCGCGGAAGCGATGCACGACATCGCGCACTACCTGCGCCCGGCGCACCTGGGCCAGCTGCGGTCGATCATCGACGACCCGAAAGCCTCGCCGAACGACCGGTTCGTCGCCCTCGACCTGCTGCGCAACGCCAACATCGCGGCCGGCGGGGTGCTCCCGATGTGCCAGGACACCGGCACCGCGATCGTGATGGGCAAACGAGGCCGGCACGTGCTGACCGACGGCACCGACGAGGAAGCCATCGCGCAGGGCGTCTACCAGGCATACACGCGGCTCAACCTGCGCTACTCGCAGCTCGCGCCGCTGACGATGTGGGACGAACGCAACACCGGGTCCAACCTGCCGGCGCAGATCGAGCTCTACGCCGAAGACCCGGGCGGCCAGCCCGACGCCTACAAGTTCCTCTACATGGCCAAGGGCGGCGGCTCGGCCAACAAGTCGTACCTCTACCAGGAGACCAAGGCGCTGCTCAACCCCGCGCGCATGATGGAGTTCCTGGACGAGAAGCTTCGCCTGATCGGCACCTCGGCCTGCCCGCCCTACCACCTGGCCGTGGTGATCGGCGGCACGAGCGGCGAGTTCGCGTTGAAGACGGCCAAGCTGGCCAGTGCGAAATACCTCGACAACCTGCCCCGCCACGGCACCATTTCGGCGCACGGCTTCCGCGACCTCGAACTGGAGGCGGCGGTCCTCGAGCTGACCCGCGACTTCGGCATCGGAGCCCAGTTCGGCGGGCGGTACTTCTGCCACGACGTACGCGTGATCCGCCTGCCCCGGCACGGCGCCTCGTGCCCGGTGGCGATCGCGGTCTCCTGCTCGGCCGACCGGCAGGCCCTCGCCAAGATCACGCCGTCCGGCGTCTGGCTCGAGCGGCTCGAGACCGACCCGGCCCGCTTCCTGCCCGACGTCGAACTCGACGAGGGCCCCGTGGTCAAGGTCGACCTCAACCGGCCGATGGCCGAGATCCGGGCCGAGCTCTCGCGATACCCGGTCAAGACCCGGCTCTCGCTGACCGGCCCGCTGGTCGTGGCCCGCGACATCGCCCACGCCAAGATCGCCGAGCGGCTGGCCGCGGGCGAGCCGATGCCGCAATACCTGCGCGACCACGCGGTCTACTACGCCGGCCCGGCGAAGACCCCGGAGGGCTACGCGTCCGGCTCGTTCGGCCCGACCACGGCCGGGCGCATGGACTCGTACGTCGAGAAGTTCCAGGCCGCGGGCGGCTCGCTGGTGATGCTGGCCAAGGGCAACCGCTCGGCCCAGGTGACCAAGGCCTGCAACACGTACGGCGGGTTCTACCTCGGCTCGATCGGCGGCCCGGCGGCCCGGCTCGCCCAGGACTGCATCCGGCACGTCGAGGTGCTCGAATACCC
This sequence comes from Actinoplanes sp., assembly GCA_036402935.1. Lineage (GTDB taxonomy): Bacteria > Actinomycetota > Actinomycetes > Mycobacteriales > Micromonosporaceae > Actinoplanes. The sequence continues at coordinate 10,432 of DASWRZ010000322.1, forward strand.
CGAGCTGGGCATGGAAGCGGTCTGGAAGATCGAGGTCGAGGACTTCCCGGCCTTCATCGTCGTCGACGACAAGGGCAACGACTTCTTCGCCGAGGTCACCCGTCCCACGAGCGTCCTTCGGATCGGTTCCCGGCCGTAGGGCGTCCACACCGCGCGACCACGAGCCGGACTGCGACCACCCGGAGGCGGGGCTCAGGCCGAAAGCGCGGCCAGCTCCGCCTCGGCTCGGTGGTGATCTTCCGCGGTCAGCCGCGCCGGGAAGACCTGCCGCGCGAACACCACCGCCACGCAAGCGGCCAGGGCCAGCACCGCGGTCAGCACCGGCAGCCATCCGAGCAGGCCGGCCCGTACGAGGCGCTCGCCCAGGAACGCCCCGCTCCCGATGCCGATCTGGAAAGCGACCACGTACATGGCCGACGCCGCATCCCGGGCCCGTGGCGCCACCCGCAGCACGGTCGCCTGCAGACACGCCGGAATAGCCGTGAACGCGCCACCCCACAGCAACGTGCAGATCCACGTCGGTACCACACCGAGTCGGGGCGCGAGCAGCGCGACCGCCACCGCCATGATCCCCAGCACCCCGGCCAGCAGGACCCCCGGCCGCCGGTCGATGTGCCGCCCGATCAGGAAGTTGCTCACGAGTCCCGCCGCCCCGAAGCCGAGCAGCAGCGCACTCAACGAGAGCCCCTGCAGCCCGCCGTCGCGCAGAGCGAGGGGCGCCAGATAGGTGTAGGCGGCGAAATGTCCGATCACCATCACGGTCGTGATTCCACAGAGCAGCGCGACTTTGCGGTTGCCGAAGACGCGCAGGGCCGCCCGCAACGACTCTGCGGGACGTGCGGCCAGGTCGTGCGGCAGCGCGGGCAACGCCGGCAACACCCGGAGCAGCACCACCACGCTCAAAACTCCGCCCACCGCCATCGCCCCGATCGCGACGCGCCAGCCGAGCCACTGTCCCAACGCCGTACCCAACGGGACCCCGAGCACGATGGCCAGTGAGTTGCCGACGAAGACCAGCGCCGTCGCCTTGCCGGACTGGCCGGGCGGCGCCAGCCGCGCGGCGACCGGCGCGAGCACCGACCAGAAGACGCCGTGGGCGAGTGCGCTGATCAGCCGGGCGAGCACGAGCGTGAGGAAGGTCGGCGCGAAGGTGGCGAAGCCCTGCGAGACCGCGAAGATCGCCACGGTGGCCGCGATCAGCAGGTGGCGGGGCACGCGCATGGTCAGCGCGGTGAGCGGGATGGTGCTGAGCCCGGCCACTACGGCGTAGCTGGTGAGCAGCAGACCCACCGAGGCCTGGTCGACTTTGAGACCATGGGCGATCTGCGGAAGCAGGCCGACCGGGAGTGTCTCGGCGGTGACGTAGAAGAAGGCGGAGACGCCGAGAACGGTCAGTGCCGGCCGGTTCAGGTGCATGACCGCAGAATAAGCTCTGACTCAGAGCAAAAGAAGGGAACGGAGCACCTGTGACGACGCGCTCAACCGAACTGCTCCGGGTCGCGCACGCCCACCCCGGCGTGACCAGGGCAGATGCGGCCCGGCTACTCGGTGTCGGCACCGGCGCGGCCACGGAGATCGTCTCCCGATTGACCGAAGCGGAGCTGCTGGCCGAGGTTCCGGCGGCGCGCAGCGGCGGGCGGGGCCGCCCGACGACCATGCTGGTTCCGCACCCCGACGGGCCGCTCGTGCTGGCCGCCGAGATCACCCAGGAGGTGTGGCGGGTCCAGGTGGTCGAGCTGGGCGGCAACGTCCTGGCCACGACGGGCGAGGAGCACGACGGCGCCGCGTGGGCCGAGGTCGCCGCGCCGCTCACGGCCGCGATCGGCGACTTCCGGGACCGGTACGCGGGCCGCCCACGCGCGCTCGGCCTCTCGGCACCCGGCACGGTGTCGCCCGGTCTTCGCCTCGACGCGGCCAACCTGAAGTGGCGCGACGTCGACCTGCGTACGCTGTGGCCCGGCCTCTTCGTGGCCGGCAACGACGCCACGCTGGCCGCGTCGGCCGAGTCCCGCCGGGGCGCCGCGTCCGGCGCCGCGGTCGCCCTGCACCTGCGCATCGAGGCCGGCCTCGGCGGCGCCGTCGTCGACCACGGCAACGTGCTGATCGGCGCCACCGGTGCGGCCGGCGAGTTCGGGCACATGCCGTTCGGCGACCCGGCGGTCGCCTGCCCGTGCGGTGCGCACGGCTGCTGGGGTACGGCGGTGGACGGTTCCGCCCTGGCCCGCCTCCTGGGCCGGCCGACCCCGCGCGACCAGGTCACCTTCGCCCGTCGCGTGATCGCGTCACCGACCGGGCGGGAGCGCCCGGCCGTAGTCTCGGTCGCGCGCAACCTCGGCCGGGGCATAGCGGGCCTGGTCAACGGCGTCGACGCCGATCTGGTCACGCTCGGCGGCCTCGGCGTCGACCTGCTCACCGCGGCTTCCGACGAGCTGCACAGCGCCTACCTGGCCGGGCTGATGGCCTACCGCCGCGACGACCCGCCGCCGATCGTGCCGGCCGCGCTGGGCGACGACGGCCCGATCGCCGGCGCGGCCGAGATGGCGTGGTCGGCCCTGCTGCTCACGCTGGGTTGACCGCGGTGGCGTGCAGCTTGCCGGTGCGCCGGGCGAACATCTGCCGATCGGTGTAGTCGGCGGTCACCGTATAGAGCGTCCCGTCGTCGCCGAGCGCACAGTCGAACGCCCCGTCCTCGAACACGACCCTTCGGAGAACCTCGCCGCCCTCGCGCACAAGGACGCACTGCCGGTTGGGCACGTCGGCGTACCACACTGCGCCGCTCGGATCGAGACAGATGCCGTCCGGCGCCGACCCTTCGACGGCCGCCCAGAGCCGTCGCCGGCTCAGCGAGCCATCAGCGTCTATTTCGTACGCCGTGAGCCGCCCGGCATGCGACTCGGCCACGATCAGCGTCGAGTCGTCCGGGGTGATCGCCATCCCGTTCGGAAACCGGAGACCGCCCGCAACGGTCCGGGCCACCGCGTCCGCCCCGACCACGGCGATGATCCCGGGTTGCTCCTCCCCGCCCGGAAAGTCGTAGCCGATGTTGTTGACGAACACGTTTCCCCGCGAGTCGGCCACGATGTCGTTCCACGGGTGCACGCCGTCGACCCCACTCAGATCGGCCCACCGCTGCCCACCCCGGGTGATCACCGCCTGCCGCCCCTCGACGACCAGCAACTCACCGCCGGGCGTCCACTCCAGACAGAACGGCAGCCCCTCGACCCGCCGCACGACCTCGGCCTTTCCGCCGACGACCCGCACGACCTCGCCGGCGCCCCAGTCCGAGAACCAGAGGACCCCGTCATGCCACCGGACCGACTCCCCCATCACGATCCCGCCGAGCACGACCACAGGTTGTCCCATGCGGCGAAGACTACCGATCGGAAGTCGCCCGGCCGGCGGACCGCTCCATGATCGCGGGAGTCGAGGCAACTCCAGATCTCTGCGGCCGCTCAGAGTGCGGCGACGATGACCGTCTCCTGGGTGAAGTAGTGGTCGGGGGCGTCCGGGCCGGGTGGGCCGTTCGCCGCCAGCCGTTCGACGGCCACGTAGCCGTCGGCGATCTCGAAGAGGCCGGGCTTCCAGTCCAGCGTCTCGGTACCGACGGCCAAGGGGAAGTCGACGGCCACCTCGCCGGTGAGCGGGTTGGTTTCCTGCAGGTGGCGACCCGAGGTCAGGATGATGGCGCGGCCCTGCCAGAAGCCCAGCAGCTGATCGCCGTGCGGCGCGGTGAAGGACACGCGCGGGTCGGCGAGCGACACCGCCGGTCGGAGGGCGGCGGCCGACCACGGATGGCCCATCGAGTCACGCATGGCCGGACAGCCGGACGAGGCCGCGTCGCAGGCCGACGGCGTCCACGGGCCTATCGGCCACGACGGGACCGGACGGCCGGTTGCGGTGTCGACGGCGCCGGCCGGGCACACGTACGCCCCGCCGGTCGTGACGAAACCCGATCCGCAGGCGGTGGTCGTCCAGAGGCGGGTGCCGGTGCTCACCGCGTACGCAATCAGGCTGGACCCGGCCGTGACCAGCACCGATCCGGGGGTGACGTGCAGCCCGGCCGGCGCCCAGACGGTCGAGGCGCCGGTCCGGTGGCCGTCGAAGGCGGGCGCCGGCGGGCCGGAGGTCCGCCAGGCGATCTTGCCGGTGCGGCCGTCGATCGCGACCAGGTCGCCGTCCGACCAGCGGGTGATTACCGTGCGCCCGGACGCCACGACCCCGGAGAGTTGTTGCGGCCAGCGCCGATACGACCAGACCGCGGTGTACGTCGTCTTGCCGTCGACCGGCGCGTCGGCCCGCACCTGGCGCCGGGAGGCGAAGACGCGCACCAGCCCGTCGACGATCAGCGGCGCCATCGCGGTCTTTCCGGTCACCCCCGGCGTGTGCGTGGAGGGTGACGCGAGGGGGGCGGTGACCGGCGCGAGCACCTCGGCCGGGGCGAGCACCCGCCAGCCGATCAGCAGTGCGGCCGCGGCCAGCACGACCGCCGGCAGCGATCGCACCCACATCCGGCCCATTCGGAGCAGGGTAATTCAGGCCGCCTCGGCCAGATCGTCCAGGTCGCGGCGCAGGGCCGAGGAGGCCGTCTCGGCCGCCAGGGCGCCGAGGATCCAGGACAGGAACCGTCCGGCCGGCGCGGTCGGCGTGCCGTCCTGGACGACCGTGACCAGCGTGCCGCCTCGGTGCGGCACGAAGGTGTAGGTCATCCGGTAGTCGGCGCCGATGCCGGGCGAGCTGACCACGAACCGTTCCGGTTCGACGGCCTCGATCACCCGGAACTCCTCGGTGACCGGGTCACCGCCGGCCGCCGTACGCGTCTCGGCCCAGACCGTGCCGGCCCGGAACGGACCCGGGGTGCGCAGTTCGGCCCGCCGCACCGCGGAGAGCCATCCGGCCCGCCCGGGCACGTCGGTGACCACGCGCCAGACCACCTCGACCGGCGCGTCGATCGTCCGGGTCACCGCTACCGTCGACATAGCGTGACCCTATCGCTACGGGGCCGCCGGCAGAACCGTCCCGGAGACCGAGACCGTCCCGGAGACCGAGCCCAGGCCGATTTCGACGCCGGCCGCGCCGATCGTGGTGCCGCCGATCGTGACCCGGTCGCCGTCGAGCAGGAAGCCGCGGGTGCTGCCGTCGGCCAGCTTGATCGGCTCGGTGCCGTTCCAGGTCCGCTCGAGGAAGGATCCGACCTGGTCGCGGGACGGCCCGGACACGGTCCCCGAGGCGTAGAGGTCGCCGGTGCGCACCGATGCGCCGTTGCTGGTCAGGTGGGCCAGCTGCTGGGCCGCGGTCCAATACATGCCGGCGAACGGGGGCGACGAGACCCGGGTCTCGTTCCAGTCGACGGTCAGCCGCAGGTCGAAACCGGGGCCGGGCGGCCGCAGGTAGTCGTGCGGCGGTGGGTCTTGAGGCACCGGCGAAACCGGAGCGAGCGCCTCCAGCGGCACCACCCAGGGCGAGATCGAGGTGGCGAACGACTTGCCGAGGAACGGGCCGAGCGGCCGATATTCGAACGCCTGGATGTCGCGGGCCGACCAGTCGTTGAGCAGCACGATCCCGAAGACGTGCTCGGCGAAATCGGTCGTGCGCACCCGGCGGCCGGGCACGCCGACCACGAAACCGACCTCGGCCTCGATGTCGAGCCGCCGGGAGGGACCGAAGACGCCGTCGGCGAGCTGCCCGGACGGCCGCTCGATCGGGGTGCCGGAGGCGACCACGGTGGCCGAGCGGCCGTGATAGCCGATCGGCAGCCGCCGCCAGCTCGACGGGAGCCCGGGTGACTGCGGCCGCAGGATCTGCCCGGCGTTGAGCGCGTGCTGCTCCGAGGAGTAGAAGTCGGTGTAGTCGGCGACCTCGAACGGCAGATGCAGGGTCACCTCGTCGAGCGGTGTCCGGTCGGCGCCGGCGGCTATGTGGGCGACCACCTCGCCGCGCGCGGCAGTCCACGCCGGCCGGCCGGCCGCGAGCAGCGGGTGCAGAGTCCCGGCCGCGAACAGACCGCCCAGCGGCGAGAGATCAACAACGCCGGACCCCAGACGTACGCCGACCCGGCGGGTCCCGTCCGCGCCGCTGAAGACCCCGTAGGGCAGGTTCTCGATGCCGTAGAGGCTCACTCGTAGCCGCCGTTGATCAGGCCGAGCCGCACCAGCTCGGTCAGCGGTTCCACCACGTTGGCCGCGCCGAAGCCGACGAAGAACGGCCGCGGGTCGTCCCGTCGGCTGCGAGCCGGCTCGACCAGCGGCAGCGGATGGGTCGCGGCCAGCGCCTCGGCCACCTCGGCCACCTCGCCGCCGTCGCCGGCCAGCGCCGCACCGGCGACCACGTTGAGGAAACCGTGGTGGGTGAAGCCGGTCTCCGGGTCGGTGTGCCGGATCGCGTGGCGCAGGCTGGCGGCCAGCCGGAAGGGCAGTTCCCGGTCGCGGCAGGAGCAGATCACCGCGGCGAGTTCGACCGGTGTGGGGAACAGTTCGGCGGCGAGGCCGCCGACCCGGAACTTCGGGGCGATCCGTAACCCGGCGGCCCGCGCCTCGGCGACGACGTCCAGCGCGCCGAGCAGGCCCCAGCTCAGCGGGATCTCGGCGTACACCTGCAGGTCGGCGTCGTGCCCGGCGAGCGCGCGCAGGTCGGCCAGGCCGGGCTGGGGATCCTCGCCCCGGCGGGACACCGCCACCTCGAGGTGGCGGACGTCGGCGCCGGCCGCGCGCAGTTTCTCCACCGCGACGACGACCGCGCCGACCGCGACGTCACCGACCAAGGCGACCGGCAGCTCCCGGGCGGCGAGGTCGGCGCCGACCATGGAGGCCGGCACGAGCAGCGGACCGAGCAGCCCGGCGTACCAGGCGGCGCGATGCTCGCCGTCCTTGACGACCGCGTCGGTCAGCCCGATGTAGCTGGGCGGGAGCAAGGAGGCGTCATCGACGAGCCCGGTGAAGAGCGGCGGCACGAGCGTTGACACGAAACCGAACCTAATGGACGCTGCGAGAGGCGGACAACCACGTCCGCTATGTCGTATTTCATCAGGTGGAGGCAATGATGCCCTACTACCGCAGCGTCGGCGAGGTGCCCCACAAGCGGCACACCCAGTTCCGGCG